>DASVFT010000072.1:0-49909 GCA_036379935.1 Solirubrobacteraceae bacterium | reverse complement strand
CTCGCTCACCGCCGCGCTTGCCCGCGAGGGCGACGTGTGGCGCCTTGACTACGAGGGCCGCGTCCTGCGCGTCCGCGATGCCAAGGGCCTGCGCCACCTGGCGCTGCTGCTGGCCCACCCGGGTGTCGAGTTCCACGCCGTCGACGTGGCCCGCGGCGGCGAGGGCGGCGCGGCGCCGGCCGGCCTCGAGGCCGAGGGCCTTGCCGTGCGCGCCGGTACCGGGGACGCCGGCCCGGCGCTCGACGCCCGGGCCAAGGCCGAGTATCGCGCGCGGATGGAGGACCTGCGCGCCGAGATCGAGGAGGCGGAGGCGTTCAACGACCCCGAGCGCGGCGCGCGGGCGCGCGAGGAGATGGACTTCATCGCGCAGGAGCTGTCGTCGGCCGTTGGCCTCGGCGGGCGCGACCGGCGCGCCGCCTCGGACGCGGAGCGCGCGCGCGTGAACGTCACCCGTGCGCTGAAGCGCGAGATCCGCCGCATCGCCGACGAAGACGCTCGCCTCGGGCACGAGCTCGCCACGACCGTGCGCACCGGCACCTTCTGCGCCTACCAGCCCGACCCCCGCCGGCCGGTGACGTGGGACGTGGATGCCGGCTGAGCGAGCCCACCCGCGCCGCCCGACGAGCCGGACCCCCAGGATGCCGGCTGAGCGAGGCCACCCGCGCCGCCCGACGAGCCGGACCCCCAGGATGCCGGCTGAGCGAGGCCGCGCCGCGCGGCCCGACGAGCCGGACCCCCAGGATGCCGGCTGAGGATGCCGGCTGACCGCTACGACGTCGTCGTCGTCGGGTCGGGATTCGGAGGCTCGGTGGTGGCCTGCCGCCTGGCGCAGGCGGGCGCCTCCGTCCTCGTCCTCGAGCGCGGCCAGCCGTGGCCGCCGGGCTCGTTCCCGCGCACCCCTCGCCAATGGCGCGGCGCGCTGTGGGACCCGCGCCGCGGACGGCATGGCCTGTTCGAGCTCCGGCGCTTCGACGGCATCGACGCGCTGACGGCCAGCGGCCTCGGCGGCGGCTCGCTCATCTACGCCAACGTCATGCTGCGCAAGGACCCGTCGACCTTCGGCGCCGACGGGCTCCCGCTCGAGCCGGGCGAGCTCGACGCGCACTACGACGCCGTCGCCGCGATGCAGCGGCCCGAGCCCTACCCCTGGGCCGAGCGCACGCCGAAGACGCGCGGGCTGCTGGCGGCGGCCGAGCTGGCGGGGCTGCGGGCCGAGCGCCCGCCGCTCGCCGTGGCCTTCGGCGAGCGCCCGGGCGCGCGCTTCGACGACGGCCACGACAACCTGCACGGCGCGCCGCGCGAGACGTGCCGGCTCTGTGGTGGCTGCGACGTCGGCTGCCAGTACGGCGCCAAGCACACCGTCGACTTCACCTACCTCACCGCGGCGATGCGCGCCGGCGCAGGCGTGCGGACCTGCTGTGAGGCGACGACGCTCGACCGCGCGAACGGCGGATGGCGCGTGCGCTATCGCCAGCACCTCGCCGCGCGCGCGCAGCATCCGGAGCATCTGCTCGATCCCGTGGCCAAGGCCGAGCGCGAGGTGAGCGCCGAGCGCGTCGTGCTCGGCGCCGGCACCTTCGGCTCGACCGGGCTGCTGCTGCGCAACCGGCTGGCCGTGCCGGGCGTCAGCCGCCGCCTCGGCCACGGCTTCTCGGGCAACGGCGACCTGCTCATGTTCCTGCGCGGCGCCGACCGCTACCTCGACCCGGCCACCGGCCCGGTCATCACCGCGTCGGCGCGCGTGCCCGACGCCGAGTCGCCCAGCGGCCGGGGCTTCGTGATCCAGGATGCCGGGGCACCCGCCTTCTCGGAGTGGCTCTGGCACGCCGCCGAGCTGCCGGGCGACCTGGCGCGGGCGCTGCGCCGGCGCTCGGCCTCGGAGCTGTTCGGGACCGCCCGCTCGTCGGCGGCGATGATGCCGCTGCTGGGCATGGGCCGCGACGTGCCCGGCGGACGCATGGAGCTGCGCGGCGACCGCCTGACGTTGAGGTGGCGCGGGCAGGCCTCGCGTGGCTACTTCGAAGGGCTCGAGGCCACGGCGCGGCGGATGGGCGAGGCGCTCGGCGGGCGCACGTGGCCAGTCGGAGGGCGCTACGCCCGAGCGCTCACGGTCCATCCCCTCGGTGGCTGCGCGATGGCACGCGACGCCGAGCACGGCGTCGTCGATCCCCACGGGCGCGTGTTCGGCTGCGAGGGGCTCTACGTGGCCGACGGCTCGATCCTCCCCGGCCCGGTGGGGGTCAACCCCAGCATGACCATTGCCGCCCTCGCCGAGCGGATCGCCGGGGGCCTGCTGTGACCGCCCTCACCTGGTCGGAGTCGATGCGCGGGAAGGTCTCGTTCGAGACCGACGACTACAACCAGGGCTGGTGGCACGGCACGCCGTGCGGCTTCCACATCGACGTGCGCGTCGAGGATCCGGCGCCCTTCTTCGCCGATCCCGAGCACGAGGCGACGTGCCGCGGCTGGCTGGACTGCGACGGCCTCGGCGGCCGGCTGCCCATCGAGCACGGGACCTTCAACCTGCTGCCGCAGGCCGGCGGTCCGCGGCGACGGGCGCTGCGCTACCGCCTCTTCGCCCGCGACCATGCCGGCCGCCAGGTGACGCTCGCGGGCTACAAGAGCGTCGAGGACGGCTGGTTCCGCGACGCGTGGGTCGACACGACGACGCTCTTCACGCGGCTCTACGCCGGCTGGATCGACCGCGAGCAGGAGCCCGACGCGACGCCCATGGCCACCGGCATCCTGCACGTCTCGCTGCCGGGCTTCGTGAGCCTGATGCTGGGCATGCGCGGGCGCCTGCGCGACCGGCTGCGCTACGGCGCCTTCTTCACCCGCACGCTCGTGCAGGCCTACGCCGGCCCGCGGTCGGTGACCGTCCCCACCGACTTCCCCGACGCGCGCCAGGTCTCCGAGGAGTGGCACGACTGCCCCGGGCGCGCCGGCCTGCGCCGCCGCGTCCTCGGCGTGACCACCGCGGACGGCCGCGCCCTCACGCTCCACCACATCCGTGGCGAGGCGGAGCCGACCGCCGGTCCGGTGCTGCTGCTGCACGGCACGGGCGTGCGTGCCGAGATCTTCTACGGCGCGCCGCTGCGGCACTCGCTGGTCGACGCCCTCGTCGCGGCGGGCTTCGACGTGTGGCTGGGCAACTGGCGCGGATCGATCGACCTGCCGGAGTGCGAGTACACGCTCGACGAGGTCGCGCGCTTCGACCACCCGGCGCTGATCGCGACGGTGCTGCGGGAGACCGGCGTCCAGACGCTGAAAGCGGTCGTCCACTGCCAGGGATCGACGTCGTTCGCCCTCGCCTGCGCCGGCGGGCTCGTGCCCGAGGTCACCGACGTCGTCTCCAACGCGGTGTCGTTCCACGTCGACGTGCCGCGGCTGTCCAAGCTGCGGATGGAGCTGCTGCTGCCCGGCATGCAGCTCGGCTATCCCGGCTTCGATCCCCAGTGGGCAATCCGGCCCACCGCCGCGCGGGCGCGCATGCTCGCGCTCGTCGCGCGCGCGGTCCGGCGCGAATGTCGCGAGCCGGTGTGCCAGATGGCCAACTTCACGTACGGCGTGGGGGGCAACGTGCTGTGGGACCACGCGAACCTCGACCCGCCGACGCACCGCTGGCTCGCGCGGGAGTTCGGCTCGGTCCCGACCTCGTTCTTCCGCCAGATGGCCCGCTGCACCGATGCCGGCCACCTCGTGACCGTCGACGGCGCCGACGAGCTGCCAGACGACGCGGTGGCGCAGCCTCCCGTGAACCGGCCGCGCTGGACGCTCCTGGCCGGCTCGGCCAACCGCTGCTTCCTGCCCAGCGGCCAGCGCCGGACCCACGCCTGGCTCGACGCCCTCGAGCCCGGCCGCCACGCGCTGGTCGAGCTCCCCGGCTACACCCACCTCGACGTCTTCTTCGGTCGCCACGCCGACCGCGACGTGTACGGGCACGTGGTCGAGGCGCTGCAAAGTGGAACTTCCGGCCAGCGCGCGCGTTAGAGTCGGCGGAGGGAGCGCCCCGTGGAAGCTTCAGCACTCCATGCTCCGTCGGGCCTCGGCCGGATCACGGCCCACGGTCCGCTGCTGAGGCTGCGCACCGACGACCAGCTCGTCGCGCTCTTCCGGTTGGGCTACGACGAGGCCTTCCGAGCCATCCATGACCGCTACCGCCAGCGGCTGTTCGCGTATACGCGCCAGATGCTGGGCGCATCGCGCTCCGACGCCGAGGACGTGCTCCAGGACGTCTTCCTGCGCGCCTACGGCGCGCTGCGCCACGACGAGCGTCCGGTGACCTTGCGCGCCTGGCTGTACCGCGTGGCCCACAATCGCTGCATCGACCACCTGCGCCGGCCGGTGCCGCCGGCCGCCGAGGTCTACGAGCTCTCGCGCCGCCCGATCCTCGACCCGCCCGACCAGACCGAGCGCCGCGAGTGCCTGCGCCAGCTCGTGCAGGACGTGCAGCGCCTGCCCGAGCAGCAGCGCTCGGCGCTGCTCATGCGCGAGCTCGACGGGCTGTCCTACGCCGAGCTGGCCGATGCCCTGGACACGTCGGTGCCGGCGATCAAGTCGCTGCTCGTGCGCGCGCGCGTCGGGCTCGTCGAGGCGGGCGAGGCGCGCGACACCGCGTGTTCGGACATCCGCTCCGAGCTCGCGCGCGCCCAGCGTCGCGGCGTGCGCGCCAGCGGACGCTCGCGCCGCCATCTCCGCGACTGCGATGCGTGTCGCGACTACCGCCGCGCGCTGCGCGCAGTCGACCGCGGGCTGGCCGCCCTGCAGCCGGGCCTTCCGGGCTCGCTGTCCGCGCTGGCCAAGCTGCTCGGCTTCGGCGGCGCCTCGTCGGGCGCCGCGGCCGGAGCGAGCGCCGGCGGCTCGGCCGCGCTGGTCGGCGGCGCGGGCGCGGCGACGGCGACCGCGACGAAGGTGGCGGCGATCGTCTGCTGCGCGGCGGTCGTCGGCGGCGGCGCCGTCGAGGTGCGCGAACACGCGGTCCCGGCCAAGCGCGAGCACCACGCGGCGTCGGCGACGCGCGTGGCGCCGGCCGCGGCGACGACGGCCCGGGCACCGGCCGCGCGCGCGCGCGATCCCTTGCGCGGCCACGACGCGCCGATCGGCGCCTCCCAGCGCCGCGAGCACACGGTCACGGCTCCCAGGCCGGCCGCCGACGGCTCGGCCGGCGACGCGGGCACGTCCGCCGGTACGGTCTCGGCCCCCGCGGCCACGCCGGAGGAGGCCCAGACGGGCGGCGTCGTCGCGCCCGACGAGCCGCCCGCGCCCGACGTCGCCGACGCCACGCCGCTCGGCGGCGACGGCTCGTCCGCCGGATCGCCGAGCCCGGCCACGCCCGCCCCGTCCGCCGAATCGGCGAGCTCCAGCGCCGCCGACCCGGCCGCCGACCCCGCCGCTCCCGCGCCCGGGCCCGCCACGCCCCCCACGGGCTAGCGCGCTGCGCGACGTGGCGCTCGCCGCGGCCGCTATCGTCGCGCTGTCGATGGACCGCTACCTCGCCCCCCTCGAGCACGAAGAGCTGCTCGTACGGCGCGGCGCGCGGTCGGGGCTGTACTGCATCGTCGCCGTCCATTCGACCGTCCGCGGGCCCGCGCTCGGCGGCTGCCGGATGTGGCGCTACCACGACAGCCGCGCCGCCGTCCGCGACGCGCTGCTCCTGTCGCGCGCCATGACCTACAAGTCGGCGGTCGCCGGCCTGCCCCTGGGCGGCGGCAAGGGGGTGATCATGCTCCCCGACGGGTCGCCGTCCGGCGCGGCGCGCACGGCGGTGCTGCGCGACTTCGCCGACACCGTGGCCTCGCTGGACGGCCGCTACATCACCGCCGAGGACGTGGGGACCTCGGCGCGCGACATGACGGTCATCGCCCAGGGCACGCAGCACGTGTCGGGGCTCGCGCGCGCGCGCGGCGGCTCGGGCGACCCCAGCCCCTACACGGCGCTCGGCGTGGAGGCGGCCGTGCTCGCCTCGGTCGAGCGCGCGCTGGGCACGACCTCGATGCGCGGCCGCTCGGCCGCCGTCGTGGGGCTGGGCCACGTCGGCCTGCGCGTGGCGCGGCTGCTGGCCAAGCGCGGCGCCAAGCTCCTGGTCTCGGACATCGACCCCCGCAAGCGCGACGAGGCGCGCCGTCTGGGCGCACGCTGGGCCTCGCCCGAGCTGGCGCTTCGCGCTCCCGTCGACGTGCTGGCGCCGTGCGCGCTGGGTGGCGTGCTCGACGACGAGGCGGTCTCCGCGCTGCAGGCGCCCGTGGTCGCGGGCGCGGCCAACAACCAGCTCGCCGACGACTCGGTGGCCGAGCTGCTCGACCGCCGCGGGGTGCTGTGGGCGCCCGACTTCGTGGCCAACGCCGGGGGCATCATCAACATCTCCGTCGAGCTCGAGTCCGGCGGCTACGACCCGCGCGTCGCGCGCCGGCGCGTGCGCGGGATCGGGGACACGCTGCGAGCGATCTACGACGTGGCGGCCGGCGGCCTCACGCCCCTGGGCGCGGCGATGGAGGTCGCGCGCAGGAACCTGTCCGACTCGCGCGCGTAGCGCGCCGCGAGCCAGATCGCGTCGTCGCCGGCAGGCACGCGCACGGCCTCGCCGCGGGCCGCGGCCTGGATGAGCGCGTCCTCGGTGGCGTCGCGATCGGCCGGATGCGTCCCGGGACGCATGATCTCGGCCACCTCGGCGGTGGCGAGGCCCAGCGGCGCCTCCTCGAGCGCCTCGAGCGGGTCCCCCGGCGCCGGACGCCGGGTGAGCGTCGGGTCGAGGTTGGCGACGACGACGTCGTAGGCCTCGATGGGCTGGAAGCCGCCGGCCTCCAGGCGCACGCCGTCGCGCTGGAAGACCAGCGACGGCGCCGTGTAGCGCACGGGGCCGTCGGTGGCCGCGGCCTTGCCCTGGAACGCGGTGGGCGAGCCCTCCGCGGTGCGCGCGAGGGCGCGGTCGGCCTCGTAGGCGCGCACGACGTCGCGGTCGTCGATCCGGCCGACCGTCGCCACGGCGTCGAGCCCCGTCACCCGCCGCAGCCCCGCGGCGAGATCGCCGTCGTCGTCGAGCACGCGCGGCGTCGTGAACTGCATGAGCTGGAGCGCGCGGAAGGCGGCCTCGCCCAAGGCGGGATCCTGCAGGCGGGCGGCGACGACTGCGCGGCAGGCGCGCGAGGTGGCGGCCACCCGGCGCTTGGGCTGGGTGGCGAAGGGCATCCCGTAGCGCCGGTAGTTCAGGTAGCCGCGCGCCTGGCTCTCGGGCGTGTAGCCGCGGTCGCGGTACTGCTGCGCGTCCTCGGTCAGCCCGATGAGCACGAGGCGCCAGTCGAGCTGGTCTCCGTAGCGCCAGCGCAGCGTCGCGAAGGCGGGCGACGCGGAGTAGGCCCACGGGCATCCCGGATCGGAGAAGTGCAGGACGCTGATCGGTTGCACCTACAACATTCTGCCACCCCGCCCGCGCCGGTAAACGGGCGACGCGACCGACGTCTGAGAGCGCCTGCGACACTGGACCGATGGAGCCCGTCGCCCGCCTCGTGTCCGTCAACGTCGGCCGGCCGGCGCCGCTGGCCATCGGTGCGCGCGTGGTGCGCTCGGCGATCGTCAAGCGTCCGGTGAGCGGCGCGGTGGCGGTTGCGGTCAACGGGGTGGCGGGCGACGAGCAGGCCAACCGGCGCCACCACGGCGGCCCGTACAAGGCCGTCTACGCCTACGCGCGCGAGGACGTCGCGTGGTGGGAGCGCGAGCTCGGCCGCCCGCTCGACGACGGCGCCTTCGGCGAGAGCCTCACGCTGTCCGGCGTCGACGTCAGCGGCGCGCGCGTAGGTGAGCGCTGGCGGGTCGGCACCGTCGAGCTCGAGGTGTCGGGGCCGCGCACGCCGTGCGCCAAGCTCGGCGCGCGCATGGGCGACCCGCGCTTCCCGAGGCGGTTCGTGGCCGCCGGGCGCCCGGGCGCCTACCTCGCGGTCGCCACGCCCGGCGTCCTGCGGGCCGGCGACGCCGTGGAGCTCCTGCACCGCCCTGGTCACGACGTCACGTCCGCGCTGGTCATGCGCATCGCGCTGCGCGAGCCCGCGCGCCTGGACGAGCTCGAGCCCGCCCGCGCCGACATGAACCCCGAGCTCCTCAGCTGGCTCGAGCGCGCCGCCTAGGGCGCGCCCACCGCCGCCTACACCTCGCCCAGGGACGGGAACGCCGGGCGCTGCACGCCGTCAGGCAGGCGGCCCTCCTCCTCGAGCTTGTCGAGATGGGCGGTCAGCGTGACCGCGGCGGCCGGGCGCAGCGCGGCCGGTGCATCGCTCCACACGCGGTCGAGCAGCTCGTCGGTCGTGCGCAGGCCGGCGGCGAGCGCCGCCACGAGGCGGCGCTCGCGCTCGAGGCGGTGGGCGACGTACTCGTCGAGCTTGGCCGCCGGATCGAGGACGAGGGGCCCGTGGCCGGGGCAGATCACGTTGAGGTCGAGCGCGCGCAGGCGCTCGAGCGCCCCGAGGTAGCCCCGCAGGGCGCCGGGGTCGGGCCACACGAAGACCGAGCCCTCCCCCAGCACCGCATCGCCGGTGAAGCACGCGCCGCCCGCCACGAAGACGAGGTGGTCTGCGGCGTGGCCCGGCGTCGCCAGCGCGCCCAGCGGCCCGAGCTCGTCGCCGTCGCCCATGCGCACGTCGGCGCCCTCGAAGGCCGCCGCGGCCACCGGCACGCCGCCCGCCCGCCGCCGCAGCTCGCCGGCCGCCTCGGAGTGGTCGAGGTGGGCGTGGGTGAGCGCGATCCCGCCGATCCCGCCACGGTCGCGCGCGTCGGAGAGCACGCGCTCGAGGTGGGCCTCCATGAGCGGGCCCGGGTCGACGACGAAGCACGGGTCGCGGCCCACCAGCCACGTGTTGGTCCCCTGCAGCGTGAAGGGGCCCGGGTTGTCGGCGGTGACGAGGCCGATGTCGTCCATTGGCGCCCTGAGTTGTAACGCCCCGCGGCAGGGGGTTGACTGCGGCGCCATGAGCGAGCGCAGCTTCGACGTCGTCGTCATCGGGGCCGGTCCGGCCGGGGAGGTGTGCGCCGGACGGCTGGGCGAGGGCGGCCTGGAGGTCGCCGTCGTCGAGCAGCATCTGGTCGGGGGCGAGTGCTCCTACTACGGCTGCATGCCGTCCAAGGCGCTGCTGCGCCCGGGCCAGGTGCTGGCCGAGGCCCACCGCGTGCGCGGGGCGGCCGAGACGTCCGACGGCGTCCACGTCCCGGCGACCCTCGAGCGCCGCGACGAGGTCATCCATCACCTCGACGACAGCGTGCAGGTGCCGTGGCTGCAAGAGCGGGGCGTCACGCTCGTGCGCGGACACGGGCGCCTCGGGGGAGAGCGCACCGTCCGCGTCGGCGACGAGACGCTCGTCGCGCGCCGCGCGGTGGTCATCGCCACCGGCACCGAGCCGTTCGTCCCGCCGATCCCCGGCTTGCGCGAGGCGCGGCCCTGGACCAACCGCGAGGCCGTGACGTCCGAGGAGGTGCCGGAGAGCCTCGTGGTCCTGGGCGGCGGCACGGTGGGCGTCGAGATGGCCAGCGCCTACGCCTCCTTCGGAACGAAGGTGACGGTCATCGAGGCGGGGCCGCGCGTGCTCGCGCGCGAGGAGCCGTTCGCCGGCGACGAGGTGTGCGTGGCGCTGGCGGAGGCGGGCGTCCTCGTCCGCGCCGACGTCCGCGCCACCGCGGTCCAGCGCACGGACGAGGGCGTCACCGTGGAGCTCGACGACGGCTCGAGCGTCTCGGCGCGGCAGGTGCTGGTGGCGGTCGGCCGGCGGACGCTGTCGGCCGACCTCGGCGTGGAGGACCTCGGCGTCGAGCCGGGGCGCCCGATCGAGGTCGACGACGCCCTGCGGGTGCCCGGACACGACTGGCTCTACGTCATCGGCGACGCCAACGGCCGGGCGCTGCTCACGCACATGGGCAAGTACCAGGGCCGGCTCACCGCCGATCGCATCCTCGGGAGCGAGCCGCCGCTGCGCAGCGACGGGCCGCTGAGCCCGCGGGTGACCTTCACCGACCCTCAGGTGGCCGCCGTGGGGCACACGCTGGCCAGCGCCCAGGAGGCCGGCATCGAGGCGCGCGCCGTCGACGTCCCGACCGGCGACAACGCGGGCGCGAGCTTCGTGGGCCACGGCGCTCCGGGCACCTCGCGCATCGTCGTCGACGAGCGGCGTCGCGTTATCGTGGGCGCCACCTTCACCGGCCCCGAGGTCGCCGAAGCGCTCCACGCCGCCACCATCGCCGTGATCGGCGAGGTCTCGCTCGACGACCTCTGGCACGCGGTGCCGTGCTTCCCCACGCGCAGCGAGCTGTGGCTCAAGCTGCTGGAGGAGTACGGGCTCTGAGCCGCCGGCGCGGTCAGGCCCCGTCGCGCACGACCGCCACCGTCCGGTCCGCCTCGCGCGCGATGCTCCACCCCGCGACCGCGCTCGGCCCGCGGAACAGGCCGTCGACCACTACCGTCGGCCCGGGCAGGCCGCGCCCGCCGGGCTGGCTCAGCCGCGCGTCGTGGAAGAGGACGGCGCCACCGGGCGCGACGAAGCGGTGCCAGCCCTCCCAGTCGGCGCGCACGCCCTCCTCGCTGTGATCGCCGTCGATGAAGACCAGATCGACGCTGCCCTCCCAGCGCTCGGCCACCGCGGCGCTGTAGTCGACGTGCCAGCTCACGCGCGGCCCGTGGTGACGGCGCTGCGCGCGGGCCACGACCCGGCGGCTCGCCCCCTCGGTCGCGCCCCAGCCGGCGGGCAGGGCCCAGCCGTGGTGCCCGAACGGGTCGACGAGGTGAAGCTCGGCGCGCGCATCGAGGACCTCGCAGAGCACGGCCGCCGACGACCCCTCGTAGACCCCGATCTCCACGACGCGCCGTCGCCCGGCGGCGGTGGCCCGGAGCACGGCGGCGTCGTCCTCGGAGTGCATGGTCCGCGGGGGGATGAGCCCGGTCCCGACGAACAGCGCCCGCAGCCGCACGTCGTGGCGCAGGCGATCGGGCGCGAGGCGGCGTACGGCCTTGGGCAGCGCCATCAGCCCGACGGCTCGATCCGCCCTCGCACCTCGCCGAGGACGACCCCCTCGCCGCCGCGGCCGCGCAGGACGACCTCGTCGCCGTCCTCCAGGAACGTGCGCGGCGATCCGTCGTCGAGCGCGATCGGCTCGGCCCCGTTCCACGACAGCTCGAGCAGCGACCCGCGCTCGTCGCGCCCGGCCCCCGAGATCGTCCCCGACCCGAAGAGGTCGCCCGTGCGCAGCGAGGCGCCGCTGACCGTCATGTGCGCCACCTGCTGGGCCGCCGACCAGTAGAGGTTGCGAGCGTTCGTGCGCGACACCGTCGTGCCGTTGAGCTCGACCTCGAGGTCGAGATCGAAGGCCCACGGCGCCTCGCGCAGGTAGGGCAGCGGCTCGGGATCCTGAGCCGGCGCCGGGACGCGCCGCTGAAGGACCGCGTCCAGCGGCGTGACCCACGCGGAGACCGAGGTGGCGAAGGACTTGGACAGGAACGGGCCCAGCGGCCGGTACTCCCAGGCCTGGAGGTCGCGGGCGCTCCAGTCGTTGAGCAGCACCACGCCGAAGAGGTGGTCCAGCGCCCGCTCGACCGCCACCGGCTCACCCGCCCGACTTGCGGCGCCGACGACGAAGCCGAGCTCAAGCTCGATGTCGAGCCTGACGCTCGGTCCGTAGACGGGTGCGGCGTCGCCGGGCTCGCGCCGCTGCCCGCGGGGCCGGCGGATCGGCGTGCCGCTCACCACGACCGTGCCCGCCCGCCCGTGGTAGCCGGCGGGCAGGTGGCGCCAGTTGGGCGGCAGCGGGTCGGAGTCCGGGCGCAGGATGCGCCCGACGTTGGCGGCGTGCTCGAGCGACGAGTAGAAGTCGACGTAGTCGCCCACGGCGACGGGCAGCAGGAGCTGCGCCTCCGTCAGCGGCACGGCGGCGGGCTCGGCGTCGGGCCCGGCCGCCAGCGCCTGGAGCGTCTCGCGCACGCGCGTCCACGTGGCAGGTCCGGCGGCCATGAGGGCGTTGAGCGAGGGCTGCGCGAAGAGGGCCGGATCCTCCTCGAGCAGCCCGTCACGAGCCAGCTCGGCGAGGTCGAGCACGCCGTCGCCGAGCCTGACGCCGACGCGCGGCGCCTCGCCCGCGCGGCGGAAGACCCCGTAGGGCAGGTGCTCGGGGCCGAAGCCGGACACGGCGGGTGGTCAAGATAACGACATACCGCGGTGGACCTGGCTCCCCGGTCGCACCGGCGCCTGCCAGAGGTGCTGGCTGGCGTAGGAGCGCCACGGCGCCCACGCCGCGGCCACCGCCCGCGCCTCGACCAGGTCACTGGGTCCGCCGAGCGCCGCCAGCGCTCGGCGCACGCCGAGGTCCTCGCCGAGGAAGACGTCGGGGTCGCCGAGCGCGCGCATGGCCACGTAGCCCGCGGTCCACGGGCCGATGCCGGAAAGGGCCAGGAGCGCGCGGCGGGTCTGCGCGCGGTCGGCGCCGGCCTCGACGCTCAGGTCGCCGTCGGCCAGCGCGCGGCACAGCCCCACCAGGGCGTCGGCCCGCGCGCGCGGCATGGGCAGCGCGGCCGGGTCCAGCGCGGCCAGCACCGCCGGGGACGGGAAGACCGTCGTCACACCACCGCGCGGGTGCCCGACCGCATCGCCGTGCTCCGCCGCCAGGCGCCCGGCGGCGGTGCGCGCGGCCGCCACCGAGACCTGCTGCCCCAGGACGGCGCGCACGGCCAGCTCGGCCCCGTCGACGGCGCCCGGAAGCCGCAACCCGGGCGCCGCCGCCACGAGCGGACCGATGAGCGGGTCGCTGCCCAGGTGCAAGGCCACCGCGCCGGGATCGGCGTCGAGGTCGACCAGGCGCCGGCAGCGCTCGACCGCCGGATCGGCATCGCGCTCGTCGTCGAGCCAGAGCCGGCAGCGCACCGCACCGGGCGCGAAGCTCAGCTCGGCCACCCCTGCGCCGTGCGGCAGACGCAGGCTGCGCCGGTAGGCGTCGTCCGCGACCTCCTCCAC
Organism: Solirubrobacteraceae bacterium; assembly: GCA_036379935.1. Lineage (GTDB taxonomy): Bacteria > Actinomycetota > Thermoleophilia > Solirubrobacterales > Solirubrobacteraceae > JAOPZW01. The sequence continues at coordinate 36,935 of DASVFT010000072.1, read as the reverse complement.
GCCCGGCACCGCCCTCGCGCCGAGCCAGGCCAGCAGCGCCGGCGCGTCCAGGGGCGGGCGGAACGGCAGGCGCAGGTCGAGCACCCGCGCACTCTGGCACGCGCCTGCCTCAGCGCGAGGTGACGAGGACCGTCCCGGCCAGCAGGAGCGCGAAGCCGAGCAGACGCGCCGGCGTCAGGCCCACACGTTCGAGGCCGAGGAGGCCGAAGCGGTCCAGCAGGGCAGAGACCACCAGCTGGCCGGCCACGGTGGCCGCGACGACGCCGCCCGCACCCAGCGTGCGCACGGTCACCAGCGACACCGAGATGAGCGCCGCCCCCATGAGGCCGCCGGCCAGGTAGATGACCGGGATGTGCGGGATCCGGCGCACCTGTCCCGCCTCGCCCAGCGCGACAGCGAGCACGCCGAGCACGACGGTGGCCAGGGCCGTGCTGATGAAGGCGGCGGCGATCAGGCTGGTGCGCTTGCCCAGCTCGGAGTTGACCGGCGGCTGGAGAGCGATCAACGCGCCGACGGAGAAGGTGGCCACGACGGCGAGCAGACGCGACATGGCGCTTCATTCCGCAGCGAAAGCGCTTACCCTGCCGAGTCCGTCCAGATGACCGTCCCCGATTCCTTCCCCGCCTTCCTGGCCACGCAACGCGACGGCGCCGTCGATCGCGGCCCCGCGACCCTGTCGGCCGGCGATCTGCCGGACGGGGCCGTGACCATCCGCGTGGGGTGGTCGAGCATCAACTACAAGGACGCGCTGGCCACCGTGCCGAAGGGCCAGGTGGCTCGCATCTCGCCGCTCGTGCCGGGCGTCGACCTCGTCGGCGAGGTGGTGGCCTCCGACGACGACGACGTTCCCGTCGGTAGCGAGGCGCTCGTCACGGGCCATGACCTGGGCGTCGCCCACCACGGCGGCTGGGCGCAGTACGCGCGGGTGCCGGCCGACTGGGTCGTCCCCCTGCCCGACGGCCTCTCGGCTCGCCAGGCGATGGCGCTGGGCACCGCCGGTCTCACCGCGGGCCTGTCGATCCACGCGCTCGAGGCTCACGGCCTGACGCCCGCCGACGGCCCCGTCCTCGTCCTCGGCGCCAGCGGCGGCGTCGGCAGCACCGCCGTGGGCGCCCTGGCCGGCGCCGGATACGAGGTCTGGGCGGCCACCGGCAAGCCCGCCGAGCACGACTACCTGCGCGCTCTCGGCGCCCACGACGTGCTGAGCCGCGAGGAGGCGACGGCATCCTCCGACCGTCCCCTGGAGCGCCAGCGCTGGGCGGCGGCCGTGGACCCGGTCGGCGGCGCGGCCACCGCGTACGCCCTGCGCACCGTCAGGTACGGCGGTGCCGTCGCGGTCAGCGGCCTCACGGGCGGCGCGGGCCTGCAGACCACAGTCCTGCCCTTCATCCTGCGCGCCGTCAGCCTCCTCGGCATCGACTCCGTGGCCGCCGGCCACGAGCTGCGCACCACCGTGTGGTCGCGCCTGGCCGGCGACCTGCGCCCGCGCGGGCTCGACGACGCAATCGTGCGCGAGGTCGACCTCGAGGGCATCGAGCCGGTGCTCGACGCCCTCCTCGCCGGCCAGGCCACCGGCCGCACCGTCGTGCGCCTGCCCGCCGGCTGAGCGCCGCACCAACCGCCCGAGCGCGCCCTTGCCTTGCGCGTCGGACGTGGCGTACAGTCGCTGTATCGAGGGAGATGTCCACCTAGCGTCCCAGACGTGAGGATCCCCGCCCCCATCGAATCGGCCGGACCGCGGCCGGCGGATCAGACGGGCGCGCGCGGCAAGCGCTTCTTGCCCGGCCCGGCGTTCAAGGCCCTCGCCGCGCTCGCCGAGGTGGTGGTCGACGCGGAGCGCCTGGCGCCCGAGCAGGTGGCGCGCAACGTCGACAGCTACATGGCCAGCTTCCGCGCCCAACGGAAGTGGGTGGTCAAGCTCGCCCTCCTCGGCCTCTGGCTCTATCCGCTCCGCTACCTTCGCCCGCCGTTTCCCATGCTCGACCGGGACAGCCGACGGCAGTTCGTCGAGCGGCGCTTCGTCCACGACATCGCCTTCCGTCGCCTCCACGTCGCGCGCCGTCTGATCCAGGCGATGTTCCGCCTCTCGCAGCAGATGGCCTACCTCGGCTACTACAGCGACAAGCGGACGTTCGCGTCCGTCGGCTATGTCCCCTTCTCCGAGCGCGAGCGCTATGCGGAGGCCGTCAGGTCGGTCGAGCCCAACCGCCCGCGCGTCACCTCCATGGCGGCGGCGGAGGCGGACGGCGACACGCTGTCAGCCGATGCGGTGGTGATCGGGAGCGGTGCCGCCGGGGCGATCGTCGCCTATCGCCTGGCCGAGGCCGGCAACCGCGTGCTCGTGCTGGAGCGCGGCCGCCACCTGGACCCGTCGGAGTTCAGCGAAGACGAGGTGCAGCAGATCTCCAACCTCTATGCCGACGGCGCCCTCCAGCTCTCGCGCGACTTCAGCTTCCAGGTCCTGCAGGGAATGTGCGTCGGCGGCTCGACGGTGGTCAACAACGCGGTCTGCTTCGACGTTCCCCCCGCGGTGCTGCAGCGCTGGAACGGACCGGGCTTCCGGGCGGACCTCGACGAGCAGCGGCTGGCCGAGTCCTTCGCGACCATCCGCCGCTGGCTGCAGATCCGGCGGCCGCCCAGCGCCTTCCTCCAGGCGGGCGCCCAGAAGTTCGTCGAAGGTGCCGAGCGGCTCGGACTGGCCGCGCCGCCCAACGAGGTGGCCGTCGTGGAGGCGAACATCGCGGACTGCCCGGGCAGCGGCTACTGCAACATCGGCTGCCCGTTCGGCGCGAAGCTCTCCATGCTCGACAAGGTCCTGCCCGAGGGGCAGCAGCGATTCGGGGTCGACCACCTGCGGATCCTGCCCGAATGCCGGGCCGAGCGGATCGAGAGCCAGGACGGGCGCGCCGAGGCCGTCGTGGCGCGCCTGAGCGACGGCCGCAAGCTCCGCATCGAGGCCCGGACCATCGTCGTCTCGGCGGGCGCGATCGGCTCCAGCTGGGTGCTGATGCAGAGCAAGATCGCCAAGCAGCGCGCCGGCCGGAACGTCTGCTTCAACATGGCCTCGCCGATCACGGCGGACTTCGACGACACCCTCGACTCCTTCGACGGCGTCCAGATCTCCCACTACTTCGAGCCCGCCGGCGAGCGCGGCTTCGTGATGGAGACCTGGTTCAACCCGGTGGTCAGCCAGGCGCTCAACATGCCCGGCTGGCTCGACGACCACAGGCGCAACATGAGCCGCTTCCGGCACCTGACGGCCGCCGGAGTCCTTGTCGGCACGAAGGGGACAGCGCATCTGCGGCCCGCCCTGACGGGCGGGGTCGACATCGTCTACAAGCCCGCGCGCGAGGACCTCAAGACGCTGGTCGAGGCGCTGAAGCTGCTCGGGCGCATCTACCTCGCCGCCGGCGCGCGCCGGGTCATGCCCTCGACCTTCCAGTTCAACGAGTTCACCTCCGAGGATCAGCTGGATCGGCTGGACGACTACGTCAAGCACAGCAGCTATCTCTCGATCGGCACCGGGCACCCGCAGGGCGGCAACGCGCTCAGCAGCGACCCGAGCAAGGGCGTCGTCGACCCGTCGTTCCGGGTCCATGGCTTCGAGAACCTGTTCGTATGCGACGCCAGCGTCTTCCCGTCCGCCATTACCGTTAATCCGCAGCTCACCGTGATGGCGCTCGCCGATTACGCTGCTCCCGGCATCGCGAAGAGCCTCGAGAGAAGGTGACCATGGCAAGCCAAGTTGCGACCCACTGGACGTATGAGACACTGGCGGCGGCCGATCGCCCCACGCTCGAGCAGGTCCTGCTCTCGAGCCCACCGCCTGACTACGAGCAGCTCGAGGGATACATCTACTGCGGCTGGAACCACGAGCCCGTGGGGAAGCTCTCGGGAGAGAAGTTCAAGAAGGGCTTCCGCAGGCGCGACGGGCGCCCCTTCGGCTACAACGAGATCGTCCGCCAGGACCGTCAGGGCTATCGCGGGGAGTGGAACGTCAGGCTCTGGCGCGGGCGCCCGATCCAGGTCGGCTACTTCCGCGTCTCGCTCGTCAAGGAGGAGCCGCCGCAGCCCCTCTACCGCCCCTACCTCCACGCCGGGCACTTCAACTACAACGTCGACCTGAACAAATGGCATAACCTCCCGTTCCGGGTCATCCGTGACTTCGTGGTGCTGCCGAACCCGGGTGACCACGGCCTGATGCTGTGCAAGGCCTATCTCCAGTTCGGCTTCCACTGGGCCAACGTCTTCTACTGCTACTTCCTCCTCGGCCATCGCCAGGAGATCGAGTACGAGCCCTGGTGAGGTGTCAGTCGCCGTGGCCGGCGATGTCCTCTTCGAGCCGCTGCAGTTCCGGAACCTGACCGTCAAGAACCGGATCCTGCGCTCGAACATCTCGGGCCGGTTCGACAACTACAACGGCTCGGGCACGCAGGCGCGGATCAACTGGGAGGAGAAGTTCGCGCGCGGCGGCGTGGGCGCCATCGTCTCCTCCTACTCGCCGGTTCACCTGCGCGGGCGGATCCTGCCGAACTACGCAACGATCGACCACGACGACCGCATTCCGTTCTGGCGGCGGGTCGGCGAGGCCGTGCACCGGCACGATTGCAGGTTCATCCTCCAGCTCAGCCACTCCGGACGCCAGCAGGACGTGGGCGGCGTCGAGAACCTGGGCAAGAAGGCGCTCAGCTCGACCTCCAAGACCGAGCCCTTCCACGGCTTCCAGTGCCAGGCGATGACGCTGGAGCAGGTCCACGAGACGATCCGCTGCTTCGCCGAGGGGGCGCGGCGCGCGCGGGAGGCGGGGCTCGACGGCGTCGAGCTGCACGCGGCCAACGGCTACCTGATCACGCAGTTCCTGAGCTCGGGCATCAACGATCGCAAGGACGAGTTCGGCGGCCCGCTCGCCAACCGGGCGCGCTTCCTGCTGGAGATCATCCGTGCCATCCGGCGCGAGGTCGGCGACGACTTCCACCTCCAGGTCAAGATCAGCGCCGTCGACCACAACAACGCGGTCATCTTCTGGGAGAAGCGCGGCAACACGCTGAAGGACTCGATCCAGGTCTGCAAGTGGGCGCAGGAAGCCGGCGCCGACGCCATCCACGTGTCGACGGGGAGCATGTTCCCGCACCCGCGCAACCCCGCCGGCGGGCTCCCGATCGACGTCGTCTCGAACACGTACGACACGATGATCTCGAGCGGGCTCTACACGTTCCGCAACTACCTGCTGGCCCGCTACCGCGTGCTGCGACCGATCTTCCGCTTCCTCTGGAACCGGACGACGCACGGCCTCCAGATCGAAGGGCTGAACGCGAGCGCCGCGCGCGCGATCAAGCAGAACGTGTCGATCCCCGTGCTCTGCACCGGCGGGTTCCAGACCGCCTCGGTCATCCGCAAGGTCATCGAGGAGGGGAGCTGCGACGCCGTCACGATCGCGCGCCCGCTGATCGCCAACAACGACCTCGTCAAGACCTTCGCCGCGGGCCACGACCGTCCGGAGCGCCCCTGCACGTACTGCAACCGGTGCCTCGTCAACGTGATCGAGAACCCGCTCGGCTGCTACGAGCTCGCGCGCTACGACGGTGACACGGAGCGGATGATCCGCGAGGTGATGTCGGTCTACGAGCCCACGGGCTTCGAGGAGACCGATCCGGCCAGGTGACCGTGGATCTGGCCGGGTGATCGTAGATCCGCCCGGCTGACTCAAGATTGCGCCGGGCGACGACGACCTACCAGGGCGGATGTCCCCGCCTGCGCTTCCCCGTCTCGCGCCTCGGTGGCTCGTCGTCGCCGCCGCCGTTCTGGCGCTCGGCGTGCTGACCCAGAGCGCCCAGGCGGCGCAGCGGCCGGCGGTGGCGCCCAAGGGCTCGTGCACGGAGATGGCGGGGAAGCGACTCGTCGCGGTCTTCGACGTCACCGTCGCCGGCAAGAAGCGCGCCAGGGTCACGCGGGGCAGGCGCAACCGGGTCACCGGCGGCAGGGTCATCGGCCGGCTGCCGACGTCGTTCCGGCCCGGCGCCACACGCCGTGCGCTGCGGGTGGCGTTCGGCCGCAAGTCGACCCGGACCAGATGGCGTCTGGGCCGGAGGACCGCGACGGTCAAGCGCGCGACGAAGCGCTGCGCGAGGGCCAAGTCCGGCCCGAGCGCGAGCTCGTCGCTACGTCCCAGCGGCCCGGGCTTCTGCACGTCGCCCGCGGTCGCGGGCGCGTGGACCGGCGCCGGGCGCACGATCAGCGCCACGCCCGCGACGCTCACCTCGGCCGTCGCTCGCGCCGCACCCGGCGACACCGTCGAGCTCGAGGACGGCATCTACGACCGCGCCTCGGTCACGCTCACCAAGCCGATCCGCCTGCGCGCCAAGCACCAGTTCGGAGCCGTGTTCGTGGGCGGGCCGACGCCGCGCTACGCCAACGACACCGGTCTCGGCGACCACGTGAACACGGCCGTCGCCGTTCGCGCGAGCGGGGCGATGGTCGAGGGCCTGGAGATGCGCTACTACGAGACCGGCGTCCAGCTCAGCGAGGTGGCCGACGTGGTCGTCCAGGGCAACCGCACGGTCAGCGTCTACAGCGCGGGCATCGAGGTCTGGGACACGCGCTCGGTGCGCGTGCGCTGCAACCAGGTGCTCGATCCGTACCTCGCGCAGGACCCGACCGCGACGGTGACGTCGGGGCCCGACATCGCCGACGCCCAGGACGACTACGGGGTCGTCGTCTACGGGACGCGCGACACCCGCGTCGAGCACAACTACTTCAGCGGGGTCTTCAACCAAACGCTGTCGTTCAAGGAGGGCAACTGGGATCCCTACGCGGGCTACAACACGTTCGAAGGCTCCGCGCTCACGGCGCTCTTCTTCGGCCAGAACATCCCGCACAACGGCCCCTACTCCTTCACCGGGCTGCCGGTCGACAACGACCGCGGCACGCTCGTCGGCGAGTACAACGTCTTCCGCGAGGCCTACGGGATCCGCGACGGCGCCAGGGTCGTCTACTACCTGCGCTCGCCGATCCGCGTCTGGCACGTCAACGGCACCACCATCCTGCGCGGCAACGTCGTCGAGCAGGCCCAGCAGGGCATCCTCCTCGAGTGCCGCGCCGGCTCGCAAGCCGGCTGCAACGCCGGGACGACCATCGTGACCGGCAACACCATCGGCGGCCGGGTGCGCGACCTCGACGGCACCCTTCGCCAGGTCAACGTCACGGCGGGCGCGCTGGTCTTCACGGGGCTCCAGGCCCGGACGGCCTTCGACGCCAACGTCTTCGCCGCCCTCCCCCGGGTCGTCGGCACGTACGACGACGGCGTCGCGGGGGCCCCGAGCTACAGCTACTCCGCCAACCGCGAGCTTTCGACCCCCGCCGGCCGCGCGCACCTCGACCTGCGCCGGGCCACGCCGGCGACCGACCCCGACCTCTCCTACGCGGACGCGCAGCGCTAGCCGCGCTCGCCGCCGCCCATGCGGCAGCATGCCGGCATGGCGGTCATCCTGCGTCCGCTCGTCGCCGGCGACGAGGCCGAGCTGCGGCGCATCCACGCCACGCCCGAGGTGACGCGCTGGTGGGACGCCCCCGACGAGGGCTTTCCCTGGGACGACGAGCCCGAGGCCACGCGGCTGACGATCGAGGTCGACGGCGCCGTCGCCGGGATGATCCAGTTCCACGAGGAGCTTGAGCCCAAGTACCGCCACGCCGGCATCGACCTCTTCCTCGACCCCGCGCTGCACAACCGCGGCATCGGCACGGAGGCCATCAGGCAGCTCGTGCGCCATCTCATCGACGAGCGCGGCCATCACCGCATCGTCATCGACCCCGCCGCCACGAACGCCGCCGCCATCCGCAGCTACGAGAAGGCCGGGTTCCGCCCGGTCGGGATCATGCGCAGCTACGAGCGCGACGTGGGCGGCGACGGCTGGCACGACGGGCTGCTGATGGAGCTGGTGGCGGGCGAGGAGCGCTAGGAGCGCCCCGTGTGAAGCGGCTGAGGGAGCGTCAGCCCTCGACGCCGGTCGCCTCGTGCGGCGCGCCGACGGGCTTGGACTCCGGCGAGCCGCGCTGGCGCAGGTAGACCGCGAAGATCGCCATGGAGCCGACGGCCAGGAACTCCGACTGCCAGTTCTGCAGCGTGCGGTCCCAGAACTCGTTGGTGCCGATGTAGCCCAGCCAGCTCACCGTGCCGGCCTGGTGATCGATCTGGTTGGCGTTGTAGGTGCTCCAGCCCGCGAGCGACTGCGCGAGCCAGCTGCCCAGCCAGAACACGGTCATGACGATGACCAGCGAGGAGCTGTACAGCGCGGTGCGCAGCCCCCCGAGCTTGGCCCAGCGCGGCGACGACCGATCGGCGTGCTTGCCCACGCGCTGCTTCTCGTCGCTCTCCAGACCGATGTCACCGGGCGGCTTGGACTCGGGCGAGCCACGCTGCACCAGCCAGACGGTGGCGAGGATGTAGAGCGTGAACTGCAGGTACTCCGACTGCCAGTTCTCGGCGACGTCGACGGCGAACTCCGAGCTCGTCAGGTAGCGCCCGAGCGAGATCGGGTCGCCGTGGTGCAGCAGCTGGTCGTGGTTGAACTGCCCGTGCCCCACGAGCGCCTGACCCGCAAGGGCGGCCAGGAAGATGGCCAGGAAGAAGAGGGAGAGGCTGTTGTCGCGCACGAATCGCACGTCACGTCCTCCTAGTGGTGGAGCAGCCCGATGACCGACAGGTAGGCGAGACCCGCCACGACGAGCACCAGATAGGCGATGAACATCGCGCGCATCAGTCCTCCAGCTCGCAGTCCGCGGGCTCGCGGTCGCCCTTCATCTGACAGCCGGCCGCCGAGATGCGCCAGCCGTGCGCCGTGTCGCCGAGGAACACGGTGTCGCCGCCGACCAGCCGGACCAGCGCCTCGCTCGAGTACACCTCCGCCGTGGCCGGCCGCTCGGCCTTGAGCGACAGCTTCTCCACCGCCCGCGCGCAGGGCTCGGACTCCTGCTGCTCGAGCGCCATGCGCGTGTCGGCGCTGAGCAGCGCGCAGGCACGCTCGCCGTGGTGCTGCGCCACTGCGGCGTAGAAGCCGCCGGCCACGGCACGGACGGCCTGCCGGTCGCCGTCCCGACCGCAGCCCGCCACGGCCAGCGCCAGCGCCAGAGCCAGGGCGGCGCTCCTGCCCGTCGCAAGGTCCACGGCGCCTTAGGTACCCCGAAGCGGGCGCGCGAACGCTACGACCTGACCATCAAACGCGATGTGCCACAGTGAGTCGCCCCGATGCCGTTCGACCTCCCAGGCCAGCTGCTGGCGGCGGCGCTCGCTCCCGTCGAGCAGGAGCACCTGCTCGAGGCGCGGCAGATGCAGGCCCTGTCGTTCGCCGTTCACATCCCGCTGGTGTGCTTCGGCATCGCCTTCCCGAGCATGGTGCTGCTGGTCGAGTCGCTCTACGTGCGCACCGGCGACGAGACGTACCGCACGCTGGCCAAGCGCTGGTCGAAGGTGATGATCTCGCTGTTCGCCGTCGGCGTGGTGACGGGCACGATCCTCTCCTTCGAGATGGGCCTGCTGTGGCCGAACTTCATGGCCAGCTTCGGCGACGTCTTCGGGCTGGCCTTCGGCCTCGAAGGCTTCTCCTTCTTCCTCGAGGCGATCTTCATCGCGATCTACGTGTACGGGTGGGATCGCATGTCGTCGCGCACGCACCTGCTCTGCGGCGTACCCGTCGTCATCGCCGGCCTGACCGGGTCGCTGTTCGTCATCTCGGTCAACGCGTGGATGAACCACCCCTCGGGCTTCCGCCTCCAGGACGGCGCCGCGGTCGACGTCAAGCCGTGGACGGCCCTCTTCGGGAACGGCCACCTCTGGCCCGAGCTGACGCACATGTACCTGGCCGGCTACATCGTCGCCGGGTTCCTCGTCGCGGCGGCGTACGCGTGGGGGTGGCTGAGGGGCCGCCGCGGACGCTACGAGCGCGTCGCCCTGGCCGTTCCCCTGACCATCGCGGCGCTCGCGTCGCCGGTGCAGCTCGTGGTCGGCGACTGGATCGCGCGCCGCGTGGCCGACGACCAGCCCACCAAGCTCGCGGCCTTCGAAGGGCTGGCGCAGACGACGCGTGGTGCGCCGATCCACGTCCTGGGCTGGTACGACGACGGCGAGGTCCGCTACGGGGTCGAGATCCCCAAGCTGCTCTCGCTGCTGGCCAAGCACGATCCCGACGCAACCATCCGCGGCCTCGATGCCGTGCCACCCGCTGATCGGCCACCGGTCAACGTGGTGCGCGTCGCCTTCCAGACCATGGTCGGCATCGGGACGATGCTCGCGGCCCTCAGCGTGCTGCACCTGGTGACCTGGCACCGCCGGCGGCGCTTGATGCAGGCACGGTGGTTCTACTGGGCGGTGCTGGCGGCCGGGCCACTGTCGCTCGTCGCGTTGATCGCCGGCTGGGTGGCGACGGAGGTCGGCCGTCAGCCTTGGGTCGTGTACGGCGTGATGCGCACCTCCGCCGCGGTCACCGGCGCGGGCGGCGTGCCGGTCGGGTACGCGACCCTCGTCGTCGTCTACCTGGGGCTCGGCGTCGCCGTGGCATGGATCCTGCGCCGCCTCGCGCAGCGCCCCCTCGACCTGCCCTCCGAGCCACCGCCGATCCTCGAGGCCCATGGCGCTCGCTGACGTCCCCGCCATCCTCGTCCTCGCGGCCCATGGCGCTCGCTGACGTCCCCGCCATCCTCATCCTCGTCGGCCTGGCGGCCTACGTGGTGTTCGCCGGCGCGGACTTCGGCGCCGGCCTGTGGTACCTGCTGGCCGGTCCCGGCCGGCGCGGCCGCGCGATCCGCGACTTCTGCTACCACGCGATGGCGCCGGTGTGGGAGGCGAACCACGTCTGGCTGATCTACGTGCTCGTCGTGGCGTGGACCGCCTATCCGACGGCCTTCGGGTCGATCGCCTCGACGCTCGCCCTGCCCCTGTTCGTCGCCGCTGTGGGCATCATCCTGCGCGGCACCGCCTACGCGCTGCGCAGCGGCGCGGTCATGGACGGCGAGACGGAAGGCGCCACCGGGTTCGTCTTCGGCGCCTCGTCGATCCTCACGCCGTTCGCGCTCGGCGCGGCCATCGGCGCCATCGCCTCGGGGCGCGTGCCGGTCGGCAACGCCGCAGGCGACCTGGTCGCGAGCTGGCTGAACGCGACGTCGATCCTCATCGGCGCTCTCGCCGTCGCGACCGCCGGCTACCTCGCCGCGGTCTACCTGGCCGGCGACGCCGCACGCGCCGGCGAGGCGGCGCTCGCCCGGGCCTTCCGCGCCCGCGCCGAGGCCATGGCCGTGGTGACCGGGGCGCTCGCCGTCGGCGGGCTCGCGGTCCTGCGCCACGACGCACGCCCGCTGTTCGATGGCCTGACGAGCGGCGCCGGCCTAGCGGCGGTTCTGGTGTCGGCGGCGGCCGGCGTGGCCACGCTCGGGCTGGTGCGCGCGGGGCGCTACGAGCCCGCGCGCGTCTCGGCCGCGCTGGCCGTCGCAGCGATCGTCGCGGGCTGGGGCATCGCCCAGAGTCCGTACCTGCTCCCCGGGCTCACCATCGAGCAGGCCGCCGCCGGGCGCTCCACGCTGTGGGCGCTGCTGATCTCGATCGCCGCCGGGCTCGTGATCCTCGTGCCCTCGCTCGCGCTGCTCTACGGCCTGCTGCTGCGCGGACGCTTCGACACCGAGGCGCCGACCGCCGACGAGGTCCCGCACCCGCGTGCCCGCCGCGCGCCGCGCGGCCTTGCCGCGGCGGCGCTCGCGCTCCTCGCGGGCGGCGTCGCCCTGACGCTCCTCGGCGCCGGCGCGGCGCTCGCGGTCGGGGTCGTCGCCCTGTTCGCCTACGTCGGGATCGGCGCGATCGAGCTGCTGCGCCCGGAGAAGCTCGAGGGCGACTAGTCCCATTCGACCGCCGCGTTTCGTCCGGAGCGGCAGCTCGCCGGTCTCTAGGCCGGTGCGACGGCGGGCCCTGCGCCTGGGCTGTCTTCGCGAGTGTCCGCCCGGACGATCGGCGACGACGGCCTGAAGCCCTTGTAGGTGCAGTAGACGCCGAGGAAGAGCTCCCACAGGAACTCCGGGATCGTCGCGAGGCCCTGAAGCGAGTGCAGGGTGTCGCTCGGATGGTCGGCGCCGAACATCACGGCCGTCCCCGAGACGATGATCAGCGGCCCCCCGATGAGACCGAGCCATGCGGCGCGTCGCGGCACAAGCTCGGAGCGGTACATCAGGTAGCCGAGGATCAGCCCGTTCCCCCAACCGACGACCCAGCCGGGGCCGAGGAGGAACGTCCAGTCCTTGATCGCCGCGAGGGTGTAAGCGACCGTGCCCTCCGACGCACCGGCGACCTGGTTGTGCAGCGTGATGATGCCGAGCACGGAGAGGATGCCCACGAGGATGAACGTGCATTCGATCACCCGCGCGGTCACGTAGCCGAGTGCCAACTCCTCGTTCTGTCGTCGGACGATCGGGAAGATCACGACCGCGGTGCCGATGTTCGCGATGATCAGCAGCAGCTCCAGCAGGGCTGCGAACAGGATCTGCTTGTCATGCCCGGCGCCTGCGATGTAGCCGACGGGATCGTCGAGGACAGGCTGGTAAAGCGCCAACGCCGGGATCGACGTGACGAACGTGATGAGGTAGAGCACGCCAAAGACACGCGCTCTCTTCTGGTCCAGACTCATGCCCGCTCGGACCTCCTTCTCCGCCGATGGCACCAGACCGATTCCTAGGCCATCCAGACCGGCCAGGCTCACCCTATGAAGACGTCGCCGCTGGCAGCAAGCCCCTGCGCTTTCGTCGGACACGGCAAGCCGCGGCGACCCGATGGCCAGCTCTCGCTACTGGAGGTCGAGCTCGGAGACCAGCGAGCGCCCCACCTCGAGCAGACGGCACAAGCGCGCGTCGTCTAGCTGGGCCGCCGACCGACCAGCCACGAATGCGACGCGAGCGCCGGCCGTGCAACTCGCGAACGGCGCAGTGATCGGAGGATGCTCCGCCTGCAGCGGCTCCCGGGCGATTGACCTTCCCTGGTGAATCACCAACGGTGAATGCTTACGTCCTTGCTACGCCAACAGATTAAGGACACGTGCCGTCGACGAGCTTCCCTGAAAGGAGTGGTGGCCGTACTGCTCGTCGACCTCGACGACTTCAAGCTCGTCAACGACACGTTCGGCCGCGCCGCCGGCGACGATGTGCTGCGCACGGTCGCTCGACGGCTGCGTGCCTGTCTGAGCGAGAGCGATACGGCGGCACGACTCGACGGCGACGAGTTCGTCCTCGTGCTGGACGGCGATTGGACCGCCGACGCTGCTCTCGAGGCCGCTGCTCCTCGCCCACGCCAACGACATCCTCGCGAGCATCGACGCGGCCAAGACCGACTTCGACGGTCAGGACGAGCCCACCGCGGACGTGCGCGTCGGACTCGTTTCCGGCGTCCCGACGCGCATCCTGGAGGGGGCGCTGCCAGCGTTTGCCAAGCGATGCCCCGGTGTGCGGATCACGATGCGCGAAACGGACTCGGAGGACTCGCTCTTCGGGCTCCTGTGCAAGGGACGCGTCGATCTCGCCATCGCCCAGCTGCCGGCTGAGCCGGGCCCGTTCGCGGTCTGCGCCCTGCTGAGCGTGCCATGGGTCCTCGTCGTCCCGGTAGACGCACCGATCGCCTCGAGCGCCACCAGGCCGGTGCTCTCGCAGATCAGCCGCCTCGGCGCCGGCGTCGGGGCCGTGCTCATGCCCCGCCTCGCGGTCGTCGACAACGACCCGCGGACCGTCGCGCTCGAGCTGGGCGACCCGCTTCAGCCCGCGAGCATCGGCCTGGTGTCGCTTCGCGACCGGTCGCTGGCCGCAAGGGTGGCGCACTTTCGCGACGTGGTCCGCCAGGTGTCCGCCGCCATCGGCCGCGACGCGTCGCGGCCGCCGTTGCGCTTCACCCGCAAGCAGGCCCGTCCGTCGCTCGAGGTCCGCGACGATCTGACGCGGGCTCCGACTCCTGAGACTGGGCGACCTCGCACCCCCGCCACGCCCGGTCGCGACGCACTCAACCGTCGACGCCGGAAGGCCCCGGTATGGGGCTGGCCACGACGATTCACAGCCACAAGATCCACGCCATCGGTGATCTCGCAATGGCTTCGCTCCGGCGGGTTCGTCCTGCGTTGGCAGGAGCGCATAGCCCTCGGGCGTGGCCCGAGCGAGCTGGGCGCCCGTCGACGAGCAGCGAGGCAAGCCGCACGGTCAGCCGGCCCTATGACAGCGGCACGCCGGAGAAGGCTGCGAACGAGGGGGCGCAGCGCAACTCGTTGCCCCCGTCGACCCCGATGCTCTGTCCCGTCATCCATCCCGACTCGTCGCCGAGCATGAACCGGACGAGGCCGGCTACGTCGTCGGGGACGCCGGTGCGACCGAGCGGCGTGTTGCGCTCCTACTCGGCGACGACGTCCGGCTCGTCGGTGAGCCCGGCGACGGCGAACGCAGGGTCGGGCATGATCCGCGCCACCAGTCCCGGACGGACGCAGTTGACGCGGACCCGGGCACTCCCGAGCTCCTCGGCCGCCACCCGGATCAGCGCCTCGGCCGCCGCCTTCGACGCGGAGTAGCCGGCGGTGAGGGCGAAGGTCAGCCTCGTGACGTGTGAGGAGATGTAGACGAACGACCCGCCTCCGGACCGCGCCATCGCGGCGCCGGCGTGGCGCAGGGTGAACAGGGTCCCCAGCACGTTGAGCCGCAGGTCGGCTTCGAACCACGCCGTGGGGTAGGCGGTGACGGGCGCCAGCCCGCTGTTGGCCCCGGCCGCCGCCACGCACATGTCCAGGCCTCCGTCCGCATCTGACGCGGCGGCGACGGCGCCGAGGACGTCCTGCTCGTCGGTGACGTCGCAGCGCACCCAGCTCGCGCGGCCGCCGCCCGCGGCTTGCGCAGCCAGCACGTCCACCGCGGCCCGCAACCGCTCGACGTTGCGCCCCGCGATCGTCACGCGTGCCCCGTCGCGCACCAGGCGCTTGGCGCAGCCCAGCCCGATGGAGCTGCCGCCCCCGGTGACCAGCGCGGTGCGGCCCTCGAGTGCGGACGTCATCCGGCGAACCGCGCCGCCGGCATCCCCTGGACGCCCGGACGGCAGACGAAGAGCGCGCCCGCGAGCGGCTGGCGCTCACGCTCGGGCGGGGTGAGCTTCCAGGCCGCTGACGTGATGTACAGGTGGTCGAGCCCGGCACCGCCGAAGGCCACGCTCGTGGGACGGCTGACGGGGAGCGGCAGCGTCGTCAGGACGCGGCCGTCGGGCGCGTAGCGGACCACGCAGTCGCCATCCCAGCGAGCCGACCAGATGCAGCCCTCGGCGTCGACCGCCAGGCCGTCCGGGAGGCCGCGCTCGTCACCCACCAGCTCGCGAGGCCGCCGCGCCTCGCCGGTGTCGGCGTCGTAGTCGAAGGCGAGGATCTTCCTGGTGGGGCTGTCGGTCCAGTACAACGTGCCGCCGTCCGGGCTCCATCCCAGGCCGTTCGAGCAGCGCACCCCGGACCGGACCTCGTGCATCGAGTGGTCGGCGTCGAGGCGATAGAGCGCCGCGGTCGGACGGTCCTCGTCGTCCAGCGTCCCGACCCACAGCCGCCCGCTCGGGTCGCACTTGCCGTCGTTGTAGCGCGTCGTGACGTCGTCGCGCTCGGCATCGGCCAGGAACGTCACCGCTCCCGTCGTGAGGTCGAGGGCATGCAGCCCGTGTCGCAGGGCGACGACGGCGCCGCCGTCGCGGCGCAGGACGATGCAGCCGACGTCGGCGGCCACGTCCCACGAGCGCCTGGCCCCCGCCGTGTCGAGGGCGTGCACCGTGCCCGCCGGGATGTCGACCCAGTAGAGCGTCTCCGTCGCCTCATCCCACAGCGGGCCCTCCGCCAGCAGCCCGGCCTCGGCCTGGACCACATCGATCTGGACCTTCACAGGCTGCTCCATAGCCGCGGTATGGCGAACTCGCGATGCCGGCCGCGCTCCGCGGCGGTGGGCGCGCCGGACGCCACGTCGAGGATCGCCTGGACGAGCTCGCGACCGACGTCCTCGAGTGTGGCCTCGCCGCTGACGATCCTGCCGGCGTCCACGTCGATGTGCTCGGCGAAGAGCTCCGCGATCCGTGTGTTGCTGGAGATCTTCAGGACCGGCAGCACCGGTGAGCCGGTCGGCGTCCCGCGTCCGGTCGTGAAGCACACGAGCTGCGCGCCGCCGGCCGCCAGGCCGGTCACCTGCTCGATGTCCTGGCCGGGCGTGTCCATGAAGACGAGCCCGCTCTGGCCCGGCCGCGCCGCGTAGTCGATCACCTCGTTCAGCGGCGTCGAGCCGCCCTTCTGCAGCGCGCCCACGCTCTTCTCCTCGATCGTCGAGAGCCCCCCGGCGATGTTGCCCACGGCGGGCTGGGCGCCGCGGATGTCCACGCCCCGACGCCCTGCCTGCTCCTCCCAGGCGCGGACGCGCTCGCGCAGGCGCGCGGCCACCTCCGGAGTACGGGCCCGCGCGGCCAGCAGATGCTCGGCGCCGATGGCCTCCGGCGTCTCCGCCAACACCACGGTCGCGCCCGCCTCGACAAGGGCGTCGGCCGCCAGCCCGAGAGCGGGGTTGGCGGTGATTCCGGACCAGGCATCGGATCCGCCGCACTCCAGACCCACGACCAGCTCGGCAGCGGGGATCTCCTCCCGCTCGGCATGGACCGTCGTCTGGGTCGCCACGACCCACCGGCGCACGGCCTCGTACGTCGCCGTGATCCCGCCGAGCTCCTGGATCGAGAACGTCTCCACGACCTTGCCGGCGCCACGCGCGCGGTCCGCGAGCGCGTCGGGCTGGTTCGTCTCGCACCCCAGGCTGACGAGCGCCACGGCGGCCACGTTCGGGTTGGTGACGATGCCGCCCAGCGTGCGCTGCGTCAGCGCGAGGTCGTCGCCGATCTGACCACAGCCGTGCTGGTGGGTGACGAGGGCGAGCGGCCCCACGTCGTCGGCGCGATCGAGGCTCTCGATGACCCCGTTGGCGCAGATGACCGTCGGCACGACGAGCACGTGGTTGCGGACGCCGACGCGGCCGTCCGGGCGCCGGAAGCCGCGGAAGGTGAGCGAGCTCACGGCGCGGCTGCCCCTACCCGGGCGCTGGCGATGTTGTGGACGTGCACGTGCTCGCCGGGGGCGATCGCTGCGGTCGCCGTGCCGATCACGACGCCGTACTTCACGACTGCCTCCCCGACGCTCATGGCACCGAGGGCGACCTTGTGGGCCTGCGGGACGTCCGAGGCGATGACCAGCGGGATGTCGCGCCCAGGGCATGCAACCTCCTCCCCTGCGCGCAGATCACGCAGGGCCACCGCGACCGAGTCGCCAGCGCGCACGCGCAGCAGCGCGGCGTCCGCCGACCTCATCGGCCCGCCTCGACCGCCGGGGGCCCGGTATGGCGGAGCTCCGCGCTCCCGCGCCGGTCCGCGTTGAAGGTCATCTCCACGGACGCACCGCCGTCGGTCCAGACCGCGTGCGCGTACTCCGACGCGCTCTGGGGATTGCCTGTCGACCGCTCGTAGTCGTCAGCAAGCAGATGCCGGTAGCCCTTGAAGCGCGTCACGAAGTCGTGGAGGCGCTCGAGCTCGGCGCCCGAGGCCTCCCACAGCCGGCCGCTGAAGCCGAAGGAGCCGCCACCGTGGGACAGGAAGTCGTACTCGGCGTAGTCGAAGCGGCCCTGCGCGAGGTTGGTGTTGGCGTAGATGCCGGGGAGGACCTCGTTGAGCCCGTGCTGCAGCGCGCGCACGACGTCGGAGTGCGTCGTGTGGTCGTTCATCCAGAACGTGTGGCCGCGTCGCACCGTCCCGAGGTCGATGCGAAAGCCGCCGCTCGCGCACTGCTCGATGAGGAGATCCGGGCAGGCCCGCATGACCTCGTCGAGGACGCGATACAGCCCCTCGACGTGGCCGACCTGCCGCAGGCCGACGCGCCCGACCGGTGCCTCATGATCCCAGTAGGGGCGTGGCGGCTGGTTGAAGTCCCATAGGATCCAGCGCACGTCCCAGCGCTCGTACGCCTCGATGATGCGGTCCATCCACCACTGCTGGACCTCGGCGAGCCCGAAGTCCATCAGCGCGAAGTTCTCCCCGAGGTCGAAGACGTCGGTCATGCGCACGCCGTCGGGGTAGTGGACGTCGGTCGGCGTGGCCCAGGGCGACGTATGGGGCCCGCGCAGGAACCACTCGGGGTGCTCGGCGAACAGCGTGCTGGAGACATGGGCGAACTCGGGCTCGAACCAGGTGCCGAAGCGCAGGCCGCGCTGGCCCACGTGGCGGGCGAAGGCGGGCATTCCGTCCGGGAACTTCGCGGGGTCGGCCTCGCCCCAGTTGCCGATGCCGCGGCGGAAGCCGCCGCGGAACCAGCCGGCGTCGACGACGAAGTACTCGAGGCCGCAGGCCGCCGCGGCGTCGACCGCCGGCTCGAGCTTGGCGGCCGTGAAGTCGTTGACGAACGCGAAGTAGTGGTTGAAGCTCGTCGGCGGCTGGACCGGCTCGCCCCCCAGGCTCGGCGCGACATGGCGGGCGACGTGGCGGCGCAGCGCGTTGCCCCCCTCGGAGAGCCCGCCGTCGAAGCCGGCGATCGCGAGGTTGGCGAACGGCAGGCGCTCGCCGGGCCGCAGGTCGATCGACAGGCCCCAGATCGCCGCGCCCAGCTGGATGGGCCAGGGCCACGACCCGCCCGCCGGCGTGGGGTCCTGGGTGACTCCGAGCGTCCACAGCCCCGACCACTCGTAGAAGAGGGCGAACCCGCGGCCCGCCGGCGCGGAGGCCAGGATCAGGCAGGGGAGGTCGCGGCCCGACGACCGCCCGTCCTCCAGCGCCGATCCGCCCACCGGCGTGTAGACCTGTGGGGTCCGGAGAAGCTGGCGATCGACGTAGCGGTAGTCGTCGGGCGGGAAGTGGCTGGGCAGGAAGCGCACGCCGTTGACGCAGCGCACCCACGGCTCACCCCAGCGCTCGGGTAGGCCGACCCGGGCGTCGAGGGTCCAAAGCTCGCGGATCCCCACCACCGTCTCACGGCCGACGTTGCGGAGCTCGCCGGAGCACTCGACGGCGCGGGTGTCCGCATATTCGGTGACCATCCACGTCGCCTCGAGCCCCTGCGGCGATCCCGCACGCAGGCGCCAGGAGTGCGCGCCGCGCTCCTCGATGGTCGGAGGCAACCAGCCGATCTCGGTCTCGGCCCGGACGGCGAATGGAACGACGTTGCCCGGCTGGTCGGCGAGGTCGTCCAGGCGCAGGGCCCCGAGGATCCGCGGAAGCCAGGTCACGCGCGGGCGTCGCCATGCAGGCGCAGCTCGACGAAGGCGAGCGTTGAGGTCGTTGCGGCGGCGGCGACGACCAGGGCGGCGACATCGTCGGGGTCCATGCCCTCGCCCGGCGCGAGGTCCCCCAGGAGCTCGGTGCGGATGGGTCCGGGGCACACGACGGTGAGCCCCACGCCGGTGCCCTCGAGCTCCAGCGCGAGCGTCCGGCAGAGGCCGAGCAGCGCGTGCTTGGCTGCGACGTAGCCCGCCATCCGCGCGATCCCCTGGTAGCCGGCGTCGGAGGCGATGACGACGATGCGCCCAGTCCGGCGACGCGTCATCGACGCCGCGGCGGCCTGCATCGTGACGAATGCCCCCGCGACGTCGACCTGCCACAGGCGCTCGAGATCCTCGAGCTCGGTCTGCGCGAAGGGCCGGACCTCGGCCACGCCGGCGTTGACCACGCACACGGAGAGGTCGTCGTACTCGGCGACGAGCTCGCGCACGCGGTCCGGCATCGTGACGTCGAGAAGCGCGGACATGAACTCGCCGGCGTGTCCCTTGCAGAGCTCCGCGGTGCGCCGCAGCCCGGCGGCGTCGCGGCCGGTGCCGAGCACTGCGGCTCCCTCCCGGGCAAACGCCACCGCGAGAGCCTGGCCAAGGCCGCGGCTCGCGCCGGTGACGAGGACGCGCTCGCCGACGCGGGTCATGCCGCGTCCCACCGCCGGATCGGGCGATAGCCGAAGTCGCGCGCTGCGGGCACCCAGTCGCAGAGGGCGTCGGGACGCGCCGCGACGAGGTGATACGTGCCCGAGGCGTTGGACGCCAGGGCGCGCGCCACGCCATCGGCCACGTCGCGCGGATCGACGTGGGAGAACCAGCACGGCTCGCGGCCGGGGGGTCGGCGCGGCGGCGGGTTGGCCGGGTCGCCCGCCAGCACGCCGGGGCGCAGGTTCAGGACCCGCAGCCCGAAGGCCACGCCATAGGCGTCCACGATCGCCTCGCCGAGGTGCTTGGAGATCGCGTAGTGGCGGTCCTCGGGGCCGAAGCAGGGGCGGTCGCCGACTCGACGGGGCCGACCGGCGGGGTGAGGCATGCCGTCGGCTGCGATGCTCGACACGTTGACGAGTACTGGCACGCCCTCCAGCGCGCACGCCTCCGAGACGGTCCAGGTCCCCAGCACGGTGGTCCGGGCGAAGGCCTCGATGGGGGCGTCGTCGCGCTCGCGCACGAGGGCCGCGGCATGGACGACCGCGGCCTGCCCGCGCGCGAGCTCGCGCATCGCCGCGAGATCGGTGACGTCGACGGCGGCCCAGCCATCGTCGGGGCCACCGCTCGCGCGCAGGTCGACCAGGGTGAGGTCGTGGTCGCGGCCGAGGCGCTCGACGATCGCGCGACCGAGGAACCCGGCGGCGCCGGTGACCAGCACCTTCACTTGACACCACCGACCGAGAGGCCGGCCGACAGGCGCCGCTCCATCGCCAGGAAGAGCGCGACGATCGGCGCCGCGGCGACGATGGCCAGCGCCATCAGGCGCGGCCAGTTGATGCCGAAGTCGCTGACCTGCTGGGCGAGCAGGGTGCTGAGCGGGTAGTCGCTCGGGTTGACCAGCAGCGTGAGCGCGAAGAGGAAATCGCCCCAAACGATCATCGCCACGAGCACGCCAACGGTCACGACGCCGTTGCGAGCGAGTGGCAGCACGATCTGCCAGAAGATCCGGGCGCGCGAGGCACCGTCGATCAGGGCGGCGTTCTCGATGTCGACCGGAACACCGAGGAAGAACGGGCGCAGCAGGATGACGGCGAACGGAAGGTAATACGCGGTGCAGGCGAAGATCACCCCCTGGACGCTGCCGAGCAGGCCCAGGCTGCGCAGCACCTGGTACAGCGGTATGACGAGCGTCGAGGCCGGTAGGAGCTGGAGCAGGATCAGCGAGGCGAGTCCCACCGAACGGAGGCGCCCGACCATCCGCGCCAGCGCGTACGCCGCCGGGACCCCGAGGGCGAGCACCAGGAGCGTCGTCAGGCCGGTGATGCGCACCGACGACCACACCGCCGCGGTCACGTCGTAGTCGCCGACCGCCTGGTACGCCTTCAGCGTGGGCCTGAAGTGGAAGTCGAAGGCCTTGGCGTAGACCTCCGAGTTCGTGCGCAGGGACGTCATGACCATGAACAGCCCGGGGACGCCGTAGATCGCCAGCGTGGCGAGCATCACGATGCGGGCCGGGAGGCCCGCGCGGCGCGAGACGCTGGACATCACGCCTGGACCTCGTCCTTGACCGAGCGGACGTAGAAGATCGAGAACAGCGACACGATGATCATTGCGATCACGGCGACCGCTGCGCCCTGCCCGTACTGATACGCGACGAACGACAGCTTCCAGCCCAGGAACGGCAGCGTGCTGCTCGAGGTCCCCGGTCCGCCGCCGGTCATCACGTAGATGAAGTCGAAGCTCTTGAACGCGTAGACGACGATGAGGCTGCCAAGGACGAGCAGCGCCGGCCTGAGGATCGGCAGCACGATGTGCTGGAGGCGCTGGCGGCCGTTGGCGCCGTCGACGTCGGCCTGCTCGAGGATGTCGCGGGGCACGTCGAGCAGCGCCGAGCGCAGCACGATCGCGGCGAACGGCACCACGATCCACGCGTTGACCAGGGCAACCGACAGGAGGGGGAGGCGACCCGTCACGAGGAACTCGATCGGCCTTCGCGCGATCCCGAGCTGGCCGAGCACCGAGTTGATGGCGCCGTCGGAGCTGAGCAGGAACTTCCACATGAGCCCGGAGGCGATCGGGGGCGCCAGCCAGACGGCCAGCATCACGGTGGTCGTCGTCTTCGACAGCCGTCCCCGCCGACTCAGTCCCAGGGCAACGATCAGCCCTCCGACCAGGGCCACCAAGAGCACCACGAGGGTGTAGATGGCCGTGTTCGTCAGCGACTGGCTGAACTGGTCGTTGACGAAGACCGCCTTGAGCTGCCGCAGGCCCACGAACGGCCAGTGGCCCGCGATCGTCTCCGGCGTGACGTCGCTCAGGCTCATACGCACGAGCTGGACGAGCGGGTAGATCGAGGCGGCCGCCAGGAACAGCATGGCGGGGGCCAGGAAGCCGAGCTGCCAGGGCAGCCGCACCCTCCGGCGACGGCGAGACCGCGCACCCTCCCGCTGAACCGCTGCCGTCCACGCCATCGAGGTCCTCCCCGTCGTCGGGTGACCGCGAACGTCGCTGGCCGCCCTTGCGAGCGGCCAGCGGGTCGTTCGCGGGGGGTCTACTCCTTCTTGGCGAGGACGCCCTTGAGGTCGGCCATCGCCTTCTTGGCCAGTCCTGCAGGGTTGTCGTTGCCGGCCCACATCTTGCTGATGGCTGGGCCCCAGACCGTCGAGTTGCCGGTGAACTGGTTGCCGGGCGGCACGCTCGTCGCGTTCGACGCCTGCTTGACGAACACGCTGATGATCGGGTCCGACTTCAGCTGGGGCTCGTCCTGCAGCGACTTGAGCATCGGCAGACTGCCGATCCCCTTGAGCGTCAGCCGTTGCCCGGCCGGCGAGAACCACGTCTCGTTGAGGTACTGGCAGGCGAGCGCGCCGTTCTTGGAGAAGTTGCCCAGCATCGCGGTCTCGCCGCTGATGTAGGGCCGCCCGGGGTCAGCCCCGTTGGGCAGCGTGGTCACGCCGTAGTCGAACTTGGCGTCCTTCTTGGCGTGCTCGATCTCCCAGTTGCCGTTGATGGTGAAGGCGTACTTGCCGGTGAGGAACTTGTTCATCGCCGTGGGCTGGTCCATGCTCGTGACGTCGCGCGGGACCCATCCCTTGGACGCCCAGCCCCCCAGCCGCTGGAAGGCGCTGGTCGTGGCAGGCGTATCGATGTTCGGGTACTCGACGCCTTGGGCCGTGAAGAGCCCCTGCGCGCTCCACGCGCTCGTGAACGTCGGCGTGCCGTCGAGCAGCAGGCCCTTGTCGCCGCCCTTGGTGACCGTGGCAAGGTCGGTCTCCATCTCGTCGAGGGTGGTGGGCGGCTTCAGGTGGTACTTGTCGAGGATCGTCTTGTTGTACCAGAGGGCGACGAGGTTGCCGTAGGGGAGCACGCCCAGGGTCTTGCCGTCGACCACGCGCTTGGACACCGGCAGGAGGTCGTCCTTCGCCGACCACGTGTCGACGCAGCTCGTCATGTCCTTGATGGCGTGCGCCGCGGCGAGTTGCACCGATCCGGCGCCGTCGGCGATGATCACGTCGGGGCCGGTGCCGGCCGCCGCGGCGGCGATCAGCTTCTGGTTCATGTTGGCGAACGGCACGAAGACCAGCTTGATCTTCACGCCCGGGTGCTTGGCGATGAACGACGCGTCCTGCTGCTTGAGAACCGCAGTCTGCGTGTCCACCGCGAAGTAGTGCCAGACGGTGAGCGACCCTCCACCGCCGGACCCGGGCTTGGACGACTCCTTCGACGACGACGAGCCACAACCGGCGGCGATGCCGCCCGCTGCCGCGATGGACAGTCCGACGGCGAGCAAACGCCGTCGACGGGCGAGGGCGACCCTCATGCTTCTCCTCCTCGTTCCTGGCATGAACTTGATGACGAGACCGCGATGCGTCTCCCTCACCGCGCGGCCCGCTTTGCCTGCCTGACGCTGCTTGAGGTGGCGCCCAAAACGGCGAGCGGCGCTTCAAGCGACGACATGTCAACAATGTTATCATGAGTGCTCGTCTCCTGTCCAGGACCCGAACGAACAATGGCGCAGATCGTCCTATCCGGCTTGACCAAGACCTTCGCCCCGGGCGTCGATGCCGTCCGTGGCGTCGACCTCGACATCGCGAGCGGCGAGTTCATGGTCCTCGTCGGACCCTCGGGCTGCGGAAAGTCGACGCTGCTGCGGATGATCGCCGGGATCGAGCATCCCACGGCGGGATCGATCGAGATCGCGGGCCGCGATGTCTCGCAGCTCGAGGCGCGCGGGCGCGACGTCGCGATGGTCTTCCAGAACTACGCCCTCTATCCCCACATGGACGTGCGGCACAACCTGGGCTATGGCTTGCGCGTGCGGAAGACCCCTGCGGAGGAGATCGAGCGACGCGTCGCTGCGGTCGCCCGGCTCATCGGGCTGACCGACCTCCTCCACCGCAAGCCGAGCGCGCTCTCGGGGGGTCAGCGCCAACGCGTCGCCATGGGCCGGGCCGTCATCCGCGAGCCCGCGGCGTTCCTCATGGACGAGCCCCTCTCCAACCTCGACGCGAAGCTGCGCGTGAGCCTGCGCTCGGAGATCGCTCGGCTCCACGATCGCCTCGGCACCACGACCGTGTACGTGACCCATGACCAGGTCGAGGCGATGACCCTCGGCCAGCGAGTGGCGGTCATGCGCGACGGACAGGTGCAGCAGGTCGCACCGCCCCAGCAGCTCTACCGCGCGCCCGCGAACGTGTCCGTGGCGACCTTCATCGGATCGCCGACGATGAACCTCGTCGGCGCCGAGGTCCGCGACGGGGTGCTCCGGCTCGGTACGACCGAGCTGCCGCTCCAGGGGACCGACGCGCCGCCGATCGAGGGGCGCGTCATCGTGGGCATCCGTCCGCACGACTTCGAGCCCGCCGCGGTCTCGGGTGAGTTCGACCCCGTACTCGACGCCGACGTCGTCCGAGTCGAGGAACTGGGCTCCGAGACGCACATCACATTCCCGCTCGACGTGCCCCGGCTGGACCTGGCTTTGGACGGCGAAGCTGCGGACGAGGCCCAGGAGCGCGGCGGCCTACTCGCCGGCGAGGACCGGGCCATGCTGACGGCGGCTCTCAGCCTGCGCGAGCCGGTGCGCCCAGGAGATCGGGTGCGGCTTGCATGCGATCCGCGCCGGCTGCACTTCTTCCATCCCGTCTCGCACGAGAACCTGCGGGCGCATCCGATGGGCGTCCGCCCCTGATGCGCCGGCTCAGAAGGCGGCGAGGAGACCGCCGTCGACCACGATGCCCGTGCCGTTGACGAACGAGGCGCCAGGCGAGGCCGCGAAGAGGATCGCCTCCGCGACCTCCTCGGGCTGTCCGACCCGACCGATCGCGCCGGCGGCGGTCGCAAATCCGAGCTCCTCGTAGCTCTTGCCCTGCCGCTCTGCCTGTTCGCGCAGCATCGGCGTCTCGGTCGAGCCCGGGAGCACCGCGACCACGCGGATCAAGTCCGAGGCGAGATCGATGGCCATCGCACGGGTCATGGCCAGCACGCCGCCCTTCGAGGCCGCGTACGGCAGGACGCCCGGTCCGGTGGCCACGGCATGGACGCTGGCGACGTTGACGACGCAGCCGGCCCCGCGCTCGCGCATCGCCGGAACCGCGTGGCGGGAGAGCAGGAAGACGCCCTTGAGGTTGACGCCGATGACCCGGTCCCACTCCGCTTCGGTGGTCGTGTCCAGCGTCGCCGCGAACGACCCGACACCCGCGTTGTTGACGAGGATGTCGAGTCCCCCGAACGTCGCCACCGTGTCGGCCACGGCTGCGGCGCAGTCGGCGTCGACGACCACGTCGATGGCGACGCCGGCCACCTCCAGCGACTCGGCCTGCATGACCGCGACCTGCTCGGCGACCGCATCGCGGTCGATGTCGGCGAGCATGACCCCTGCACCTGCGCGGGCCAGGGCGACGGCCGCAGCGGCGCCGATGCCGCGCGCCGCTCCGCTGACGAGCGCGACGCGGCCGGCCAGAGGCTTTCCGATGACGACCACGTCAGCCCCGTTCATTGGCTGAGGTATCTTCGACGTCATGGCGCGAGCACGCATACAGGATCCATGGCAGGGGGTTCGTGACGGGCTCCGCCAGCAGATCCTCTCGCTCCAGCGTGCACCCGGCGACCGGATCCTCGAGGTCCAGATCGCCGAGGAGTTCGGCGTCAGCCGCGGTCCGGTGCGCGAGGCGATCCGCGCGCTCGAGGGCGAGGGCCTCGTCATCCGCGAGCCGCGCATCGGATCGATGGTGGTCCCGATCGACGAGCGCAGCGCCGAGGAGCTGTACTCGATGCGCGAGGTCATGGAGGCGTTCGCCGTCCGCCGCGCCCTCGAGCAAAGGCCGACGCAGCTCCTGACGACGCTGAGCGGAACGCTTGGCGAGATGGAGACCGCGGTCTCGGAGGGCGCGGCCGAGGCACTCGTCGAGTCCGATGTCGCGTTCCACACTGCCATCATCGTGGCTTCGAACCATGATCTCCTTCTCCAGGCGTGGGAGGGCATGACCGGCCTCATGAAGATCCTCATGGGCCTGTCCGCGCGCGCGGGAATCACGGACGTCGACGGGCACAACCTCGTCATCGACGCCGTGCGGATGCGCGACGCGGACCTTTGCGTGCAGCGTCTCAACGAGCACCTGGGCATCGCCCGGGCGAACGTCATGAGTCGGCTCTCGCAGGGCTAGCACGCGGGCAGTCCCGCGGAGCCGAGCAGCTCGTCTCGGGCCAGCGCGGCCGCGGTCGCGCGCAGGCGCGGCAGCGAAGCCGTCGACAGGTAGCCGACGTGGGGCGTCGCCACCACGCGCGGATGATGCGCGAGGTCCCGGCTGGTTCCGCCGCGCGGAGGCTCGTTGTCGAAGACATCCAGGCTGGCCAGGCGATGGGGTGACGCGCCGAGCCATCGCAGCAGCGCAGCTTCGTCGATCAGGTTCCCGCGGCCGGTGTTCACCAGATGGGCGCTCCCGCCGAGCCGCTCGAGGACCTCGTCGTCGACCATCCCCGCCGTCTCCGACGTCGACGGGACATGCAGGCTCAGATGGTTGACCGCCTGCGCGAGCTCGCCCAGCGACCGTACGCACACGCGCCCGTCGTCGAGCGCGCGCTGCGGTGCCAGCGCCTCCCAGACGACGATCGGGTGGCCCTGGCACGCGAGGCGGCTTGCGACCGCCGCCCCGATGCTGCCGTAGCCGGCTATCCCTACCGGGTCCTCGCCGGGCGGCAGCGGCGGCGGGACCACGCCGGCCCCCCAGCCTCCCGACTTGACGGCGAGGTCGTACAGCGGCAGCCGCCGGGCTGCGCTGGAGATCGCGGCGGTGGTGTGATCGGCGACCTCGTCGATGCAGTAGTCCGCGACGTTGCGGACGGCGATGCCCCGCGCCCGCGCGTGGTCCACGTCGATGTTGTCCAGACCGATGCCGTACCGCACGATGACGCGCAGGCTCTCCGCGGCGGCGTCCATGACCTCGGCCGTGATGCGCGCGTATTGGACGATCAGGGCATCCGCCCCGCGGGCGACCGCCGCCACCTCGTCGGGTGACCTGGCGTGGGCCAGCCGCACCTCTCCCACGTCGGCGAGGACCTGCCGCTCGATCACGGCATCGCCGAACTCCGAGTCGGTGATCACGACCATCAGGCGCCTCGTGGGCTCAGCCATCCTGCGGAGGTCCTGGGAAGCGGTCGCCATCGAGGGTGCCGAGCGTGTAGTCGACCGACCACGTCGCCGTGCGGCCCGGTGCCACGACCAGGCAGCTCCCGTCGGCCTGGGCGGACGGCAGGTCGTCCGCCGAGCCGAAGGTGGGCTCGATGGCAAGGTGCTCGAGCGGCGCGCCGGCGGGGAACCCGCCCCGGTTCAGCCACAGCCCTAGGTGCGGACGCACCGGCGCATCGCCCATGGACACCGACAGGAAGACTCCCCAGACGGGATGCACCAGCGTCACTGGGCGGCCGCACTCCCACGGCGCGAAGAGCTTGACGTACGCGCGCGCGGGAAGCGCGTCCCAGTCCGCGAGGGAGATCGACGGGGCGACCTCGGCGCGCCAGGCGGACTCCACGCGCCACCTCCCCTCCGGCAGCCCCACCAGCCGGGCGCCGGGCGAGGGGGCGAGCAGTGGGTGCGCTGCCCATACCAGCGCGAGGGGCGTCTCGCCGCGATGCTCGAGCTCGTAGCGCACCGAGAGCCGGTCGCCCTGGAGGCGATAGGCCCGTCGCAGGACGTAGGGCGCGTGGCGCCCCCGCATGACGAGGACCGCCTCGCTTGGACCCGAGGCGACGACCTCCGCCGGGCGGTACCACAGCTCGCCATGGCTGGGGACGGGTCTTCCCCAGTAGTCCGCCAGCGGTGCGATCGAGGGCAGGCAGTCATCGAGCCCGCCCATGCCCGAGGCCACGAAGTCCTCGGTCGCAGCGATCTCCGGCGTGCGGACCCGGCCGGCTGCCAGCAGCTGGCGGCCGGCGTGCCGCAGCTCGCGCACGTGGCCGCCGAAGGCCGGCGCCATGACGACCCGTGTGTCCCCGGCTTCGAGAACGAGGTCAGGGATGGGTGGGTCGCTCACCACGTCATGATAACATTGTCAACATGCCATCGGGCAAGCACGCCCGGCGTGCGCCGGCGGGCGACGCCGCGCGCGCCTTCCTCGTAGGCCTCGGTCTGCCCCCCGGTGACCTCCACGACCTCCCGAGCTCCTCCAAGCGCTTCCGCGACGGCGCCGCGTACCGGGTCGAACTTCCCTCCGTGGAGGGCCCGCGCTGCCTGGAGGCCACGCTCGAAGAGGCCGAGCGCCTGAAGGTCCCGGTGCACCGAGTGTCGCAGGGCTCGGGCGTCTTCCTCCAGACCGACGCCGAGCTGCAGGAGATGGCCGCGCTGGCACGCGCGGCGCGCACGGAGGTCTCGCTCTTCGCCCGTCCCAACGCCGGGTGGGGGCTGTCCGCAGCGGCCCGCGCGCACCCCGGCTTCGCCGCCTGCGCCATGGGCCAGGAGCAGGTCGTCGCCGCTCTGCAGGACAGCGTTCGCGCCGCCGAGCACGGCTTCCGGTCCGTCCTCGTCGCCGACGTCGGCACGCTGTTCGCGCTGGACCGGGCCCGCGGTACGCTCCTGCCGGCCACGATGCAGGCGAAGGTCTCGGTCATGCTGCCCGCGGCGAACCCCATGGCCGCGCGCGTCTTCGCCGACCTGGGGGCCTCGACGATCAACCTCCCCACCGACCTTACGCTGGCACAGATCGCCGCGATCCGCAGCGCCATCGACCTCCCCCTCGACATCTATGTCGAGGCCCCGGACAACCTCGGCGGCTTCCTCAGGCACCACGAGATCCCGGAGCTCATCCGCGTCGCGGCGCCCGTCTACCTGAAGTTCGGCCTCAGGAACGCTCCCGACATCTATCCCGCCGGCGGCCACATGGCGTCGACCGTCGTGGCGCTGGCCCGCGAGCGTGTCCGCCGCGCCCGACTGGGGCTGGAGCTCCTCGAGCGCTCGGCCGATCGACCGCAGATGTCCGAGGTCGGCGCGGCGGACCTGGCGATCCCCGTGGCCGCGCCTGCCGCGGCGGTCCCATGAGCCGGCGCGTCGCCGTCGTGACCGGGGGCGCGTCGGGCATCGGGCGCGCCACGGTCGAAGCCCTCCTGGCGAGCGGAGCCCGGGTGGGCGCAGTCGACCTGCATCCCGAGGGCGCGCCCGCGGCGTCCGTCCGCGCCACCGCGGACGTGCGCGACCAGGCGTCGGTCGACGCCGCCGTCGAACGTGTGCGCGCCGAGCTCGGCCCGCCGGAGATCCTCGTCAACTGCGCCGGGATCGGGGCCGTCGGGACCGTCGAGGACGGCGACGACGCCGAATGGGCCGCCCTGTTCGACGTCAACGTCATGGGCATCGTGAGGATGGCGCGCGCGTGCCTGCCCCACCTGCGCCTCGCCCCGAACGCCGCGATCGTCAACGTCTCGTCAGTGGTCGCCACGGTCGGCGTGCCCAACCGAGCGGCGTACAGCGCATCCAAGGGCGCGGTCTCGGCCCTGACGCTCGCGATGGCGACGGATCTCCTGGCCGACGGAGTGCGCGTCAACTGCGTGGCGCCGGGCACGGTCTTCACCCCGTGGGTCTCGCGCCTGCTCGATGACGCGCCGGATCCGACGGCCGCGCTCGCGAGTCTGCAAGCCCGCCAGCCCCTCGGACGCCTCGGACGACCCGAGGAGATCGCTCACGCGATCCTCCATCTCGCGGATCCCTGCTCGGCCTTCACCACGGGCACGACCCTCGTCGTGGATGGCGGAATGGTCGGGCTGCGCCCCGCGTCCTAACCGCACGCCGTCGAGGCCAAGCGCTGCCCAGCCGGGGCTCGCGATACGTGACTCGAGCCGGGCGCCGAAGGCGCCCCGATGGTGGGGCGATGCCGGCCAACATCCGGCGAACGGTTCACATTGCGATGACGACGGCGATCCCAGGGACCGGCGCGATGGACGGGCCGCCGCGCTGGCGTCAGTGGGAGCGCAGCCCCCGTACGCCGGTCAGGACGGTTCGTGTCGATGTCGGCGAGCGCGCTTCGACTCGCGGGCGGCCAGGTTGGCCAGGCCGCCGCGTGCACCGAAGCCACCACCGCCGAGCCCGCGCTGGCGCTCGGGGTCATCGCGCAGCGCACGCCCGACCGAAACGATGGCGAGCACGAGGATGACGATCGCCGCGGCAACGACGAGGTAGAAGACCATGTCCCCTTTGTTCCCTCAACGCGGTGGACGCAAGCCGACCTGGCCCATCATCGTCAGAACGTCGCGGACCGCGCGGTTTGCCCCGGGGGCGTGGGGTCGTGCGAGGGTCCTGGCCTCGCTTGCGCGCTCGTCGCTCAGTGGTCTGTGCGTGCCTGGAAAGCGGAAGCGTTGGGCGAGCGCTGAGTGGTTTGGATCGACCCGCGCCAGTATGTCCGGGGTTATGGTCTTGGGAAAAGGTGAGCCGCCCGCGGGTCCGTGGCGAGTCGTGGCGATGAGCGAGTTTGCGAGATTCGTGCTCGATGGCGTCAGCGGTTCGGGTCAGCGTCCGCCGATCGTCGCACTCGATGGCCGCAGCTCAAGCGGCAAGACGACGTTGGCCCGGCGTCTGGAAGCAGCTCTTCCCGGTGCGGTTACGGTGCACACCGACGACATCGCGTGGTGGCACGCCCGCTTCGCTTGGGCGGAGCTGCTCATGACCGCGATCCTCGAGCCGTTGCATCAAAACCGGGCCGTGTCCTTCCGGCCGCCCGCGTGGGATGAGCGTGGCCGTCGAGGTGTGATCGAGGCGTCGGCGGGCGCCACCCTTGTCATCATCGAAGGGGTGGGCGCCGGACGGCGCGAGACCGCGCCTCTCGTTGACGGCGTGATCTGGGTGCAGGCGGATCTCGGGGTCATCGAGCGACGAAACGCGGCGCGCGTGGACGCCGGCGAGACGACCACCCAGGACGTCGCGGGCTGGATGGAGGAGGAGGACCCGTTCGTTGCCGATCAGCGACCATGGGAGCGGTCGCTCGTTGTCGTGGCCGGAACACCGGACTTGACGCATGATCCATCGACCGAGCTCGTTGTGGCGCCGTCGCTGAAGCCGTCCGGCCTCTGACTGTCGCATCGGACGAGAAGCGCGGCCGAGCAATACCGGAGCGACGGCTCTCGCTTGTCGTCCCGAGCGGTCATCTCGGCGTGGCTGCTGGATTGGCGAGGATGCAGAAGTCTCGGAGGCCCCATTTATACGAACGTAAACGGCGATCAATACATGAATATCGAGCCAGGACGCGTTTCGTGTGCTGTGTAGAGTTGCGCACGCGGCCGATGGTGGAGATGACCATGCGGTACGCCGACCATCTCATTCAGCCCTAGAGGAATGCCTCTTGTCGCGCTGGCTTGCTGTTCCAGCAGTGGTTGTTGTTGTCTTGACCGCGATCGCGCTGATCTGTGCGAGCGGCTGTGGTGATGGAAATAGAGCTCCATCCCGGGAGAGCGCAAGGGAAACCGTGGTTAGGTTTCTTCACCTTGGGCAAGGGCGCCGCTTTGGGAATGCCTGCGCGTTGCTCGACACGACGCGGTACGGCGATGCGGCGTTGTACGACGACCTCCGCACTGCGGCGCTCGGATCCCTAACCTCGGATGCACAGTCTCCAGAGGGACGCAAGCGTGATGTGGATCGCAAGCGGGCTCTCGCAACCAACTGCCGCGGCGTGCTGTCCGTGATCTTCGCGGAGCTGGGCACGAGGCGGACGATGGACCTCGCCAGGGATGCGGCGGCGAAGCCAACGCTATGGCTGGATCGAGCGCATACCGTTGTAGTGCTCGGTCGTGACGAAGCCTGGGCACTGACTAGCAAGCATGGAGCATGGCGCATCACGACTGCGGACGCCCTCGTGGTTGCTCTTGACTCAGGACCGAGCGGGGGGTGAGCCATACCGAGTGCTCGAGCGCGTCGTCGTCATGCAGCCACGACTGCTGCGTGTTGAACGGCGGGTCCAGGTAGGCCAGCTTCACCTCCCCATGGATGCGTCACCGCGACGGTGATCGACAACGATCCCACCCACGGGGTTATTCCGCTTGCGCCGCCAGGAATGACCCTCGGGCGTTTCGTGGTCAGGAGCGCCGGGTGGCGATGCGCAGCCGATTGCCGTCGGGGTCTGTGACGTCGCACTCCCGCCCGGCGAGCCCTTCTTCATCGACGGGAATCCCGAACTCCTCGGACACGGCGTCGATGTCCTTGACATAGAGGTGGATCAAGGTGTCCGGCCGAGCGTCGCCCTTGTGCTCCGAGAGGTAAAGCCGGGCATTCCCACGTGCTACGGAGACGAACCAGGGAAAGTCGGGCTCGAACTGATGCTCCCACTCTTTGACAAACCCGAGCCGCCCATACCATGCGACCGCCCGCGCCGCGTCCTCGACATAGAGAACCGGCACGACCTCCTCGTCCATGGCCAGACACTAACGAGTCGCCGCGAAACGGCGAGGGCTCGCGCGAGCGACTGCTCCTTTCGCAGCGGCGGGTCGCCAAGCGGGCCGCGCTGCAACGCTCTACAACCGCGCGACCACCGAACAGCCGCGAACCGGGGCAAACCCGACCCCGCGAAGCCTCGCAGCTTCGGGCCGTTTCGCCCATGTTCGCGAGCCTTCGCACTACGTGAACCAATCGGGGCGCCGAAGGCGCCTCGATGGTGGCGCGCAGATCGTCGTCGCTGGCAAGGAGCGCGAAGGAGGACAGTGCTCTGCACGACCTCCTTCGCGGCGACGCCGCCAGCGGCGGCGAAATGCCCGCCAACATCGGGGCGAACGGTTTAACTCTCGATGAAACGGCGATCTCGGCCGCCTGCAACGGATTTGCAATCGCCGCACCGTCCACAGCCCCGCCGGTGGCGGGCCCCAGACCCGCTGTATGCCATATCGAACACGCGTATAGGTGAACCTGCCGTTCGCGTGCGGCCCAATGCATGGAAGTCAGAAGCGCGCGCCCGCCGGGTCCGCGACGGAGCTCGGTGAGACTCAGACGATCCTCGCCGCACTCGGCCGCGGCCGCGCAGTGATGCGCGGTTGCGGTATCGCATCGAGGCAGAAGCAGCAGCGCCGGGGCGTCGTCGCGCCACTGGCGCGACGGACGAGCAGCGGCTGGCTGGCCGGCCGTTCTGGGGTCGCGACGCGCAGGCTAGGCGTCTCCGCTGCGCGTCGACCGCGTCGGTGGGTCTGCCGGGGTCATGCATTCGGTCGATGGCGGCGAGCCCTTGGTGGTCGGCGGCCATGACGAGAGCGGATCCGCGGCTTCGGCGGGTGTCGTCAGTACGAGAAGACGGTGGCACCGTCGCCGATGAACTCCCAGAGCGGCGTCGCTCCTGCGAGCTTCGCGTTCGCGACGAGGGCGTTGGCGTCGAGCTTGCGGGCGTCGAAGCAGATCGGGCAGACGTAGAGCTCACCCCCGCCCTGCGCGAACTGGTCGAACAACTTGGCGACGGGAGGCGCCCCCGCAGACTCGATGGCGTCAGCGTAGCCTGGCAGCCCGAGCCGGACCGCCTCCTTGGTGAGGAACATCACCACGGGCTTTTCCTTGGCGAGCGCGGCGGTGGCAACCAGGAAGGCGACGGTCACCTTGTCGGCGTCCTCGTGCCCAGTGGTCAGGTTGATCACGACGTTGCTGTTGTCAGTCATGGTTCCCTCCCGGGGCCGGCGCGGCCGGCCTCGTGTTCTTGTTGAGACGGAATACGTTGTCGGCGTCGTCCTGGCGCTCGCCGGGCTCAGCGTGGCTTGGTCGCTCTGATCGTCGAGCCCTTGGCGCCGTACTGAGCGGCCTTGCGGCGCGTGTCCTCGAACGCCGAACGGGCGTAGGTGTCGACGAGCTCGCCTTGGATGATGTCGGTGTAGGCCCGCTGTACCAGCAGGCGCGCGTGCTCGCCCTCGAGCAACGCGCCGGCGATTCACCCCGTCCAGAGGTCGATACGCTTGCGGGCGTCCTCGGAGACCTCGTCGTGGATGACCACGTCGGCAAGCTGCAGCCGCCCGCCGGGTCGCAGGACGCGATCGATCTCGTCAAAGACGGCGTCCTTGTCGGGCACGAGGTCGATGACGCCGTTGGAGATCACCACGTCGACCGACGCGTCATCGATCGGGAGCGCCTCGATCAGCGACTCGTGCAACTCGACGTTTGACAGCCCCATCTCCGTGGCGCTGGCGCGCGCGCGCTGCAGCATGGTTGGCGTCATGTCGATGCCGATGACGCGTCCGGTGGGGCCGACCATCTGCGCGGCGATCAGCAGGTCGGCGCCGGCGCCGCAGCCGAGGTCGAGCACGACCGCGCCCGGCTCGATGCGCCCGAGCGGCCAGTGGTTGGCCACGCCGGCGAAGCTCTCCACCGTCGCGTCGGGGACGCGCGAGAGTTCCGGCTCGGGGTAGCCGAGCTCCTGTGCCCACGCGCGCCCGGTGCGGAAGATGAACTCCTGCTCCTGGTCGGTGGAGACGTCGGTGTAGGTCTTGCGGATCTCCTCGCGCAGAACATCGACGTCGACGGGGATGTCGGTGGTGCTCACGGCGCTATGCGACGGGTTGCGCGTCGTAGGCGTCGGCCGCGACGCGCTCACGGATCTCCGCGTCGGTGCGCTGCATCTCGGGATGGTCGCGGTCGACGTGGTCGCGTGCGAGACGGAACAGCTCGTCGTCGTCGGCGCCTTCGAGGTGGTGCCCGCAAGGGCATTCGATAGCTCGCATGGTTGTGCTCCGATCGTTAGGCGG
The DNA here is from genome assembly GCA_036379935.1 of Solirubrobacteraceae bacterium. Classification (GTDB taxonomy): domain Bacteria; phylum Actinomycetota; class Thermoleophilia; order Solirubrobacterales; family Solirubrobacteraceae; genus JAOPZW01. Next base: position 1,802 of record DASVFT010000072.1, on the reverse strand, counting down.
CCTTGTGGGGTCGTGTCGGCTGGTCCATGAGGCGCCATTCGGGCCAGCCGCCTTCGAGGCGCCGCGCCGAGCGACCGGTCGACCGCAGCCGGCGCACTGCCTCGTGTGCATAAGCGCAGAACGGTCCGCGGCAGTAGGCCACGATCTCGCGGTCGGTGGGCAGGTCAGCGAGGCGCTCCTCGAGCTCGTCGAGCGGGATTGAGCGTGCACCGTCGATGTGGCCTGCCGCGTACTCCTCCGAAGGCCGGACATCGACGAGCACGACCTCGCCGCGGCCGAGCCTGGCGATCAGCTCGTCGCGCCCGACCGCTTCGACGTCCTCGCCGAGATAGTCGCGAGCGGCGCGCTCGACCTCGCCGAGCTGCGCTACCGAGGCGTCTCGCAACGCCAACCACAGTGACAGCGCCTCGTCGCCGGCCAGCGCGTAGCGGACGCTCGCTCGCTCGCGCGCGCGCGTGACCATCCCCGCCGCGTGAAGCGCCTGAAGGTGCTGCGAGGTATTGGCCCTGGACTGCTCGCTGGCGCGAGCGAGCTGGTGGACCGTCCGCGGCGCCTGAGCAAGGAGGTCGAGCAACTCGAGGCGCCGGGGGCTGGCGAAAGCCTTCCCCATGAGCGCGATGGCCTCGAACAGCGCGTATTTCTCGTGACGGGAGTTCATGGAGTTGTTATTCAATTGATCTATTGATAGCTTGTCAAGTCCCCCGCGTAGCTCGACACCGCTGGAGGCCGGCGTGTACTTCCGACAGCTGCTGAACGACGAGACGGCCTGCGCCTCCTACCTGCTCGGGTGCAAGACGCACGGCGCGTTCGCCGTCGTCGACCCACACACCGACCTCGTCGACGACTACGTCGCCCTGGCCGACGCGCAGGGCGCAGCGATCGCCGCTGCTGTTGAGACACACGTGCAAGCCGATCACGTCTCGGGTCTCCCGGCGCTCGTCGCGCGCACAGGCGCGACCGCCTACCTGCCCACGGGCGCGGGCGTCAAGTTCGACCATCACGCGCTGGTGGACGGCGAAGTCGTGCGGCTCGGCAACACCGAGCTCCAGGCGGTGGCTACCCCGGGCCACGCCGCCGCGCACCACGCCTACCTCGTCACCGACCACACCCGCGGCGAGGAGCCATGGTTCGTGCTCACCGGCGACGCGCTGCTCGTCGGCGACGTCGGGCGCCCTGACCTGCACGCCCATGGCGAGCAGACCGTCGAGGCGATGGCGCGCACGCTCTTCCGGTCGCTGACCGAGCGGCTGCTCGCCCTCCCGGATGACGTGCTCGTCTACCCCGCCCACTACTCCGGCTCGGTTTGCGGCCGCGGCCTGTCCGCCAACCCGGCCTCCACGATCGGCTTCGAGCGCCGCCATAACCGCGCGCTGCGGTTCGACTCCGAAGACGCCTTCGTGCACGCACTCATCAGCGACATCCCGCCGCCGCCCGAGGACCAGGCCGCGGTCGTCGCCGCCAACCGTGCCGGGCGTCCGGTCGCCAAAGCGGTGTGACGACTGCGCCCGTCCGCCTGGGGCTGCGCGAGAACCGCGCGCAGTTCTCGCTGCTTGTCGCGGTCAACGCCTTCGTGGGCGCGATGGTCGGTCTCGAGCGCGCCACGCTGCCGCTGGTCGGCCGCCAGGACTTCGGGCTGGGCTCGAGCGCGGCGGTGCTCTCGTTCATCGTCGCGTTCGGGATTGCCAAGGCGCTCACGAACCTCGCCGCCGGAGCCTTGGCCGCCCGCGCCGGGCGCCGGCGCCTGCTCATTGCGGGCTGGGCCGTCGCGCTGCCCGTACCGCTGCTGATCGCCGTCGCACCGG
>DASVFT010000071.1:0-13513 GCA_036379935.1 Solirubrobacteraceae bacterium | reverse complement strand
TCGAGCTCGCGCGCGAGTGCGGCACGCCCGTCTACGTCGTGGTCGAGGACGACATCCGCGCCCGGGCGCGGGCCTTCACCGACGCCTACGCGGCCCGCTGCGACGACTTCGAGGTGCACTTCGCCGCCAAGGCCTTTCCCTGCACCGCGGTGCTGCGCATCCTTCGTGACGAGGGCCTGGCCTGCGACGTGGCCTCCGGCGGCGAGCTCGCGATCGCGCTCAAGGCCGGGTTCGACCCCGCGCGGATCCACCTGCACGGCAACGCCAAGTCCGAGCGCGAGCTGGCCGAGGCGCTCGCGGCCGGGGTCGGCCACGTCGTCGTCGACAACGAGACCGACATCGACCGCCTCGAGCGCCTGGTCCCGGCCGGCGCCACCCAGCGCGTCCAGCTGCGCGTGGCGCCCGGCATCAGCCCCGACACCCATCCCTCGATCTCGACGGGCGGCCCCAACACGAAGTTCGGCTTCGGGCTCGCGCTGGCCGGCGCCGCCATCGAGCGCCTCGACGCCTCCGACCGCCTCGAGCTCGAGGGGCTGCACCTGCACATCGGCTCGCAGATCTACGACGTCGAGAGCTTCCGTACCGCGCTCGAGGCGATGGCGAGCCTCGCCACGCACGGGATGGTCAACCTCGGCGGCGGGCTGGGCGTCGCCTACGTCAACGCCGAGCACCCGCCCTCGATCGAGGACTACGTGGCGGCCAAGGTCGACGCCGTGCGCGACGTCATGGGTGGCGACGTGCGCATCCTCGACGAGCCGGGCCGGGCGCTCGTGGCCAACTCGACGGTGACCCTCTACACGGTCGAGTCCATCAAGCGCAACGTCGACCTCTACGTCGCCGTCGACGGCGGCATGTCAGACAACCCGCGCCCGATGCTGTACGGCGCGCGCTACGAGGCGCAGGTCGCGTCGCGCTTCGGCGGCGGCACGTTCTGCCACCTCGTCGGCAAGCACTGCGAGTCCGGCGACCTCATCATCCGCGACGCCGAGCTCGCCGATCCGCAGGTCGGCGACGTCGTCGTCACGCCCGCCACCGGCGCGTACGGCTACTCGATGGCCAGCACCTACAACGGCGTGCCGCGAGCGCCGGTGGTCCTCGTCAGGGACGGCGACGCCCGGCTGGCGGTACGGCGCGAGACCTACGAGGACCTGACGGCGAGGGACGTCGCGTGAGCGACCCCTTTCGCATCGGCCTGCTCGGCCACGGCACCGTCGGCGCGGCCTTCGTCGAGCTGCTCGAGAGCCGGGCGGCCGAGGTCGAGGCGGTCACCGGCCTGCGCCCCGAGCTCAGCGGCGTGCTCACGCGCTCGCGCGGGGACTTCGAGGACATCGTGGCCGGCTCGGACCTCGTGGTCGAGGTCATGGGTGGCCTCGATCCCGCGCGCGACTACGTCCTCCGCGCGATGGCGGCCGGAAAGCACGTGGTCACGGCCAACAAGCAGCTCCTCTCCCAGCACGGCGAGGAGCTGTGGGCGGCCGCGCGCGAGCACGGCGTGCAGCTGCGCTTCGAGGCCGCCGTGGCCGGCGTCGTGCCCGTCGTCCGCGTGCTCCAGGAGTCGCTGGCCGCCGCGCACGTCGACCGCTTGCACGGCATCGTCAACGGGACGACGAACTTCATCCTCACGCGCATGGCCGAGAGCGGCGCGTCCTACGAGGACTCGCTGGCCGAGGCCCAGCGCCTGGGCTACGCCGAGGCCGACCCGTCCGAGGACGTCAACGGCAAGGACGCCGCCGCCAAGATGGCGATCCTCGCGCGCCTGGCCTTCAACACCCCGGTGGCGCTCGACCAGGTCCCCTACGAGGGCATCGAGCACATCACCGCCGACGACATGGAGTACGCGCGCGAGCTCGGCCTGGGGCTCAAGCTGATCGGCACCGCCGAGCGCGTCGAGCACCCGGCGAAGCCGGGGCGGAGCGGGCTCAGCGTGCGCGTGCACCCGGCGTTCCTCTACGCCGAACACCCGCTGGCCAGCGTCAGCGGGCCCTTCAACGCGGTCACCATCGAGTCGCAGGCGATCACCGAGATCACCCTCAGCGGGCCGGGCGCCGGCGGGCCGCAGACCGCCAGCGCGGTCCTGGGCGACGTCATCAGCGCGATGATCCCGCCCGCCTCGACACCCGAGACGACCGAGCGGCTGGAAGTGGTGACCGACGTCGAGTCGGCCTTCTATCTGCACCTGGAGGTGGCCGACCGTCCGGGCGTGCTCGCGCAGGTCGCGCAGCTGCTGGGGCTGCAGGGGGCGTCGATCCGCTCGGTGGTGCAGAAGGGGCTGGGGGAGAACGCGCGGCTGGTGATGGTCACCCACCCGATCCTCGAGTCGAAGTTCTATGCCGCGGTCGAGCTCATCGGCGCGCTCGACTTCATGCGCTCCCGGCCGCGGGCCATCCGGGTCATCGACGAGGAGTTCGTCTGAGCTGTGAGCGGTCCCCACCCACAGCCGGCCCTCATCGAGCGCTACCGGGACCGGCTGCCGTTCGCCGACGGCGACCCGGTGGTGAGCCTGCGCGAGGGGTCGACCCCGCTCGTGCGCGCGCCGTGGGTGAGCGAGCAGGCCGGCGTCGAGGCGTGGTTGAAGCTCGAGGGCGCCAACCCGACGGGCTCGTTCAAGGACCGCGGCATGACGTGCGCGGTCTCCGACGCGGTGCGCTCCGGCGCCCGGGCGGTGATCTGCGCCTCCACCGGCAACACCGCGGCCTCGCTGGCCGCCTACGCTGCGCGCGCCGGCATCGGCGGCGCCGTGATCGTGCCCGAGGGAAAGATCGCCGCCGGCAAGCTGGCGCAGGCGCTCATGCACGGCACGCGCGTGATCGCCCTGCGCGGCAACTTCGACGAGGCGCTCGACCTCGTGCGCGAGCTCACGCGGCGTCACCCGATCGCCCTCGTCAACAGCGTCAACCCGTTCCGCATCGAGGGCCAGAAGACCGCGGCCTTCGAGCTGGTCGAGGAGCTCGGCGAGCTCGATGCCCTGTGCATCCCCGTGGGCAACGCGGGCAACATCACCGCCTACTGGCGCGGCTTTCGCGAGGCCGGCCACGAGCCGCGCATGCTCGGCTTCCAGGCCGCGGGTGCAGCGCCGCTGGTGCACGGCGAGCGCGTCGAGAAGCCCGAGACGATCGCCAGCGCGATCCGGATCGGCAACCCGGCGCGCTGGGAGGACGCCATGGCCGCCGTCACCGAGTCGCGCGGCGCGATCGAGGCGGTCACCGACGAGGAGATCCTCGCCGCCTACCGGCTGCTGGCCTCGCGCGAGGGCGTGTTCTGCGAGCCGGCCAGCGCGGCGTCGGTCGCCGGCCTGCTCAAGCACGGCGCCCGCGGCGCCTCGCGCGTGGTCTGCGTCCTCACCGGCCACGGCCTGAAGGACCCGCAGACCGCGCTCGAGCAGTCGGGCTCGGTGGTGCCATGCGAGCCGTCGCTGGAGGCGGTGGAGCGCGCGGTGCTGGGCTGATGCAGCGCCGCCGCCTCGTCCGCGTCCCCGCCTCGAGCGCCAACCTGGGCCCGGGCTTCGACGCCTTCGCCTGCGCGATCGCGCTGCACCTCGAGCTCGAGGTCAAGGAGAGCGGGCGCTTCGCCGTGCAGACCGACCTGAAGATCGCGCGCGACCGGCGCAACCTCGCCGTGCGCGGCTTCGCCCGGCTCGCCGACCCCAGCGGCTTCAGCTTCCACATCCGCTCGCAGATCCCGCTCAGCGGGGGCCTGGGCTCGAGCGCCGCGGCCTACGTCGCCGGCCTGCTGGTGGCCGACGATCTCTTCGACCTCGGCGCCGACGTGCTCGCTCTGGCGTCAGAGCTCGAGGGCCACCCCGACAACGTCGCGGCGGCGCTGCACGGTGGCTTCGTCGTCTGCGCCGACGGACAGGTCACGCGCCTGGATCCGCCCGTCGGGCTGGAGGCCGTCGTCGTCGTGCCCGACGCCGGCGTGCGCACCAAGGCCGCGCGCGCGGCGCTGCCGGCCACCGTCCCGATGGCCGACGCGGTGTTCAACACCGCGCATGGGGCACTGCTGGCGCTCGGCTTGGCGCGCGGCGACTGGGAGCTGCTGGCCCGCGGCCTCGACGACCGCCTGCACCAGCCCCACCGCGAGCCGCTCTACCCGCGCTCGATGGAGCTCGCGCGCCGCGCCCCGGCGCTGGGCGCCCTCGGCGCCACCATCTCCGGCGCGGGCCCGTCGGTCCTCGTCTGGTGCCGCGAGCAGGCCACCGCCGGCGTGCTCGAGGCGCTGCGCCGCGAGGCCGAGGGCTGGGCGCAGGTCATGCCCGCCCCGTTCGAGGCGCGCGGCGCCGAGGTCAGCGAGCCGTGAGCCGGGTCAGCCGGCGCCGTTGAGCTGCGCGCGCAGGCGCTTGCGCGCCGCGCTCATCCCCAGCCGGTCGAGGATCTCGTCGGCCAGGCGCACGTAGTCGGCGCCGAGGTCGGGGCGGTGCTCGAGGATCGAGATCGCGCGCTCGGCCGACTCGGCATAGGCGATCGACTGGCGCACGATCGTCTGCAGCAGCCTGTCGCCCACGTGCTCCCTGAGCGCGTCGTAGGCCTCGCGCGAGTGGACGGTGCGCATGTCGGCGATGTTGAAGAGCACGCCGAGCCACTGCAGGTCCGGGTTCAGGCCGTCGCGCGCCAGCTCGATGACCTCGCGCGCCTGCTCGACGCCCTGGAGCGCGAAGTATTGGGCCTCGGCGCTCAGCAGCGCCCAGTCGGCGGCCACGAGCGCGTTGACCGTAAGCAGGCCGAGGGCGGGCGGGCAGTCGATGAGGATGAGGTCGTGCTCTGCCTCGACGTCCTTCAGGGCCTTGCGCAGGATGAGCTCGCGGCCCATCTTGCCGGCCATGGCCAGCTCGGCCTCGGCGAGCGCGAGGTTGGCCGGGATGAGCCCGTCGTGCACCGCCGTCGACGCCTTGACGCGGCCGCCGAGCACGTCGCCGATGGTGGGCGCGGCCTCCGGATCGACGTCGAAGTAGTCCGACAGGTTGCCCTGCGGGTCGAGGTCGACGGCGAGCACGTCGAGCCCTGTCCGGCGGAAGACATCGGTCAGCGTGCGGACAGCGGTCGTCTTGCCGGTGCCGCCCTTCTGAGACAGGACCGCGATCTTCTGCGCCACTGCTGCCGACTGTAGCGAGAGCGCGGGAGACGGGCGGAGAGGGCCCGGATCCGGCTCCCGGGGCCCCTCCGCCCCTCTCCTCCGCGGGCCTGCGGCCCGAGACTGCCTACCCGGCCGACTCCATCCGGCTCGCAACCGCGTGGTCCGCGTCGGCCGCGGCTTCGAGGAACTGCAGCCGGTAGCGCCCGACGACGATCTCGTCGCCGTCGTGCAGCACCCGCCACTCGACGCGCTCGCCGTTGACGAACACGCCGTTGAGGCTGCGATCGTCGAGGACGCGCACGCCGTCCGCCTGTCGCACGATGAGCGCGTGGCGCCGTGAGACGGTGGGGTCGTCGAAGCGCACGTCCGCCGCCAGGCTGCGGCCGACGCGCGTCCACTCCCGGTCCAGGCTGACGACGCGAACTTCGTGGCCGTCCGCCCAGGCCAGGAACTGGCCCGGTCCGTCAAGCTGTTCGCGTGCTTCGGCTATGAGGGCCTCGCGCTCCTGGACCGTCGGAACGTCGCCCGCCTTGCGCTGGAAACGACCGCCGGCGAAGAGCGAGGCGCGGGTAAAACGCGAGCCGCCGCAGCCAGGGCAGGCGGGCAGCTCGTCGGCCGCCGCCAGGTTGACCACGTACCCGCACTCCTCGCAACGAAAAGAGCCGGTACCGGCCAGGGTGCCCGACATCATTGACTCCATCTTCCGCTCCCTATGACGTCCGCAAGAGGTTGGGGTCGTGCCCTCCTGCTTGTGCCGATCATAACGACGCTGTCAATCGCCCCGAGGGCGGAATTTGGCTTGTTTATCGGGCCTTTCGACCCCGATCGACCCCCACGAGCCGAATGCGCCGTACCCCACATAGCGGACCGGAAAACGGGCGTCAACGCCCGCGCGACAAGCGGCGCCGGGCAGGAGCCGGACGGCCGGCGGCGAACGTTGCCGGCATGCTGCGGCCCCTGCTCGGCATCTCCGAACCCGACCTCGAGCGCGAGCTCCTGCGCAAGGGCGTGGTCCGTTTGACGGCCGGGCGGGCGCAGTGCCACGACTGCGGACGGACGCCGCTGGTCGGCGAGCGCGTCCATCTCTTCGCCGACAGCGCGCTGGTCTGCGAGCTGTGCCGGCCGGCCCGCGACGACCGGCCCGAGCGATCGGAGGTCGTGCACCACTCAGAGCGGGGGCAGACGGTCCGCCGCCGCGCCGCGTAGGCCGCCGCGCCAACGCGCCGCATAGACTGCCGGCCCGTGGATCCGATCACCGTCGAGATCGTCATCGCCCGACCGCGCGACGAGGTCTTCGAGTACCTGGCCGACATCGCCAACCACGCCGAGTTCTCCGACCACTTCATGGTCGACTGGCGGCTGACGCGCGAGGACTCCTACGGCTACGGCGCCGGCGCGCGCTACCGCCTCAAGGCGCCGCTCAACCGCTTCCCGTGGGGGGACTCGACCGTCATCGAGTTCGAGCGCCCGCGCAAGCTCGCCGAGGCGGGACGGCTTGGCAAGTACAACCGCATACGCACGCTCGGCGTGTACGAGCTCGAGCCGGGAGCGGCCGGCACGACGCGCGTGAGCTTCACGCTGCTCACCGAGCCCAAGACGATCAGCGACAGGCTCATGGAGTCCTTCGGCGCCCGAGGATGGATGAAGCGCAAGCTGTCGAAGGCCATGCGTCGGCTGCGCGCGATCCTCGAGGAGGACCGCGGCCGTGGCATGCGCCCGACGCTGGCCGGCGGCCCGCGCAAGCCGTTCACCGACTCGCCGTTCAAGCCGTGACGAGCAAGAGGGGTAGAGTCCGGCCCCGCCCGATGCTCCGGCGCTCGCTCACGTTGCTGCTCGTCGCCCTCGCGGCCCTCGCCCTCGGGGCGTGCGGCAACAGGCATGCGCGCACGCTCCATGCCGCCACCGAGGGCGAATACGTCGACGTCGGTCCGCTGAAGTACCAGGTGCAGATCTCGCGGCTGCTGAACCCGACCAGCACCGAGGACCGCGCCTACCTGGTCGACCTGCCGTCGGGCCAGGACCTCGGCCCCGCCGACGAGTGGTTCGCGGTCTTCATGCGCGTCGAGAACGAGACCGACGACCCGCAGCCGGCCGCCGCGCAGTACGAGATCGTCGACACGCAGGACAACGTGTATCGGCCGATCCAGTTCGGCCCCAAGAACGTCTTCGCCTATCGAGCCGGGACGATCGGCCCCGAGCAGATCCTGCCGCTGCCCGACAGCCCCGCGGGGCAGAACTCGATCCAGGGCGCGCTGCTGCTGTTCAAGATCCCCTTCAGGAACCTCGAGAACCGTCCGCTCGAGCTGCGCATCCCGGCGCCGGCGGGCACGGGCAACGAGGTCGGGACGATCGATCTCGACGTCTAGCGCACGCGGTCGCTAGTGGGTGGCCTTCAGGCCCGCGATCAGGATCTGCCTGGCGGCGGGGGCGGCGGTGTCGCCTCCGGCCCCCGAGGCGACGAGGAGGACGGCCACCGCGACGTGCGGATGGCCCTTGCCGGCCGGAGCATAGGCGGCGAACCACGCGTCGGTGTCGGTGGGATCGTCCTTCTGCTCCTGCGGCGGGCAGAGCTCGGGGTGCTCGGGGTCGACCTCGCAGCGCTTGGTCGTCTTGAGCTCGGCGGTGCCGGTCTTGCCCGCCACCTCGACGCCCGGGATGGCGGCGCCCACCCCGGTGCCGCCGCGGACGACGGCCAGCATGAGGCGCTCCATCGTGCGCGCGACGCGCACGCTCGTGGCGCGCTCGGTGGCCGCTCGGCCCCGGGCGACGTCGTAGTCGAGCGTGAGGTGCGGGCGGCGCCCGCGCAGGCCGATGGCGGCCGCCACGGTCGCCATCTGCAGTGCCGTCGCCTGCACGCGGCCCTGTCCGATGGCCGAGGAGCCCAGCGCCAGGTCGTCGCCGATCTCGGCGGCCGGCGGGATCGTGCTCTGGGCGGCGCCCGCGATGTCGGGCGCCTGGTTGAAGCCGTAGCGTTCGGCGACGGCGACCAGCCGCCGCGCCCCGAGCTGGACGCCGAGCGGCGCGAAGACGGAGTTGCACGACCGCGCGAAGGACAGCACCAGCGTGCCACCGCATGCCTCGCCGTTGGCGTTCTCGAGCTCGACGCCCTCCAGGACGGCCTTCGTCTCGATCGGGTAGGCCTTCGAGGGGCTCGTGATCCCCGCCTCCAGCGCGCCCGTGGCGGTGACCATCTTGAACGTCGACCCGGGGGGCTGAAGGCCCGAGAAGGCGATGCCCGCGAAGCCGAGGATGGCGCCGGTGCGTGGCTGGAGCGCGACCGCGCCGCCCAGGCGCCCGCTGATCGAGGCCACGGTCGCCTGCTCGACCGGCAGCGAGATCGTCGTGCGGACGGCCGGTGCCTGCCGGGGCCGGGTGCGCGTGAGCACGCGCGTGCCGGCCACGAGCTCGCCGCCCGGCCGCCCGATCAGGCGCTCGTCGAAGATCCGCTCGAGCCCCGAGACGCCGACCTCGGCATCGGCGGGGACGCCCAGCGCGGCGAGCGCCTGGCGGCGCTCGGGCGGGATCGGGCCGAGCTGGCCGACGACCTCGCCGGCGACCGGCGAGGAGGAGACGCGATCGTCGCCCTTGGCGAGGACGGTGCGATCGCGCGCCAGCAGCGTGGCGCGTGGCGGCATCGTGGTCACGCGCTTCAGCCGCTCGCCGGCGGCGAGGCCGGGGAAGACGAGCGCCCGCGACCAGTCGACGCCGGCCTCGGTGGCCGGTACGAGGACCTCGCCTTCGATCCTCCCGAAGATGCGCGTCTGCACCCGTACCGGCACGCGGTAGGCATCGCCGTCCTTGCGCGGCTTGCCGGTGACGAGCTTCGCCGCCGTCGCGGTGCGCATCGTCTCCTGATAGGCGCGGACGAAGCTCAGGGGCTTGACGCGGCCGCGCTCGGCGTCGGTCAGCTGCGCGTACATGGTCGCGTAGTCGCCGCGCTCCCAGGCGGCGGCGAAGCGCTCCGCGCGATCCTGGCCGGCCGGCGTATGGCGAGCGCCGACCACGACGCCGCCGAGGAAGGCGACGCCGCACAGGCCCAACACGGCGGCTGCGCGCTGGCGTCCGCGCCTGCGCCCGCCCGGAGAGGACGGCCGGCGCGCGGGTGGCGGGCGCCGTGGACGTGGCGACCGGCGTCCGCCCCCCGATGTCGTCACCCGCGTGTCCAAGTCCATCGGCAGGGTAGCCTGCCCGCCCGCCGGTGACCGCCCTGGATTGGATCATTGTCATCCTGACGCTCGTCGTCGCCGCGGGGGGCTACTTCCAGGGCTTCCTCGTCGGGGCGGCGACCCTCGTCGGCTTCGTCGGTGGGCTGTTCGCGGGCGCTCGGCTCGGGCAGGTGCTGATCTCCGCGGGGTCGCAGTCGCCGTACGCGCCGCTGTTCGGCCTCGTCGGCGCGCTGCTCGGTGGGATCCTGCTCGCCACGCTGCTCGAGGCGCTGGGCTATGGGCTGCGCCGGCGCCTCATCGTGCCCGGCTTCGGGGTGCTCGACGGCGCGGCCGGCGCCGTGCTCAGCGGGGCGGTCGCGCTCGGCCTCGTGTGGCTGGCCGGCGCCGTGGCGCTCCAGGCGCCGCCCACGCGCGGCCTGCGCGACGACATCCAGCGCTCGACGATCCTGCAGGCCCTCAACGGCCTGCTGCCGCCGTCCGGGCCGATCCTCAACGCGCTGGCCCGCTTCGATCCGTTCCCGAGCATCGATGGGCCGCCCGCCGACGTGGCCGCGCCGCGGGCCGCCGTGGCGGGCGATCCCCAGGTGCGCGCCGCCGCCCAGGGCGTGGTCAAGGTGCAGGGCACGGCCTGCGGCCTGGGCGTGGAGGGCTCGGGCTGGATCGCCCGCGCGGACCTGGTGGTGACCAACGCGCACGTCGTCGCCGGCCAGAGCAACACGACCGTGAAGGTGGCCGGGGAGGATCCCGAGCTCACCGCGCAGGCGGTCGTCTTCGATCCCCACAACGACCTTGCGATCCTGCGCGTCGACGGCCTCATCGGCCGCACGCTGGAGCTCGCGCCAGACCCGAGCGCCGGCACGCCGGCCGCCATCCTCGGCTTCCCCGAGAACGGCCCATACGACGTGCGCGCCGGACGGCTGGGGGCCACGCGGACGGTGATCACGCAGGACGCGTACGGTCGCGGGCCGGTGCGGCGCTCGATCGCGACGCTGCGCGGTACGGTGCGGCCCGGCAACTCGGGCGGGCCGATGGTCGACACGGAGGGCCGGGTGGTCACCACCGTCTTCGCCGCCGCCCGGGGCGGCCCGCCGGGCGGCTACGGCGTGCCCAACGCGGTCGTGCAGCGCGACCTCGTCCGCGCCGGCGCCCGCGAGGCGGTCTCGACGGGACCCTGCGCCCGCTGACCCTTCCCGGCCGCCTCGCCGGCACCCGCTAGCCTCCCGCGTTCATGGCCAAGACCCTCGTCATCGCCGAGAAGCCGTCCGTGGGCCAGGACCTCGCCCGCGTGCTGCCCGGCCCGTTCGAGAAGCACACCGGAGCGGGCGAGAAGACCGCGCGCTGGCTCGAAGGCCCCGAGCACGTCATCACGTGGGCCGTCGGCCACCTCGTCCAGCTCGCCGAGCCCGACGAGTACGACGACAAGTACAAGAAGTGGCGCATGGCCGACCTGCCGATCGTCCCGCGCCGCTTCAAGCTCGTCGTCCGCGACGAGCGCTCCGAGAAGCAGATGAAGGTCGTGCGCGACCAGCTGCGCCGCGACGACGTCGAGCACGTCGTCAACGCCTGCGACGCCGGTCGCGAGGGCGAGCTGATCTTCACCTACATCTACGAGTACGTGAAGTCCGACAAGCCCGTCCTGCGGCTGTGGCTGAACTCGATGACGAACCAGGCCATGCGCGAGGCCTTCGGCCAGCTGCGCGACGGCGGCGACCTGACGGCCCTGCGCGACGCGGCCAAGTCGCGCTCGGAGGCCGACTGGATCGTGGGCATGAACGCCACGCGGGCGGCCACCATCCGCCTGCGCTCGTCCTTCGACGGGGCAGTGTCCCTCGGGCGCGTCCAGACGCCCACGCTGGCCATCATCGCCCGCCGCGAGGAGGAGATCCGCGCCTTCACGCCCGAGAAGTACTGGCTGGTCGACGCCGTCTTCGAGGCTCGATCGCAGGGAGAGGCGGGCGCGCGCCGCTACGAGGGCCGCTACCACGCCGGGGCGCAGCCGCGGCTGAAGGCAGCCGAGGAGGCGCAGGCCGTCGTCGAGGCCGTGCGCGGCGTCCGCGGCGAGATCACCAAGCTCGACAAGACCAAGCGCAAGGAGCGCCCGCCGCTCCTGTACGACCTGACGTCGCTCCAGCGCGAGGCCAACACGCGCTACGGCTTCAGCGCGCGCCGCACGCTGGCCGCCGCGCAGCGCTGCTACGAGGAGCACAAGGCGCTGACCTATCCGCGCACGAGCTCGCGCTACCTGACGAGCGACATGGTCGGCGACCTCAAGGAGATCGCCGGCCGCGTGGGGCGGCGCCCGGAGTACCGCGAGGGGGCCGCCTACGTGCAGTCGCTCGACCTGCTGCCCCTCGCGCGCGTGGTGGACGACGCCAAGGTCGGCGACCACCACGCCATCATCCCCACCAACTCCGACCACGACCTCGGGCGGATGAACGAGGACGACCGGCGCGTGTACGACCTCGTGGCGCGGCGCTTCCTGGCCGTCTTCCACCCCGACGCCGAGTTCGAGAACACGCGCGTCGAGACCACCGTCGCGTCGCACGTCTTCCGCACGCGGGGCAAGGTCCTGCTCGTCCCGGGCTGGCGCGGGGTCTACGGCGAGCTGCCGGAGGGCGAAGCCGCGGCCGACGACGACGAGGGACGCGACCAGCAGCTGCCGCGCCTGGCGCGCGGCGAGGCCGTGGACACGCGCGACGTCCAGTCGCTGGAGAAGGAGACCAAGCCGCCGCGGCGCTACAGCGACGCCTCGCTGCTGGGGGCGATGGAGACGGCGGGCAAGCTCGTCGACGACGAGGAGCTGCGCGAGGCCATGAAGGACTCGGGGATCGGCACGCCGGCCACGCGGGCGGCGATCATCGAGCGCCTCATCGACGTCGGCTACGTCGAGCGCGACGCGCGCGCGCTCGTGGCCACCGAGAAGGGCCTCAACGTCGTGCGCCTGCTCGGCGCGCATCCGCTGACCTCGCCCGCGCTCACCGGCGACTGGGAGCACCGGCTCGCGCGGATCGAGGAGGGCGAGGAGCAGCGCGAGAAGTTCATGGACGACATCGCGAAGTTCGCCGGCGAGACCGTCGGCGTGCTCGACACGACCCTGAAGGACGTGCGCATCCCGCGCGCCAACCTGGGGCCGTGCCCGGTGTGCGGCCACGACATCGTCGAGAACCGCAAGGGCTACTCGTGCTGGTCGCGCGAGGATCCGGGCTGCGGCTTCGTCATCTGGAAGTCGAAGGCCGGCAAGCAGCTTCCCATCGTGACCGCGCGCGAGCTCATCCAGAAGGGCTTCACCGCCGCGCCGGTGACGGGCTTCAAGGGGCGCTCGGGGCGCTCCTTCCGGGCGCGCCTGGCGCTGGAGCAGAACGACGAGGGCCGCTGGCGCGTGGAGTTCGACGAGCCGTGGGCCAAGGAGGGCGCCAAGCCGCCCGAGGCCGAGGAGGCCGCCGTCGGGGAGGGCGCCGCGCGGGCGGACGAGGGCGCGGCCGCCGCGTAGCGCGGCGCGGCCTCAGTGGACCCCGACGAGGTCGACCACGAAGACGAGCGTCTCGTCGGGCCCGATGACTCCGCCGGCGCCGCGCTTGCCGTAGGCCAGCTGCGGCGGGATCGTGATGCGCCGGCGCCCGCCGACCTTCATGCCGGCCACGCCCTGGTCCCACCCGGGGATGACCTGGCCCTTGCCGAGGCCGAACTTGAAGGTCTGGCCGCGGTCCCACGAGGCGTCGAACTGCTGGCCGGTGGCCCACGACACGCCGACGTAGTGGACCTCGACGACCCGTCCGGCGACGGCCTCCTCGCCGTCGCCGACGGTCAGGTCCTCGAGCTCGAGCTGGTAGGACGGCGGCTGGTCGGGGACGTCGACTTCGGGCTTCTCGTTGGTGGCCATGGACCTCACGGTAGCCCGGATGGTGCCGCGGGCGGCGGCACGCGCCGGTTCGTAGACTGATCCGATGGGCTTCCAGCGCGGCATCGACGGCTCCGAGCCGGTCCGCTCCGGTCCGGTCGGCGACGTGGCCGGCGCGCACGAGCATCGCCGCACCGCGCGCGGACGGCTCGGCACGGGCACCCTGGCCTGCCCACGGTGCGATGCGCCCGTCGCGCTCCTCCGCGGACCGGTGGCGCCCACGGACGCGCTCGCGTGCCCGTACTGCCAGCACAGCGCGGTCGTGCGGGACTTCCTCTCGCTCGCCCACCCGACGCGCCCGGCCCGCGTGCAGGTCCGGGTCGTGCTCGCCCCCGCGCGAGCCGCCTTCGCGCGCGGCTAGGACGCCCCGAGGACCCCG
>DASVFT010000070.1:0-8520 GCA_036379935.1 Solirubrobacteraceae bacterium | reverse complement strand
GGCCCTCGCCGTGGTCGTCGCGTTCGTGCCCCGGCGGCGGCATCTGGCGACCCTGTGCGCGTTGTGCGCCGCCGTGCTGATCGCGCTCGAGTTCACGCTCGGGCACTGGTTCTACCTCTACCTCGTGTGGTTCTCGGGGCCCCTGACCATCGCGCTGCTCGCCGACGGCCAGCCGCCTCGCCCGCACCCACCCGCGCTCAGCTCGAGGGACTTCCTGACCAGGGCAGCAGCAGTTGCTCGATCGAAGCTGCCCGCCGCGGCTGCGCGGCGCAGCGCACGAGCACGCCCATGAGCCATGGGTCCTCGTCTGAGGTGTCGAAGCGCACCGACATGTGCGTGCGCAGCGACTCGATGGCCTGCTCCTTGCGCACGCCGATCACGCCCCCGCGCGGTCCCGTCATGCCCACGTCCGTGATGTAGGCGGTGCCGCCCGGGAGCACGCGCGCGTCGGCGGTCGGGACGTGGGTGTGGGTGCCCACGACGGCGGTCACGCGGCCGTCGAGGTGCCAGCCCATCCCGACCTTCTCGCTCGTCGCCTCGGCGTGCATGTCGACGAGGACGTGGTCGACGTCGTGGCTGAGCCGCTCGAGGACCGCGTCGATCTCGACGAAGGCCGGGCGCCCGGCGCGCACGTAGAGATTGCCGCTGAGGTTGACGACTCCCAGGCGCACGCCGTCGCGCTCGACCACCGTGAAGCCGTGGCCGGGCTGGGTGGCCAGGTAGTTGGCGGGGCGAACGATGCGCTCCTCGGCGTCCAGGTAGGGGTAGATCTCCTTTCGGTGGTAGGCATGGTTGCCCAGCGTGATGGCGTCGACGCCCGCGGCGAGGAGCTCGTCGGCGATCTTCGGCGTGATGCCGAGGCCGCCCGCCACGTTCTCGGCGTTCACCACCACGAACGTGGGGCGATGGCGCTCGCGCAGCTCGGGGAGCAGGGCCAGGAGCGTGCGGCGACCGAGCCCGCCGACGAGGTCGCCGACGAAGAGGATGCTCGCGGGGGCGTCGGGCACGGCCCATACTCTGGCGCAACGGCGCGATGAGCGAGGACCGGCACACGGACGAGCTAGGAGAGGTCGAGGGCGAGCCTCGCGCGGTCGAGCCGGTGGTGGTGCCGCGCTGGATCCAGCTCGTCACGCTGCCGCTGGCCATCCTCGCGCTCTATGCGATCGCCAAGGCGGCGGGCGTCGTGGTGCTCATCTTCGTGACCGCGGCGGTGATCGCGCTCATCCTCACGCCGCTGGTGGCGGGCCTGCAGCGGCTTCACCTGCCCCGCGGCGTGGCCATCGCCTCGGTCTACCTGGGCTTTCTCGGGGCGCTGGCGGCGGCCGCGATCGTGCTCTCCAACCCGATCTCCGACCAGGTCACCACGCTGCGCGACGACATCCCTTCGATCACGCGCTCGGCCAACCGGCGGCTGGCCGACGTGCAGGACTACTTCGATCGCAAGGGCATCAACGTCGAGATCAAGAAGCAGGGCGAGACGGCGCTCGAGACGCTCCAGTCGAAGGTCGTGGGCGGCACCGACTCGATCGTCTCCTTCGGCACCGACCTGCTGACCAAGCTCGTGACGGCGAGCGCCGCGCTGATCCTCGTCGTCGTCCTGTCGGTCTACATGCTCGTCCACGGCGAGAGGATCGGCTCGTTGATACGCAGAGCCATGCCCCCGGGCGACGGGACGCCCGAGGACGACTACCCCACGCGCGTCGTGCGCGCCGTGGCCGGCTACGTCCGGGGGCAGCTGCTGTTCAGCTTGGCGATGGGGACCGGGGCCGGCGTCGGCCTGTGGATCTTCGGCGTCGTCGGGATCTTCCCCGACGGCAAGACCTACGCGCTGGCCTTCGGCGTCTTCTTCGGCCTCATGGAGCTAGTCCCGTACGTGGGCCCGTTCCTGGGCGCGGCGCCGCCGCTGCTGGTGGCGCTCTTCCAGGATCCGCTCACCGCGGTCTGGGTGGCCCTGCTCTTCGTCGGCCTCCAGCAGATCGAGGGCCACGTCGCCTCGCCGCTGATCTTCGGCCACGCCCTGCGTATCAACCCCCTGCTCGTCATCTTCGCCCTGCTCTTCGGCTTCGAGCTCTACGGCATCCTCGGCGCGCTCGTCGCGCTGCCGGTGGCCGCGGTGCTGCGCGAGACCGTCGTCTACCTGCGCCAGCACCTCGTGCTCGAGCCCTGGGGGACCTTGAGCCCGCTCGAGGTGGCCGAGGTGCGCGCCGGCCGGCGCCGGCTGTGCCGGGAGTGCGGCAGCGAGCTCGGCCCCGCCGACGTGTTCTGCCACACCTGCGGCGCGGACGTCGCCGGCACGCAAGTACCGTCCGAGCGGTGAGCACCGCCACCGCCAGCGGCGCGACGGCCATCGCGGCCGGCGACGTGACCAAGCGGTACGGGCAGCGCGAGGCCCTGCGGGGCGTGAGCTTCGAGGCCCGGGCCGGCGAGGTCGTCGCCGTCATCGGTCCCAACGGCGCCGGCAAGACGACGCTGCTGTCGATCCTCGCCGGGCTGCAACCGCCGACGAGCGGCACGGTGAGCCGCGCGCCGCGCGAGGTGGGGTGGGTGCCCCAGTCGCCCGCCGTCTACGCGAAGCTCACCGTGGCCGAGAACCTGCGCCTCTTCGCGCGCCTGGAGAAGGTCCCCGATCCCGACGCGGCGGTGGCGGCCCTGCTCGAGCAGACCGGCCTGGTCCAGCGTGCCGACGACGAGCTGGGCACGCTGTCGGGCGGCAACCGTCAGCGCGTCAACATCGCGGTCGGGCTGCTGGCTGAGCCGCCCGTGGTGCTGCTCGACGAGCCGTCGGCCGCGCTCGACCCGCGCCAGCGCGAGCGCCTGTGGGAGTTCATCGCGGCGCTGGCGGCGCGCGGCACCGCCGTCGTCTTCTCCACCCACAACGTGGGCGAGGCCGAGCGCTACGCCGGGCGCGTGCTCGTCCTGGCCGACGGCGAGGTGCTGTTCCTCGGCTCGGCGGCCGAGCTGGAGACGTTGGTGGGCGGCGACCACCGACCCGGGGCCTTCGGCCACGGGTGCCCGGACTTCGAGGCGGCGTTCGTGCGCTTCCTGCACGCGCGCGGGCACTAGGACGACGAGATGCGCTGGCTGCTGCTCAAGGACCTGCGGATCCTGCGTCGCTCGCCCGTGCTCGTGGCGGTGCTGGTCGCCTACCCGATCGTCATCTCCGTGCTCGTCGGCCTGGCCCTGTCGCGCGGCCCCGACAAGCCCAAGGTCGCCATCCTCAACGAGCTGCCGGCCGGCGAGACGAGCTTCACCGTCGGCGGCCAGCGCTTCGACGTCTCGCGCTACGCGCGCGAGCTCTTCAAGTCGGTCTCGCCGATGCCCGTCGACACGCGCCGGGAGGCGATCGACGCGGTCCGCTCGGGCCAGGCGCTGGGCGCGCTCATCGTCCCTCCCGAGGCCACGCGAGCGCTCCAGGACGCGATCAACCTGGCCGGCACCGAGCCGCCCACCCTCGAGGTCCTCTACAACGTCGACGACCCGATCAGGGCCGAGATCGCCGAGTCGACCGTCAGGGCGCGCCTGGCCGACGCCAACCGGGCGCTGAGCGAGAAGCTCACCCAGCTCGCGGCCCGCTACCTGCAGGTGCTGCTGCGGGGTGGGCAGTTCTCGCTGCTCGGGCAGAAGTTCGACGTGCTCGGGCTGGAGCGCTCGAAGCTCGCGCTCCAGCGGACGTTGCGCAGCCTGCCGCCCGGCTCGAGCGAGGCGCGCGCGGTGCAGAGCGTCGTCGACTTCGCCGAGCTGGCCATCGAGAACCTCGGGCTCTCGGGCAAGGTGCTGGCCGCCGTCGGCCAGCCGCTGCGCATCAAGCGCACGGTCGTGGCCGGCCATCGCACGCCGCTCGACGCGTATGCCGTGGCGGTGTCCGTGACCATCTCGCTGATGTTCGTCACCGTCCTGCTGGCCTCGGGGATGCTCGCGCTCGAGCGCGAGGAGCACGCCTTCGGGCGGCTCGTGCGCGGGCTCGTCTCGCGCCTGGGGCTGCTGGGTGAGAAGGTGGCGCTGGCGGCGGCGTGCGCGGTGCCGGCGACCTTGATCATGCTCTGCGGCATCGGGATCTTCGTGCACCTCGACTGGGGGCGGTTCGCGCTCTGGCTGGTCGCGCTCGCCGGCGGGGCGGTCGCCTTCGGAGCGCTCGGGGTCGCCATCGGCGGGCTGGCACGCGACGTGCGCGCCGCCTCGTTGCTCGCCTTCCTGCTCACCTTGCCCATCGCCTTCCTGGCGCTGGTGCCGCCCGGCACCGTGGCCCACGGGCTCTATCAGGCGATCCGCGCGGTCTCGGCCCTCTTCCCCTTCCGCCCCGCGATGCAGGCGGTGGACGCGGCCCTCAACGGCTCCGAGCCCGCGCTGCCGCAGACCCTCGTCCACCTCGGCGCGCTGGCCGCCGCGTACCTCGCGCTCGCCCGCGTGGCGCTGGCGCGCGCCACATGAGCGTCTCGCGGCTGCGCCTGGAGGAGCCGCCGACCGCGATCCGGCCCACCGACCCCCGCGACGCGCAGGCCCAGCTGAGGCTGCGCCTCGCCAATCGGGCTCACACCGGTCCATGGGATCCCGTGCGCGACGAGAGCTTCTACACGGAGGCCGGCCAGCGCCTCGAGCTCGACCTCGACCAGCGCTCGTGGGCGGCGGGCAACGCCTACGCCTTCGCGGTGCTCGCCGTCGATGCCGGCGACGAGCTCATCGGACGCGTCGCGCTGTCCAACGTCGTGCGCGGGCCCTGGCAGAACGCGACGCTGGGCTACTGGATCGACGAGCGGGCGTGCGGGCGGGGCCATGCCACGCGCGCGGTCCGGCTGGCGCTGCAGTTCGCGTTCGAGCATGCCGGGCTGCATCGGGTGCAGCCGGCCATCATCCCCCGCAACGTCCGCTCGGTGCGCGTGGCCGAGAAGGTCGGCTTCCGCCTCGAGGGGCGCGCGCTGCGCTACCTGAAGATCAACGGCGTGTGGGAGGACCACGACGTCTACGCGGTCACGTTGGAGGACTGGGACCGCATGCGCGACTGAGCGCGCCGGCTCCGGCACCCTGCCCTACGATGGGGGCGTGCCCTTCCCGCAAACGCGCCTGCGCCGCCTGCGCCGCACGCCCGTGCTGCGCGACCTGGTGCGCGAGACGCGAGTGGACCCCGGCGACCTCGTCCTGCCGCTCTACGTCGAGGACGGGCTCCAGGGCCGGGGCGGGCGGGCTCCGGTTTCCACGATGCCCGGCGTCGAGCGGCTCTCGATCTCCTCCGCGGTCGAGGAGGCCGGCGAGGCCGTGGCCCTGGGCATCCCGGCCGTCCTGCTCTTCGGCATCCCCGCGCACAAGGACGAGGAGGGCTCGGGCGCCTGGGACGACGAGGGCATCGTCCAGCTCGCCACGCGGGCCATCAAGGAGGCCCATCCCGAGCTGCTCGTCGTCACCGACGTCTGCCTCTGCGAGTACACGCGCCATGGCCACTGCGGCCTGCTCCGCGACGACGGCAGCGTCGACAACGACGCGAGCGTCGAGCTGCTCGCGCGCACGGCCGTCTCGCAGGCACAGGCGGGCGCCGACGTGATCGCGCCCAGCGACATGATGGACGGGCGCGTCCGGGCCATCCGCGTCGCGCTCGACGAGGATGGTCTCTCCGACGTCCCGATCATGGCCTACAGCGCGAAGTTCGCCTCCGCCTTCTACGGCCCGTTCCGCGAGGCCGTCGACTCGGCGCCCGCCTTCGGCGACCGCCGCGGCTACCAGATGGACCCGGCCAACGGCGACGAGGCGCTGCGCGAGGTCCTGCTCGACGTCGAAGAGGGCGCCGACCTCGTCATGGTCAAGCCCGCGCTGCCCTACCTCGACGTCCTGCGCCGCGTCAAGGAGGCCACGCGCCTGCCGGTGGCGGCCTACAACGTCAGCGGCGAGTACGCGATGGTCAAGTTCGCGGCGGCGGCCGGGGCGCTCGACGAGCGGGCGACGGTGCTCGAGCTGCTGACCTCCATCCGCCGCGCGGGCGCGGACATCGTCATCACCTACCACGCGAAGGACGCCGCCCGATGGCTTCAGTGACGCCCAAGCTGCGCTCGCGCAAGCACGGGGCGGCGATCCCGCTCGACGACTTCGACAAGCGCCTGCTCAACGAGATGCAGGGCGCCTTCCCGATCGAGCCACGCCCCTACGCCGCGGTGGCGCGCGCGCTCGAGGTACCCGAGGCGCGCGTGCTCGGACGCGTCCAGGAGCTCGTCGACCAGCGCATCATCCGCCAGGTCACGCCGATCTACGACACGCGCGCGCTGGGCTACGGCTCGATGCTGGTGGCGGCCAAGGTCGATCCCGAGCACCCGTGGCGCGCCGCGACGATCGTCAACTCCCACCCCGGCGTCAGCCACAACTACCTGCGCAACCACGACTTCAACATGTGGTTCACGATCGCCGTCGAGGAGGGCTCGCCGCTCGGGCTGGACGGAACGCTCGACGTCCTGGCGCACCTCACCGGGGCCGAGTCGATCCGCCAGCTCCCGACGCTCAAGCTGTTCAAGATCCGCATGGACCTGGAGCTCGTGGGCGGCACCGACGAGCTGGCCAAGGCCGCGGTGGCCGAGGATCCGGTCGAGCTTGAGAAGCAGCCCTACGACGAGCTCGACGTCGCCGTGATCCGCGCCACGCAGGGCGACCTGCCCGTCGTCGCCGAGCCCTACGCGGCGGCCGCCGCCGAGCTCGGCATGAGCGTCGAGGCGCTGGTCGAGCACCTGCACGGGATGGCCGACCGCGGCCTCCTGCGCCGGGTGGCCGCCATCCTCTTCCACCGCCGCGCCGGCTTCAGCGCCAACGGCATGGGCGTGTGGAAGGTGCCCGACGCCCGCATCGGCGAGGTCGGTCCGCGCATGGCCGCCTACCGCGGGATCTCGCACTGCTACCAGCGGCCGACCTACGCCGACTGGCCGTACTCGATCTTCACCATGGCCCACGGGCGCTCCAAGGAGGAGTGCGACGCGATCCTCGACGCCATCGCCGACGAGAACCCCGAGGTGCAGGACCGCGCAACGCTCTACAGCTCCACGGAGTTCAAGAAG
This sequence comes from Solirubrobacteraceae bacterium, assembly GCA_036379935.1. Taxonomy (GTDB): domain Bacteria; phylum Actinomycetota; class Thermoleophilia; order Solirubrobacterales; family Solirubrobacteraceae; genus JAOPZW01. Next base: position 1,495 of record DASVFT010000070.1, on the reverse strand, counting down.
ATCCGCCTCCTCTACTTCACCGACGACTTCAGGCGCTGGGAGCGCGAGCACGCCGGCGTATGACGGTCTCGCTCACCGACGCGCGCTCGGCCGAGCTCTACACGCGCGCGCTGCAGCGGCTCCCCGGCGGCGTCAACTCGCCGGTGCGGGCGATGACGGCCGTCGGGCGCGACCCGGTGTTCGTCGAGCGCGGCCACGGCGCCGAGCTGTTCGACGTCGACGGCAACCGCTACGTCGACTACGTCTGCTCCTGGGGGCCGCTCATCCACGGCCACGCCCATCCCGACGTCGTGGCCGCGGTCGTCGCCGCCGCCGAGCGCGGGACGACCTTCGGCGCGGCCACGCAGGGGGAGGTCGAGCTCGCCGACGAGGTGGCCCGGCGCATGCCGTCGGTCGAGATGCTGCGCATGACCTCGTCGGGCACCGAGGCGACCATGAGCGCGATGCGCCTGGCGCGGGCCATCACCGGCCGCGAGCCGGTCATGAAGTTCGCCGGCGCCTACCACGGGCACGTCGACGGCCTGCTGGCCGAGGCGGGCTCGGGGCTGGCCACCGGGGCGATCCCGGCGAGCGCCGGCGTCCCCGAGGCGGCCACGGCGGCCACCGTCGTCGTGCCCTGGAACGACGCCGACGCGGTCGTGAGAGCTACCGAGGAGCACGCGTTCGCCGCCATCCTGGTCGAGCCCTACGCGGCCAACATGGGCCTCGTCCCGCCGGCGGAGGGCTTCCTCGAGCTGCTGCGCGAGCGCGCCAGCGCGACGGGGGCGCTGCTCGTGTTCGACGAGGTCATCACGGGCTTTCGCGTGTCGCGCGGCGGCGCGCAGGAGTTGTGCGGGGTCCTGCCCGATCTCACCATCATGGGCAAGGTCATGGGCGGCGGGCTGCCGGCGGCCGCCTACGGTGGCCCGCGCGAGCTCATGGAGCACATCGCACCGGCCGGCGACGTCTACCAGGCGGGGACGCTCTCGGGCAATCCGCTCGCGGTGGCCGCGGGGCTGGCCACCCTGCGGCTGCTCGACGACGGCGCCTACGCCTGCCTTGCCGCCCGGACCGAGTCCCTGGCCAGCGGCCTGCGCGAGGCCGCGGGCGACCTCCCCGTCCAGGTCGTGAGCGCGCCGGGCCTGCTCACCGTCTTCTTCTCGTCCGAGCCCGTGTGCGACTACGCCGGCGCCCAGGCCTGCGACGCCGCCGCCTACGGCGCCTGGTGCCGCGCGCTGCTCGCCCACGGCGTGTACCCGCCGCCGTCCCAGTTCGAGGCGTGGTTCCCGTCGCTCGCGCACACCGACGAGCACGTCGAGCAGACCATCGCGGCGGCGAAAGCGGCACTCTCCGAGCTGTGAGCGCGCTCCCCGAGGTCCAGCAGAAGGCCGAGCCGGCCATCGCCGCCCACGCGCTCCAGGGCGCGGGCGGTCGCTTCGGTGACTTCGTCCTCGAGGCCGTCCACGAGGGCTACCTCATGCACTACGGCAGCCCCAACGGCTTCGGCGGAATGGAC
>DASVFT010000069.1:0-22834 GCA_036379935.1 Solirubrobacteraceae bacterium | reverse complement strand
GGTCGCGACGACGAGCACGCGCTCGGTGCGCAGGCTGTGGGCCAGGAAGGCCAGGAAGGCGCGCGTCGAGGTGTCGGCCCAGTGGAGGTCCTCGATGGCCAGTACGACCGACCGCTCGCGCCCGAGGCGCTCGAGCAGGGTCAGCAGAGCCTCGAAGACGCGCGCCTGCGGCGGCGCGTCGCGGTCGTCGGGGGCCACCGCGCCCGCCGGGGCGAGCTCGGGAAGAAGGCTCGCGAGCCCGGCCCGTGTCGCCGGGCCGAGCTCGTCGAGCACAGGGTCGCCGTCGCGCGTGAGGGATCGCAGGGCGGCGACGATGGGGGCGTACGGAAGCTCGTCCTCCCCCATGGCCATGCAATCGCCGGCGACGACGCGCCCCTCGGCCGTCAGCGCTTCGCGCTGCAGCTCCTTGAGGAGGCGCGTCTTGCCGACGCCCGACTCACCCGCGATGAAGGCGAGCGACGGGCGTCCAGCGGTGGCGTCGTGCAGGGCCGCCTCCAGCTCCGCGAGCTCGCGGGTGCGGCCTACGAACCGACTGCTCGTCACGCGTGTGCGCACGGGTCCAGTATCGCTCGGCGTCGTCGATGCGGGCATGTGAGAGTGAGCTCAGAAGGTTGTCGTTGAACATGGAGGCCATCTTCCGCCGCCGCGGGCGGCGCCACATCGGGTGGATGGAGCCAGTTCGCCGGCACGAGGCCTTACTTGGGCGCAGGCACCCCTTAGGGCGCCAGGCGCGCCCGGCCGCGGGCGCCGCGGGCCGCTTCAGGCGGCGCCGTGGCCGCCGCCGCCGGGCGTCTCGAGGCGCAGGCGCTGTCCCTCGCGCAGGCGGCCCGTGGCCTTGGGACCGAGCTCCTCGCCGTCGACGAGGTTGCGACCGCGGGCGCCCGGTGCGCCGCCGTCGGCGCCCGGCGGCGCGTGGCGACGGCGCTCGGTGAGCAGCGAGAAGTCCATGTCGGCCAGCGCCTCCAGCTCGCGCACGACGCCGTCGCCGCCGCGCCGGCGCCCCGCCCCGCCCGAGCCGCGCCGCAGCCCGTACTCGACGACGCGCAGCGGGAACTCGAGCTCGAGCGCCTCGATCGGCGTATTGAGCGTGTTCGACATCGCCACGTGCACCGCGCTCGGCCCGTCGGCTTCGGCGCACGCGCCCTGGCCGCCGCCGAGGGTCTCGTAGTAGGTCCATTCGTCCGTCCCCAGCGTGAGGTTGTTCATCGTGCCCTGGCCCAGGGCGTGTCCGAAGGCGCCGAGCACGAGGTCGGCCACGCGCGAGGAGGTCTCGACGTTGCCCCCGGCCACCGCGGCCGGCGAGCGCGCGTTGAGCAGGCTGCCCTCCGGGGCGAGCACGGTGATGGGGCGGTAGGCGCCCGCGCTGGGCGGGATGTCTGGGTCGGTCAGCACGCGGACGGCGAACAGGCACGCGCTGGCCGTGACCGCCAGCGGGCAGTTGAGGTTGCCGGCGTGCTGGGCGGCCGAGCCGGAGAAGTCGAGCGTGAGCTCGTCGTCGCGCACGGTGGCGGCGAGGCGCAGCTCGAGGTCGCCGTCGGAGGCCTCGAGCAGGTCGACGGCCGTGAGCACGCCGTCGGGCAGCGCGGCCAGGCAGGCGCGCGTGCGGCGCTCGGCGTAGTCGAGGACGGCGGCGGTCGCCTCGCGCAGGAAGTCCGTGCCCACCCGATCGGCCAGCTCGCCCAGGCGGCGCACGCCCGTTCGGTTGGCGGCCAGCTGCGCGCGCAGGTCGGCGCGTCGGTGCGCGGGCTGGCGCATGCGGGCGGCGAGCTCGTCGATCGCGGCGTCGTCGAGCACGCGCGGCGCGATGACGACGCCCTCCTCGTCGAGCGTGGTCGAATCGGCCGGCATGGAGCCCGGCACGCGACCGCCGACGTCGGCGTGGTGCGCGCGGGCGGCGGCGAAGCCGAGCAGCTCTCCATGGTGGAAGGCGGGCGTGACCACCGTGATGTCCGGCAGGTGCGTGCCGCCCGCGTAGGGGTCGTTGAGGACCCACGAGACGCCCGCCGCGTGGTCGCAGTCGCGCACGGCGGCGACCGCCGCGGGCATGGCCCCCAGGTGCACGGGGATGTGCTCGGCCTGCATGATCATCTCGCCGGCAGGGTCGAAGAGCGCGGTCGAGCAGTCGCGGCGCTCCTTGATGTTGGCGCTGTGTGCGGAGCGGACGAGCACGGCGCCCATCTCCTCGCAGGCGGCGCGCAGCGCGCCGCTCACGACCTGGAGGTCGATCGGATCGATGGTCACGACGCGCGCTCCAGGACGAGGGTGCCTGTGTCGTCGCCGGCGCCGCTCCACCCCTCGGGCACGACGAGGGCGGCCTCGGGCAGGCGGACGACGGTCGGGCCGGCGACGCGCTCGCCGCCCGGCGCTCCGAAGCGCAGCGGCGCGGCGGGCAGCCTCCCGGTGACTCGCACCGTGACGAGCTCGACCTCGCCGTCGGGATCACGGTGGCCGTAGCGCTCCTCGTGCAGGGCCTCGAAGCGCTCGCGCAGCTCGTCGCGCTCGCCGCCGCGCACCGTGAGCTCGTGCGACTGGCCGCGGTAGCGCAGGTCCCAGGCCGTCTCGAGCTCGGCCTCGGAGCCGAGCGCGGCGCGGACCTCGCCGCGCAGGGCCTCGAGGTCGGGCTCGGCCTGCCCGAGCACCGTGCGCTGCGCGTCGGCTCGGCGGCCGGCCGCGGCCAGGCCGAGCGCGCTGAGCACGCCCGAGGCCCGCGGCACGAGGATCCTCGTCATGCCCAGCTCCTCGGCGATGGCGGCGGCGTGCAGCGGTCCGGCGCCACCGAAGGCCAGGAGCGCGAAGCGCCGGGGGTCGACGCCGCGCTCGACGGTCATCACGCGCAGCGCCCGCACCATCTCGGCGTTGGCGACGCGCACGATGCCCTCCGCGCACGCGCGCACGTCGAGGCCGAGCGCGCGGGCCAGCTGGCCGACGGCCCGCTCGGCGGCGGCGGGGTCGAGCTCGACGTCGCCGGCGAGGGGAGCGTCGGCGCTCAGGTGGCCGAGGACGAGGTTGGCGTCGGTGACGGTCGGCTCGGTGCCGCCCCGCCCGTAGCACGCCGGGCCGGGCTCGGCCCCCGCGCTGTGCGGGCCGACCCGCAGCGCGCCCCCCGGATCGCGCCACGCGATCGACCCGCCGCCCGCGCCGACGGTGTGGATGTCGATCATCGGCAGCGCCAGCGGGCGGCCGCCGACCTCGCGCGCCGTCGTCTCGCGCACGCGGCCGCCCTCGACCACGCACACGTCGCACGACGTGCCGCCCATGTCGAAGCACAGCAGGTCGGGCTCGCCGCAGCGCTCGGCCAGCAGGGCCGCGGCGGCCGCTCCACCGGCGGGCCCGCTGAGCACCGTCAGCGCCGCGTGGTCGGCCGCGGTCTCCAGCGCGGCGAGGCCGCCGCTGGACTGCATGATGGCCGGGGCGGGCAGGCCGGCGTCGACGGCCGCGTCGCGCAGCCGGCGCAGGTAGCGCGCCAGCAGGGGCGAGAGCGCGGCGTCGACTTCGGTCGTGGCGGCGCGCTCGAACTCGCGGAACGTGCCCACGACCTCGTGCGACAGCGACACGTGCACGCCCAGCGCCTCGCGCAGCGCGTCGCCGATCGCGCGCTCGTGGTCGGGATGGCGATAGCTGTGCAGCAGGCAGACCGCGATGGCCTCGGGCTCGCCCTCGGCGACGGCGCCGACGAGCTCGTCGAGCCCGTCCAGCGGCTCCAGGACGCCATCGGGACCGGTCCGCTCACGCGCCCCGAAGCGCCGCTCGGGCGGCGCGAGTGGCGCCGGATGGGCCGCGCACAGGCGATACAGCTCGCGCCGCGCCTGACGTCCCAGCGCGACGAGGTCGGTGAAGCCGGCGGTGGCGACGAAGGCCGTGCGCGCCACCTTGCCCTCGAGCAGCGCGTTGGTCGCCACGGTCATGCCGTGGGCGAAGCCCTCGACGTCGGCCACGGCGACCCCCGCGGCGGCCAGCGCCCGCTCGACGGCGACCATGACCCCGCGCGACTGGTCGTCGGGCGTGGTCGGCGCCTTGGCCGTGTAGAGCCTGCCGCCGGCGACGAGGACGGCGTCGGTGAACGTGCCGCCGACGTCGACGCCCAGGAGCATCCCCGGACGCTATCGCCCTCGGCCGCGATCGCCTCGGTGCCCTCCGGCTCAGGCTGCGATCGCCTGGGTGCCGTCGAGCTCAGGCCGCGATTGCCTCGGTGCCCTCCGGCTCAGGCTGCGATCGCCTCGGTCCCCTCCAGCTCGACCTCCTCGGTCTCGGAGAGGTGCTGATGAGAGGGGCAGTAGCCGTTGTGATGCAGCGGCACGCGCTGGCAGGGCGTGCCCCGTCGGGTGGTGGCGCGGCACTGGAGCGGCTGGCCGTTGACGTCGAAGCCGTTCTGGGGCATGCGCTCCAGGACCTCCATGGCGCAGCTCACATAGCCCTCGACCACCCGCCACACCCGCGGCTGCGCCTGCATCGGGAAGTGCGGCCTGATCTCCTGGAAGAGGTACCGCGCTGGACGCGCGAAGTAGTGCCGGTCTCCGACCAGCCGCTGAACAGTCTCCTCGCACGAGTGCAGGACCTGCTCGTGGGCCTCCCTACCACCGACGATCTCACCCGAGAGCTCGCGATAGATCGCCCTACTGACCTGGTACATGAGCGTTGACGCTGTCCTCCTGTTGGTCTTCCCCCGCTCCCGGACCGAGCGCGAGTATGGACTGCGCTTGTGAAGGTCAAAACGGCGCCAGTGTTGAGTTCGCGTTAAGAAACGCGTTCGTTCAGGCGACGTGGTGCGCTCAGACCCAGCGCTCGAACGCGGGGCCTTCGGCGTCGCCGTGCGTGACCGTGTGGTGCCGGTCGAGCGCCGGGTCGCGCTCGGGGAAGTCCGAGCGGATGTGGGCCCCGCGGGTCTCGGTGCGGAGCAGGGCGTGGCGGGCGATGAGCGCCGCGAGCGGGTGCGGGTGCTCCGCCAGGGCGCGCAGTCCTTCGGCGTCGCGGACGAGGCCCGCGTGCTCCCACAGCGCCGCGCGCGTCTCGCGGCTGGGCGCCTGCAGCGGCGGGGCGGCGGGCGGCTCGGGGGGCGCCTGGCCAGGGCTTTCGCGCGGCTCGGCCAGCGCGGCCGACGAGGCGCGCGCCCCGAAGACGAAGCATTCGCTCAGCGAGTTCGAGGCAAGGCGATTGGCGCCGTGCAGGCCGGTGCACGCGCTCTCGCCCACGGCGTACAGGCCGGGGACCGTCGTCGCGCCGTCGAGGTCGGTGACGATGCCGCCCATGCCGTAGTGGGCCGCGGGGGCGACGGGCACGAGCTCGCGCGCGGGGTCGAGGCCGGCGTCGCGCAGCGCGCTGACGACGTTGGGGAAGAGCAGCGGGTCGACGGCGCGCATGTCGAGGTCGACGCTGGAGGCCCCGCTCTCCGCCATCGTCGCCCAGATCGCGCGCGCGACCTCGTCGCGCGGGGCCAGCTCCTCCACGAAGCGCTCGCCGCGGGCGTCGAGCAGCGTGGCGCCCTCGCCGCGGATCGCCTCGGTGACGAGGAACCCCTCGCGCCCCTTGACGCCCGTCACGGCGGTGGGGTGGAACTGCATGAGCTCGAGATCGGCGAGGGCGGCGCCGGCCTCGCGTGCCAGCAGGAGGCCGATGCCCAGCGAGCCGGGCGGGTTGGTCGTGCGCCGCCAGAGGGCGGCCGAGCCGCCCGTGGCGAGGACGACGGCGCGCGCGTGGATGGCACGGCCGTCCTCGCAGACGACGCCGACGCAGCGCCCGTCGTGCGTCCACAGCCGGGCCGCGCGCGCGCCTTCGATGACGTTCACGCCGTCGGTCTCGACCACCACGGCCGACAGCTGGCGCACGACGCGCCGCCCGGTGGCGCTGCCGCCGGCGTGGACCACGCGCCGGCGCGAGTGCCCGCCCTCGAGGCCGAGGGCCAGGTTGCCGTGGCGGTCGGCGTCGAAGTGCACCCCGAGGCGCTCGAGCTCGCTCACCGTGCGCGGAGCCTCGCGGCACAGGACCGAGGCGGCGCTCGAGCGTACGAGGTCGCGCCCGGCGCGTTCGGTGTCCTCGCGGTGCAGGTCGGGCGAGTCGTCGACGGCCAGCGCGGCGGCCAGCCCGCCCTGCGCCCAGTAGCTGGCGGTGCGGGCGAGCGGCGTGGCCGACACGAGCGCCACGCGCGCGCCGCCGCGCGCGCCGGTGTAGGCCGCGTAGAGGCCGGCGGCGCCGGCGCCGACGACCGCGATGTCCGCCTCGATGCGCTCGGGCGCCGGCATGCGCCGGTACGGTAACCGGATGGCTCCCGGGCTCCTGCTGCGCCATCCCTCGTCGCTGGAGCATCACACGGGCGCGCACCCCGAGCGCGTTGAGCGCATCGTCGCCATCGAGCGCGCGCTGGCCGAGGTCGACTGGCTCGGATGGGAGGTGCACGAGTCGCCGGCCGTGCCGGACGAGGCGCTGCACGCCGTGCATCCCGAGAGCTACGTCGAGAGGATCGCCGCCGTCTCCGCCGCGGGGGGCGCCGCCCTCGACGTCGACACGATCGTCTCGGAGGGCTCGTATCGCGCGGCCCTGCATTCCGCGGGCGGTGCCGTGGCGCTGGTCGACGAGCTCCTGGGCGAGGGCGAGCGGCGCGTGGGCGCCTCGCTGCACCGGCCGCCGGGCCACCACGCTCTGCCCGCGCGCGCGATGGGCTTCTGCCTGTTCAACAACGTCGCGGTGGCGGCGCGCCGGGCGCTCGACCGCTGGGCGGCTGGGCGCGTGCTCGTCCTCGACTGGGACGTGCACCACGGCAACGGCACGAACGACATCTTCCACGCCGATGCCGACGTGCTCTTCGTCAGCATCCACGAGTCGCCGCTGTATCCCGGCACCGGCCCGGCCAGCGACACCGGTTCCGGTCCGGGCGAGGGCTTCACGGTCAACCTCCCCGTGCCGGCCGGCACGGGCGACGCCGAGTGGTGCTCGCTCGTCGAGCACGTCGTCGTGCCGCTGGGCCTGGACTACCAGCCCGGCCTCGTGCTCGTCTCGGCCGGCTACGACGCCCACGTGCGCGACCCGCTCGGCGGCTGCCGGGTCACGCGCGAGGGCTACGCGCAGATGGCCGCCGGCATGCGCACCTTGGCCGACGATCTCGGCGTTCCGCTCGCGATCGTCCTCGAAGGCGGCTACGACCTCGAGGGCCTGGCCGAGTCGGTGGTCGCCACGCTCGAGGTCGTCGGAGCCGAGTCGCCGCCGCCGCGCCCGCCGGTGGCGCTGCACCCGCTGGCCGCCGAGGCCGCATCGCGCCTGGCGGACCGCTGGCCGCGCGTCGGAGCCGTCTCGGGCTAGGTCGCCACGGCGCGGGCTCTGCCGCGGGCGCTGGCCGCTCTGGCGCCGGCGCGGGCCCCGCTCTGGCGCCGGCGCGGGCCCCGCTCTGGCGCCGGCGCGGGCCCCGCTCTGGTGCCGGCGCGGGCCCCGCTCTGGTGCCGGCGCGGGCCGCTCTGCCGCCGACGCTCGCCGCTCTGCGCGACCAGGGCAGTGAGGGAGGATGGGCCGGTCGCTTGCGGCCTGCTCGTGCGCGGGCGCACGCGCGCCTGTGGGCACACGGCCGCGGCAGATGCGGCGCAAATCGCACGCGAGTTGTAACGATCGCGCGGCGCTGCAGGGGGTGTGCGCGATTGACAGTCACTATGACTGTCAATGTCGCCCACCCCCTTGGCGGGCCTTACGGCTCGCATCGAGGTGTTACGACGCACGCGCGGCCTGTGGAGATACGCGCACGCGCTGGCGAACATCCTCGCGCCGACGGACGCTCGCGCCGACGGAGGCTCGCGCCGATGACGCACGCGCACGCAGTTCGCCCCGAGTGCGTGGCAGGCGACGCCGCGGCGGCGGCTCGCGCCGGACGAGCCGCGAGCGGCAATCCCTCTTTCCCTCACTGCCCTGGCCGCGCAGAGCGGGAAGCGCTCGCGGCAGAGCGGCCCGCGCCAGCGGCAGAGCGGCCCGCGCCGGCGGCAGAGCGGCGGCGCTGGCGGCAGAGGCGAGCGGCGAGAGCCGGCGGCAGAGCAGGCCGGAGGACGCCTGGCGGACCGCTGGCCGCGCGTCTCGGGCTAGGTCGCCACGGCGCCGCGTCAGGGCGTCGGCGCCGACGCCGGCGCCTGCGGCTGCGCCCCGGTAGCCGAAGGCGGGGGCGCCTGCGAGTTGACCGGCGCGGCGGGCTCGTTGTCGTTGGTCAGCTCGACGAAGGCCACGGCGAGCGCGATGCCCGCCAGCACCGCGACGAGCGCCAGCAGCAGGAGCGGTGCGCGCCAGTTGGGTGTCGGCACGAGGCGCGTGCGGGCGGGTGCGCCGCACTGCAGGCACCACTCCTGGTCCGGTCCGATGGCGGTCGCGCAGCGTGGGCAGGCGATCGTGCCGGGGGCGGGCGGGGCGCCGGGGAGAGCGGCGCTCACGGCTCGGAGCGCTCGCGGGTCGGCTGGGCGAAGCGCACGGCCTCGCCGTCGCCGGGCGGCGGCTGGGTCACCGGGGTCATGACCTCGGTCGGCTGGCCCACGGCGGGCTCGGCCGCGGGAGTGGGCGCAGGCGCTGCGCGCGGCGTGCCGAGCTCGAGGGGCGGGAAGGTGATGCCGTCGCCGACCTCGGCGATGGCCAGCGGGCCGCGGACCGGCACTCCGCACGACGGGCAGAAGCGCGCCTCGCTGCCGTGCAGCGTGCCGCAGCGCGCGCAGACCGAGATGCCGGGCTCGCGCAGCTCGGTGATCGCGCGCCGGTCGCCGAGGGCGTGCTCGAGCGCGCGCAGCTCGCGGTCGACCGCGGCCAGCGCGGCGAGCTTGCCGCGGACGAGCTCCTCGTTGACGCTCGAGAAGCGATGCTGGTCGAAGACGAGGCCGCCGAGATCGCGGAAGCCGAGCTCGCGGACGCGGCGCAGGTAGCGCAGGCGGCGGCGCAGGCGCCCGCGATGGCGGAAGCTGGGATGGTCGGGGACCGGCTCCTGGCCGGCCGGCACGGCGGCGACCGGTGCCTGGCTGGCGGTGTCGCCGGCCTGGGCGGCGGCGTCCGGAGGCGTGGCCGGACCGGGGTCCGCGACGGGCTGCGCCGCCGTCGGCGCCTCCGTCGCGGCCTGCTCGGCGTCGGCCTCTACAGCCGGGCGCTCGCGCCGGCGGCGGATGACATGCAGCGGGCCCTTCATGCGGAAACGGCGCCCGATCCAGGCGCCTCGGTGGGCAACCGTAGCACCTCGCTCCACGCGTCGAGCACGCGTCGCGCCATCCGTCGCGACGACCACAGCTCGGCGCGCGCGCGTCCCTGGACGCGCGGGTCGGAAGCCTGCAAGTGGGGCTCGACGGCGGCCCGCCACGCCTCGCGGTCATAGGGCGCGCACAGCGTGCCGTCGATCGCGTCGAGCGCGGCCGGATGGACCCCGAGCGGCGTGGCCAGCACGGGAACGTCGCACGCGAGCGCCTCCAGCACGGCGAGTCCGAAGCCCTCCTGCTGGGAGGGGACGAGCACGGCGCTGGCGGCGTTGACGTAGAGCGGCACCTCGTAAGGATGAACGCGACCGAGCGCGATGAGTCGCGTTTCTCCCGCGATCTCCACTGCGCGGTCGAAGCGCTTGGACGGCCGGGACGGGTCGGCGGGGAACAGGAGGCACGGCTCGTCGGGGGGCAGGTCGAGGCGCTCGCGCGCCTCCGCGCGCGGGATCGGCGCGAAGCGGTCGACGTCCACGCCGCACGGCAGCACCGCCACGCGCCGGCGCCTGCCGGCCCCGGGGACCTCGCGCGCCAGCTCCGGGCTGACGGCGGCCACGAGGTCGACGAAGGGCAGCGCCGCGCGCGTGATGCGCTTCGACCGTGGATGGCGCAGGTCGGTGCCATGCAGGGTCACGGCGTGGGCGGTGCCGCGCAGCGCCAGCGCGGGCCACGCCGTGAGCCCGAAGTGCGCGTGCACGATGTCGAACTCGCCGCCGCGGTGGCGGCGGCGCAGCTCGCGCGCGGCACGGCGGTAGTCGCCGGGCGAGAAGGCGAAGACCTCGATGTCGACGCCGTCGAGCTCGCGCAGCGCGTCGACCTGGTCACGCACGAAGCTGCCCAGCGCCGGCGCCGAGGCCGAGGGCCACATGTTCGTGACGATCAGGGCACGCATCCGCGCGTGATTCTCCACAGTTGCCGTCTTTCGCCGTCGCAGGCTCGCCTCGAGACTCGATCGCGTTGGCATCAAGCGTGAAGGAGGCGTCAGATGGGCTACCGGATCATGGGCCGCGCGCATGCGACAGCGCTGCGGGCGCGGGCGCGGGTCGAGGAAAGCGCGGGGCAGGGAACGGTCGAGTACGTCGCTCTCATCCTGCTCGTCGCCGGCCTGTTCGCGACCGTGGTCGTGGCCGCCGGCGGCGTGAAGGGCAAGGGCATCGCCGACGCGGTGACCGAGAGGATCAAGAGCACGATCGAGGGCGTCGGCGCCAAGCGCTGAGGCGAAGACCGGGGCCGCGCGCTCGCGCGGGCCGCGTGCCGGCCCGCCGGCCGCCTACCATGGCGCCCGTGGCCCTGACCGCGGATCCGCGCGCGCGCCCAATCGCCGTGTACGACTCGGGCGTGGGCGGGCTGACCGTGCTGCACGAGCTGCTCGTCCAGCTTCCGCACGAGGACTTCGTCTACCTCGCCGACGCCGCGCGGCTGCCATACGGCATGCGCGCGCAGGACGAGCTCGAGGGCTTCGCCCTGCAATGCGCCGAGGAGCTGCTCGCGCGCGGGGCCAAGCTCCTCGTGGTGGCGTGCAACACCGCCACGTCGGCCGCCCTTCCCGCGTTGCGCGAGCGCATGGCGCAGACGACGCTGGGCATCGACGTGCTCGGCGTGGTGCACCCCGGAGCCGTGCACGCCGTGGCGGCCAGCGCCAACGGGCGCGTCGGGCTCATGGCCACGCCCGCGACGGTGACCAGCGGCGCCTACGCGCAGGCCATCGCGCAGGCCGATCCGTTCGTCGAGCTGACATCAGTCGCCTGCCCGGACCTGGCCACCATCATCGAGGGAGGCTTCCCGTTCGACGAGCGCGTGGTCGAGACCGTGCGCGGCTACGTCGCGCCCCTCCGGGCCGCGGGCGTCGACACGGTCATCCTCGGCTGCACCCACTACCCGCTCATCGCGCCGATGCTGCAGCGCATGCTGGGCCGCGGCGTGCGGATCGTCACCTCGGGGACGCCCGTGGCCCATCAGGTCGAGCACGTGCTGGGAGCCCGCGGCCTGGCCGCCATGCGCCAGGGCGAGGGCGACTACCGCTTCCTCACCACCGGCGACGTGGACGCCTTCCGCGCGCTCGGCTCGGTCTTCCTGCAGCTGCCGCTCGGCGACGTCGAGCACGTCACGCTGCGCGCAGCGGAGGCCGCGGCGTGAGCGTCGCCGTCCGCGAGCGCTCCTACGGTCGCGGCGCGGACGAGCTGCGCCCCGTGACGATCGAGCCGGGGTTCGTGGCCACCGCGACCGGCTCGGCGCTCATCAGCGCCGGCGAGACGCGCGTCATCTGCACGGCGTCGCATACCCCGGGCGTGCCCAAGTGGCTGGCGGGCAGCGGCCGCGGCTGGCTCACGGCGGAGTACGGGATGCTCCCCGCCTCGACCGGGGAGCGCCGGCAGCGCGACGTCGCCAAGGGTCGCCCCGACGGTCGCACCGTCGAGATCCAGCGCCTCATCGGGCGCTCGCTGCGCGGCGTCGTCGACTTCGACGCGCTGGGCGAGAACACCATCTACCTGGACTGCGACGTGCTCACGGCCGACGGCGGCACGCGCTGCGCCTCGATCACGGGCGCCTACGTCGCGCTGGCGCTCGCCTGCCAGACGCTGCGCGAGCGCGGGGTGCTCCAGCGCACGCCGCTGACCGGATCGTTGGCCGCCGTCTCGTGCGGGATCGTGGAGGGCGCGGCGCTGCTGGACCTCGACTACGCCGAGGACTCGACCGCCGAGGTCGACGCCAACGTCGTCATGACCGGCGAGGGCGGCCTCGTGGAGGTCCAGGCCACGGCGGAGCGCACCCCGCTCTCGCGCGCCAACCTCGACGCGCTGCTCGCGCTCGCGGCGAAGGGCATCGCCGAGCTCCGCGGCGCGCAGGAGCGCGCCGTCGGCGCGTCGAGCGCGTGAACCTGGTCCTCGCCACCCGCAACACGCACAAGGTGCGCGAGCTCGCCGCCCTCCTCGACGGCATCGAGGTCGTGCCGCTGCCCGACGGCGCCGAGCTGCCTCCCGAGACCGGCGACAGCTTCGCCGCCAACGCGCTGCTGAAGGCGTGGGCCGCGGCGCGAGCGACGGGGCGCGCGGCCATCGCCGACGACTCGGGCATCGAGTCCGAGGCGCTCGGCGGCGCGCCGGGCGTGCGCTCGGCGCGCTTCGCCGGCGAGCACGCCAGCGACGCCGACAACCTGGCGCGGCTGATCGCCCAGGCGCCGCCCGGCAGCGCCCTGGCCTACGTGTGCGTCATCGCGCTCGTCGACCCGCGCACCAGCGAGGAGCACCTCTTCGAGGGCCGCTGCACGGGCACGATGGCCGGCGCGCCACGGGGCGCCGGCGGCTTCGGCTACGACCCCGTCTTCGTGCCCGACGATCGAGACGACGGGCGCACGATGGCCGAGCTCGACCCGGCCGAGAAGGACGCCATCAGCCATCGGGGCCGCGCGGCGCGCGCGCTGCTGGGCCATCTCCAGAGCGGGGCGCGAGGCGTCTCATGAGCGCCCGCCACCCCGTCGTCACGCCCTCGAAGACCGCCGCCGCCGGGCTGTCGATCCTCTCCAACTCGACGCTCATCATCCTCAAGGTCATCGCCGGGACGATCACCGGCTCGGTGGCCATGCTCACCGAGGCGCTGCACTCGGCCACCGACCTGATCGCCTCGATCGTGGCCTTCTTCTCCGTCCGCGCCGCCGACGCGCCCGCCGACGAGACGCACCCCTACGGCCACGAGAAGATCGAGGACATGGCCGCGGCCATCGAGGGCGTGCTGATCCTCGTCGGCTGCGGGCTCATCGCCTTCGAGGCGGTGCGCAACCTCGTGCGCGACACCGGCGTCGAGCGGCTGGGCATCGGCATCGGCGTCCTCGGCATCTCGATCGTCGTCAACTTCGTCGTGGCGCGGAGATTGCGCCGCCGCGCGGAGATCACCGGCTCGCCCGCGCTCGCGGCCGACGCCGCTCACCTGACGACCGACATGGCCACCTCGGCCGCGGTGCTGGCGGCCCTGACGCTGGTCACGATCACCGGCTGGGACTGGCTCGACCCGGCCATCGCGCTGCTCGTCGCCGCGGTCATCGGCGTGGCCGGCGTGCGGATCCTCACCAGCTCCTCCCGCGTCCTCGTCGACGAGACGCTGCCCGACCCCGAGCTCGACGTCATCCGCGAGATCGTCGGCGCCTTCGCGGAGCGCGGCATCGTCGGCTTCCACGAGCTGCGCGGGCGCCAGGCCGGAGCGCGGCGCCACGTCGATCTGCACGTGCAATTCCGGGCCGGCACGACGCTCGAGGACGCCCACCGCACCGCGCACGAGCTCCAGGACGCCATCCGCGCGCGCCTGGACCACGCCGACGTGCTGATCCACCTCGAGCCCTGGGACCGGGTCCGTCCGGGCCAGGAGATCCCCACCGGCGAGCGTGCCGGCGGGCCTACAGCACGTTGATGGCGGCCGAGATCCCGACCACGACCACGACCGCGGCGTAGCCCTGATAGCCGGACAGCAGCAGCGCCAGCCCCGCGACGAGGCAGACGAGCACGGTCACGAGCCAGGCGATCCGGCCGATGGTCACGCCGCCTATCCTCCCAACTCGCGATGACGACGGCCTCGCCGCCCCTCACCCCCGAGGCCGCGCTGGGCTGGCTGCGCTCGCTGTCGGTCGACATCCGGGCCGCCGCGGTGCTCGACGCGTCGGGCGCCGTCCTGGCCGGCGACCGGTCGCTGGCGGGGACCGTGCCGGATCGGCGCGTGCTCGTCACGCGCTCCGAGCGCCATGCCGTCGTCGTTCGGCGGGGTCGCCGGGCCCTCGAAGGCCTGTTGCGGGCCGACATGCGGGCCGCCCTCGACGCACTCGAACCGGGCTAGAAAGGCCGCTGCAAAGCGGAACATCCGATGGTTGCGCCATACTTGCCGCTGACATCGACGCCAACGAAAGTCCGCAAGAAGCGGTGTTTCAGCGTGCCGTAGCTAGGAAAACGGCGTAGGCAAGCGGTTTTCGGCCCTACGTCGTCCGTAGCCGCTGATAGCGTCGAGAGACCACGACCTCACCAGGAGGGATCGAAGCGTGACGAAGTCAGAGTTCGTCGATCAGGTCGCCAGTCGTGCGGACCTGGGCAAGGCCGAGGCCGGCAAGGCAGTAGACGCCGTTCTCGACACGATCCAGGAGACGCTGCAGCGTGGCAGCGATGTGACGTTCTCCGGGTTCGGCAAGTTCCATGTCGCCGAGCGCGGCGCACGGCAGGGCGTGCACCCGCGGACCGGCCAGCCGATCCAGATCGCGGCGTCGAAGGTGCCGCGCTTCTCGGCCGGCTCCGGCCTCAAGAAGGCCGTCAACCACTAGGCACTGGCCGCCGGCGGCACGCAAGATTCCCGGGCCCCGGCCGGTCGGCACTTCGCGGACCGGCTGGGAGCCCTCGTTGCCGAGCGCGAGTCCCAGCTCGTCCTGGGCCTCGACCCCGACCCCGCCCGCCTGTGGCCCGAGGCCGCGGCGGCGGCTCCTCCGGAGGGCACGCCCGCCGAGCGCGCCGGCGCGGCGGTGGCCGCCCACTGCGCGGCCGCCATCGACGCCGCTGGTCCAGCGTGCGTCGCCGTCAAGCCGCAGCTGGCCTGCTTCGAGCGGCTCGGCGCCCCCGGCTGGCGCGCGCTGCAGGCCACCGTCGAGCACGCGCGCGCCCGGCGCCTGCTGGTGCTGGCCGACGCCAAGCGCGGCGACATCGACGTCTCGGCGGCCGCCTACGCCCAGGCGCTGGCCGGCGAGACACCGACGCCGTTCGGCGCCGTCGCCGGCCTGGGGGCCGACGCGTACACCGTCAGCCCGTACATGGGCCTCGACACGCTGGATGCCCTGCGCGCGCCGGGCGCCGGCCTGTTCGTGCTCCTCCGCACGTCCAACCCCGGTGCCGCCGACGTCCAGGACCTGGTCACCGAGGACGGCGAGCGGGTGTGGGAGCGGGTGGCGCGCATGGTCGCGGGGCTGGGCGAGCGCGGCGCGGAGACGGGCCTGCAGGACGTGGGCGCCGTCGTCGGTGCCACGGCGCCCGAGCACGTGGCGCGCATGCGCGAGCTCATGCCGCGCACGCCCTTCCTGCTGCCGGGGATCGGCGCCCAGGGCGGCCGGGTCGAGGATCTCGCGCCGGCGTTCGCGCCCGGGCGCGCGGGCGGGCTGATCACCGCCTCGCGCTCGATCGTCGGCGCCCACGCGCAGCATGGCGGCCAGCCCGGCGAGGCGGCGCGCCGTGAGGCCGAGCGCCTGCGCGCGCTCGCCTGGTCACTGGGCTGAGGCGGCGGCCCTATGCTCCGGTCAGCCCATGGCCGCCCGTCGACGCCGCAGCCCCGCCCGCTGGCTGGCTCCAGTGGCGCTCATCACGTGCGCGGTGGCGGTGTACGCGGTGGTCGACCACGCGCTCCTGGCCGACGAGTCGTCCTCGCAGGGAACGGGCAGCACCCAGCGGGCGGTCCCGGCCGCGCCGAGCTCGACGACGTCCACGGTGCGCAAGCGGCGGCGCAGCTACACCGTCAAGGCGGGCGACACGCTCTCGGCGATCTCGATCAAGACCGGCGTGTCGCTGCAGGTCATCGAGCGCCTGAACCCCAAGATCGACGCCCAGACCCTGCACGCGGGGCAGAAGGTGCGACTGGCGCCGTGATCGCGCGCGTCCGCCTCGCGGCGGCCGCGCTGCTTGCGGTCGGCATCGTCGCCGGACTCAGCCTCGCCCGCCCTCCGCGCGCCGCCGCCGCGCCTGTGGTGCGCGCGCCGGCCGCGATCCTGGTCGAGCCGGCCACCGGGGACGTCGTCTTCGAGCGCCAGGCGGCCCGGCCTCGGCCGGTGGCCTCGACGACGAAGCTCATGACCGCGCTCGTCACGCTCGAGCGCAGCCGGCTGTCGCGGGTCCTCACCGCCGTGCGCTACCGCGGGGCGCCGGCCGAGTCGGTGATCGGCCTGCGTGCGGGCGAGCGGCTGTCGGTCGCCGACCTGCTGCGCGGCCTGCTGCTGGCCAGCGCCAACGACGCTGCCGCCACGCTGGCCGCCCGGGTCGCCGGCTCCGAGCGCGCGTTCGTCGCGCTCATGAACCGCCGCGCGCGGCAGCTCGGACTGCGCCACACCCACTACGCCAACGCGATCGGCCTCGACGCGCGCGGCAACTACTCCAGCGCCGAGGACCTGGTCAAGCTCACGCTGATCCTGCGGCGCAACGCGTTCTTCCGCGAGGTCACCAACCTGCCGCGCGCGACGCTGCACACCGGCGCCCACGAGCGCACGATCATCAATCGGAACGTCCTCGTCCGCTCCGTGCGCGAGGTCAACGGCGTCAAGACGGGCCACACCGCGACGGCCGGCTACATCCTCGTCGCCTCGGCGACCAAGGCGGGCGTGACCGTGATCTCGGTCGTCCTCGACGAGCCCTCGGAGGCCGCGCGCGACGCCGACTCGCTCGCCCTGCTGCGCTATGGCCTGCGCCGCTATCACCGGGTGGAGCCGGTGCGGGAGGGGCAGGAGTTCGCGAGCGTCAAGCTCGCCCACCGCGACACCCGTGCGCAGCTCGTGGCCGCGCACAGCGTGGTGCGCACGGCGCGGCGCGACGAGCGCATCTTTACTCGCGCGCTCGACGTGCCGGCCGAGCTCGACGGCCCCCTCCCGGCCGGGACGCGTGTGGGGACGATCGAGGTCCGATGGCGTGGACGCACCGTCGCGCGCGTTCCCCTGGTCACGCGGGCGCCGATCGCGCAGGCCTCGCTGTGGCAGCGCGGCGACGACCTGCTGGGGCGCACGCTGACCGTCGTGATCCTGTGCGGGCTCGCACTCGCTAGCCTGCAGTTGGTCCTCCTGCGTCGCCGAGCGGTCCGGCGCCGGCGCCAGGCGGGGTCCAGCGGGATCGCATGATCATCACCGTCACCCTCAACGCGGCGATCGACAAGTCTCTCTCGGTGCCCAACTTCCGACTTGGGCGCCGCCACCGCACCGTCGAGCAGACGACGATGCCGGGCGGCAAGGGGGTCAACGTCGCGCGCACCCTGAAGTCGCTCGGCCAGCCCGTGATCGCCACCGGCTTCGCGGGCGGGGCCACGGGCACGCGGATCGTCGAGCAGCTGACCGAGGAGTCGATCCTCAACGACTTCGTGCGCATCCGCGAGGAGTCGCGCACCAACACCGCGGTCCACGACCCCACCAACGGCGAGACGACCGAGATCAACGAGCGCGGGCCGGCGGTCAGCGCGAAGGAGCTGGAGCTCTTCCGCGACAAGCTCCTGTACCTGGCGCGGGGAGCGGACGTCGTCGTGTTCGCGGGCTCGCTGCCGCGCGCGGTCGACCCCGACATCTACGCCCAGCTCATCAAGGAGTTGCGCAAGGTCGCGGTGCAGACGGTGGTCGATGCCGACGGCGATCCCATGCGCCTCGCCGTGCGCGCCGAGCCCGACGTCGTCTCGCCCAACGTGCTGGAGGCCGAGGAGCTCGTGGGCCACGAGTTCAACGACGAGGAGGATCGCGTGATCGCGGTGCGCGAGATGGTCGCCCTCGGCGCGCGCGAGGCGATCATGACGCTGCCCGACGGCTGCGTGGCGTCGATCATGGTCGACGGGGCGCCGGTGCTGCACCGCGCGTGGATCGAGCCGCGCGAGGCGGTGGCCGCAGTGGGGGCGGGCGATGCCTTCCTGGCCGGCTTCGTCGCCGCCCGCTACACCGGCTCCTCGCCCGACGAGTGCCTGCGCTTCGGCGTGGCCTGCGGGGCGGAGTCCACGCAGCGCCTGGGCGCGGGGCTCATCGAGCCGCGCGAGGTCGAGCGGCTCGTCGCCGAGATCGACGTGCAGCGCCTCGACACGCCCGCCGAGGTCTCCTAGACGCGGCGTCCATTGAGGGCCGGGCCTCGCTGCTAAGGTGGCCGGCAAGGTGGTCTGCCGCCGCCACAGACCCGACGATTCGCCGCACCCTGGACCCCGCCTGCGCGGGGTCTTCTCGTCCGCACGCGACCCTAGGATGCCCTGATGGAGATCGAGATCGGACGCGGCAAGAAGGCCCGCCGCGCTTATGGCTTCGACGATGTCGCGATCGTGCCCTCGAGGCGCACACGCGACCCCGACGACGTCGACATCTCCTGGAAGCTCGGCGACTACCGCTTCGAGCTCCCGCTGCTGGCCTCGGCCATGGACGGCGTCGTCTCGCCGGCGACGGCGAAGACCATCGGCAAGCTCGGCGGCCTGGCCGTCCTGAACCTCGAGGGCATCTGGACGCGATTCGAGGACGCCGACGCCCAGCTCGAGCGCATCGCCGAGCTGCCCAAGGAGGCGGCCACGCGCGAGATGCAGGCGATCTACCAGGAGCCGATCCAGCCCGAGCTCATCCGCCGGCGCATCGAGGAGATCAAGGCCGAGACCGGGGTGGTGGCCGCCGCGTCGCTGACCCCGCAGCGCGTCGCGCGCTACTACGAGCTCGCGCTCGAGGCCGGCCTCGACATCCTCGTCATCCAGGGCACGGTCGTCTCCGCCGAGCACGTCTCGCAGACGACCACGCCGCTGAACCTCAAGGAGTTCATCCGCGAGGTCGGCGTGCCGGTCGTCGTCGGCGGCTGTGCCTCCTACCACACCGGCCTTCACCTCATGCGCACCGGCGCCGCCGGCGTGCTGGTCGGCGTCGGTCCCGGCGCCGCCTGCACCACGCGCGGCGTGCTCGGCCTGGGCGTGCCGCAGGCCACCGCGATCGCCGACGTGGCCGGAGCGCGCTCGACGCATATGCTGGAGACCGGCGAGTACGTGCAGGTCATCGCCGACGGC
This sequence comes from Solirubrobacteraceae bacterium, assembly GCA_036379935.1. GTDB lineage: Bacteria > Actinomycetota > Thermoleophilia > Solirubrobacterales > Solirubrobacteraceae > JAOPZW01. The sequence continues at coordinate 3,920 of DASVFT010000069.1, read as the reverse complement.
GGCATGCGCACGGGCGGCGACGTCTCGAAGGCCATCGCCTGCGGAGCCGACGCGGTGATGATCGGCTCTCCGCTCGCGCGCGCCTACGAGGCGCCGGGGCGCGGCTTCCACTGGGGCATGGCGACGTTCCACCCCTCCCTGCCGCGCGGCGCGCGCGTGCAGACCGTGCAGAACGGCACGCTCGAGGAGATCCTCGTCGGCCCCGCGCACGAGAACGACGGCACGTTCAACCTCATGGGCGCGCTGCGAACCTCGATGGCGACGTGCGGCTACAAGGACCTCGCCGAGTTCAACCGGGCCGAGCTGATGATCGCGCCGTCGCTGCAGACCGAGGGCAAGGCGCTCCAGGCCTCGCAGGGCGTCGGCATGGGCGCCCGCGGCGCGGCGGCGCACGCGCCGGCCCCGGCGCGGGAGGGCAACGGGAACGGCACCCCGGCCGTCGACAAGACGCCGGCGCTCACGGGGGCTGAGTGAGCGAACACGGAGTCGTCACCGCAGCCACCGCTGCCACGGAACTGGCGGATGAAGGGGCTGCGGTCGACGTTCCGCGCGCGGTTGACGAGGTCGTCGTCCTCGACTACGGCGGCCAGTACTCCCAGCTGATCGCCCGCCGGGTCCGCGAGTGCGGCGTGTTCAGCGAGCTGCTGGCCCACCACGTGGGCGTGGAGGAGATCGCCCGGCGGCGGCCCAAGGGCCTGATCCTCTCCGGCGGACCGGCCTCGGTCTACGCGGACGGGGCGCCGAAGCTCGATCCACAGCTGCTCGAGCTCGGCATCCCGGTGCTCGGCATCTGCTACGGCATGCAGCTGCTGGCGCTGCGCCTCGGCGGCCGCGTCGAGGGCGCCGAGGTGGGGGAGTTCGGGCGCTCGCAGCTCACCGTGCGCGACCCCGGGCGCCTGCTCGCCGGGCTGCCCGCGGAGCAGAGCTGCTGGATGTCGCATCGCGACACGGTCTTCGCCGCGCCGCCGGGCTTCCGCGCGCTGGCCTCGTCCACCGAGTCGCCGGTGGCCGCGTTCGAGTCGGAGGAGCGCGGGATCTACGGCATCCAGTTCCATCCCGAGGTCGTCCACACGCCCTACGGGCAGGACGTGCTCGACCGCTTCCTGCGCGACGTCTGCGAGTGCGACATGGCGTGGTCGCCCGCGTCGATCGTCGAGGAGCAGATCGCGCGCATCCGCGCCCAGGTCAGCGATGCCAAGGTCATCTGCGGCCTCAGCGGCGGGGTGGACTCCTCGGTGGCCGCGCTGCTCGTGCACCGCGCGATCGGCGACCAGCTGACGTGCGTCTTCGTCGACCACGGCCTCATGCGCAAGAACGAGGGCGAGCAGGTCATCTCGGCCTTCCGCGACACCTTCAAGGTCCCGCTGGTCGCCGTCGACGCCGAGACGCGCTTCCTCGACAAGCTGGCCGGCGTCACCGAGCCCGAGCGCAAGCGCAAGATCATCGGCGCCGAGTTCATCCGCGTCTTCGAGGAGGAGGCGGCCAGGATCGGCGATGCGCGCTTCCTCGTGCAGGGCACGCTGTACTCGGACGTCATCGAGTCCGGCGGCGGCACGGGCGCGGCGACGATCAAGTCCCACCACAACGTGGGCGGCCTCCCCGAGGACCTCGAGTTCGAGCTCGTCGAGCCGCTGCGCGCGCTGTTCAAGGACGAGGTGCGGGCCGTGGGCGCCGAGCTCGGCCTGCCCGAGCGGCTCGTCTGGCGCCAGCCGTTCCCCGGCCCGGGGCTGGCCATCCGCATCGTCGGTGGCGAGGCGACCAAAGAGCGGCTCGACGTCCTGCGCGACGCCGACTTCATCCTCCAGGACGAGATCCGCAACGCTGGGCTCTATCGCGAGCTCTGGCAGTCCTTCTGCGTGCTGCCCGACATCCGCACCGTCGGCGTCCAGGGCGACGACCGCACGTACGGTCACGTCGTCGTCATCCGCGCGGTGACGAGCGACGACGCGATGACCGCCGACTGGGCGCGCCTGCCCTACGACCTGCTCGAGCAGATAGCGGCCAGGATGATCGGGGAGCTCCGCGAGGTCAATCGGGTGGTGCTGGACATCACCTCGAAGCCCCCCGGCACCATCGAGTGGGAGTGATCTGAGGGGCGTCTCGTCGCCCCTGGCGGCGTCGCTGCGAACGAGTCCGTGCTCGTGCACTGTCCTCGTTCGCGCTCCTGGCCAGGAACGACGATCCGCACCTCAGATCGCGGCGTCACGCTCCGCGCTCGACGCCGTTCTCACATGACGTTCGACCGATAGTTCCGGCCACGTCTCCTAGCCCGAGACGTCCCAGGCCCTGAGGCTGGGCGCGGGGTCGACGGCCTGGCCGCCGGTGTACCAGCCGGGCGCCGGCCACAGCTCGAAGTGCAGGTGGCAGGCGGTGGCGTCGCCCGTGCGGCCCACGAAGCCGATCTGCTGCCCGGTGGCGACGGGGGCGCCCTTGGCCACCAGGGCGCCGTCGCGGAGGTGCATGTAGACGTAGTCGGCCACGCCGTCGTCGCCGGCGATGACGATGTAGTTGCCGGCCAGCGCCTGCGACCCGACGAACTTGACCGTGCCGGAGTGCACGGCGACGAGCGGCGTGCCGCAGTCGGCCATGACGTCCTGGCCCTGATGCACGTGGCCGGCTCGCTGCACGCCGAAGGGGTCGCCGTAGGTGTGCGGGCCGGCGATCGGGAAGACGTGGCGCACGAGCCAGAAGCTCTCGAAGCGCGGGGCCGGTGGCGCCGTCTGGGCGGCGCGCGCGGTGGCCACGTTCGCGGAGGCCGAGACCTGGAAGACGTAGCGGCCCTCCGGCTGGGCGACCCCGGCGATGGTGCCGTCCCAGTCCACGCTCTGCACGGTTCCCGGCGCCACAGCGGGGACGGCGTAGTGCGCGACCGCGACGCGGTCGCTGGCGCGCACGACGTCCACCGCGACGTTGACGGGAGAGGCGCCGCGCACGTAGAAGCTCACGGTGGCCAGCCGTCCGCCCTCGAAGAGCAGCCTGCGCGTCTGCACCTTGGCTTCGACGAGCGGCCCGCCCGGATCGGTTGAGCCCTTGGGGCGGACGACCAGCCGTGCGGCCGACCGCAGCGAGCGCCGCCCGGTGGCGGTCACGGCGCGCACGGCGCCGGTATGCGCCCGCCGCGGGAGGACGGCATCGACCGCCGTGGGCGAGACCTGCGTGGCGGCGACGGTCACGTCGTCGCGACTGCCCCTGCGCCCGAGGAGGATGACGCTGGTCACGGCAGCCATCCCCTCGCCGCTCACGCGCACGACGCTGCCCGGTACCGCACGCGCGATGCCCTGGCACGTGGTGCGGCAGGTGACGGCGTCGACCACCGGCCGCGGCGCGGCAGAGGATGCCGCCACCGTCGGCGTGGCCGCGGGAACGGTCGCCGGCGTCGGCGACGCACCGCCGGTCGGGGCCGGGCTCTGAGCGGCGGCCGTGGCCGGAAAGGCGGAGCAGAGGAGGGCCAGCGCCGCCCCGACGCGTAGCCACCGCTGCAGGGCGGCCGCCGGGAGGGAAGGGCGCGCGGGGGAGTCCACGGTCGGTTGGCCGCCTACGGGGTCAGCTGACGGGCTCGCGCGGCCGACCCGCGCTACCAGGCATCCCTCCCGGATTCGCCCCAGGGCACGCGTGCGCGCCCATTGGGTCCCCCGCTCCGCGGCGACCGACGTAGAGCCGTCGCGGACTCGGCGTGTTCTGCTGAGGTTGGCGCGGGAGCGTATACCCCACCGCGGACAGCCCAAAGCGGACTTCGTCGCAGCCCCGAGCGCGGCGGCGCCGTGCGGCCCGAGCGCGGCTGCGCCGAGCGGCCCGACCGCGGCGGCGCCGAGCGGCCCGATCGCGGCTGCGCCGAGCGGCGAGCGCCAAGCGAATTGCCCTATCATGCGCCGTCGCGCCGCGCGGACACTGCGCCCGCGCGGCTTCTCCACGCCGTCATG
>DASVFT010000068.1:0-29236 GCA_036379935.1 Solirubrobacteraceae bacterium | reverse complement strand
TGGCGAGTTCTGCCCGCGGAGCGGGCACTTCTCGCCATGAGGCCGGGGCGGGGCCGGGCATGCCGCCAACGTTGGCGGGAAAGGGCGCGCGTGTGGGGCGCGGTTCGTGCCGATTCAGCTCAGCTACAGCACCAGCCCTGCACGCTCGGCGGGCCGCCGAAGCGGCGCGAGACGCCAGGGATGGCGGTGATGCGGGCGCTCGAGGGGCTCGGGGGGACCAGCAGCCATTGGTCGGGCTCGCGCCAGCGCACGAGCAGGCGCGAACCGTCGGGTGACCACGCGAGGGAGCCGAGGGTGCCGGTGGTGGAGAAGGCGGGGCGGCGGGGGAGGCGGGCGGAGGCGGTGACGTAGAGGCTGCTGGTCGGGCGCGTCTGGACCGCGACCGCGAGGCGGTGCCCGCGCGGGGCCCAGGCGGCCGCCTCGACGCTCGCGCGCGTCGGCAGGCGCACGCGCCAGACCCGGTTGCGCCGCACGTCGAGCACGACCAGGCGCCGTGGCCCGCGGGCCAGCAGCCTGCGCCCGTCGGCCGACCAGCGCAGCTCGCGCACGCCGGCGACGGCGGCCGCCGAGCGCCACGCCACGCGCCCGCTGTCGACGTCGCGCACCTCGACCTGCCCGCGCGGGCTCACCCACGCCAGCGTGTGGGGGTCGCCCGGCCGCCAGGCCGGTGCGACCGCAGCGACCGGGGTGGCGAGCACGTGTGGGCCGGTGCCGTCGCCGGCCACGACGGCCAGCCCGTCCGCGCGGCGGTAGGCGATGCGGTAGCCGTCGGGGGACCAGCGGACGTCGCGCACCGCGGCGGGGGCGGCGAGCGTCCATGCCACGCGGCCGTCGGGCGCCACGGCGCTGAGCTCGCGCCCGCGCCAGGCGGCGACGTAGAGCCCGCGCGGCGACCATGTGGCCGCCGTCCACGGCCCGAGGCGCACGCGCGTCCCGTCGCCGCGCACGATCCATGTGCCGCGAGCCGACGAGACGAGGAGCCGCCCCGCCGGCAGCGACCCGAGGCTGACCCGCACCGGCGGCGGCCCGACCCCCCCGAGGACGTGGCGCACCCACCGCGGCGGCTCGGCCGCGACCGCGACAGCGGCTGCGGCCAGCAGCGCCGCGAGCGCGAGCGCGATGACCCTCCCTCGCCGCCGAAGGCGGGGCGCCGGCGGCCGCGAGGCATACCCGTCGGCGACCACCGCCCACGCCCGAAGCTCGGCCTCCTCGGCGGCGGGCAACGGCGCGTCGCGCAGCAGCTGGCCGAGCGAAGCGGCGCGCGAAGGGCGATCGCGAAGCGGCGCATCGTCCACGGGGCGCCCGCGGTCCGAAGCGTCGCGCGAGGGGCGCTGAGCGCTCACCGCTGCACCGCCTCCTGCAGCTCGTCGAGCCCGCGCCGCAACCGCGAGTTGACCGTGCCGCGTGGCAGGCCGAGCGCCCTGGCGATCTCGCCGGGCGTGAAGCCGAGCAGGTGGCGCAGGACGATGACGGCGCGCTGCTCGGGCGGCAGCGCGGCCAGCGCCGCGAGCACGTCATCCGAAGGCGCCTCCGGCACGTCGGCCGCCGCGGCCTCGTACTGGCCACCGGAGACCTCGCGGCGCAGCTCGCGCGCCCGCGCGTAGTCGATGGCGCGGTTGACCACGATGCGGTGCAGCCATGGGGCGAAGGGGCGGGCGCGATCGAAGCGATCCAGCGAGCGCACCGCGGCCAGGAAGGCCTCCTGCGCGACGTCCTCGGCCGCTGTGGCGTCGTGCACGACGAGCCACGCCGCCCGGTGCGCGCGCGGCCAATGGCGCCGGAAGAGCTCGGCGAACGCCTCGGCCGACCCGCGTTGCGCGGCCCGCACGAGCGCCGGCTCGGCCACCCGCTGCCACCCGCCACGGCGCGTCCGCAGCCGCAGCGTGTCAAGGGCAGCCGTCTGCATGCCGGGAATGCTCCCACGGGCCACGCCCCTGGTACGAGCGGCGAGCCTCAAGAGGTCCACTCGGTCGAGCGCCGAGCGTCAAGAGGTCCACCCGGTCGAGCGCCGAGCGTCGAGAGGTCCACCCGGTCGAGCGGCGAGGAGCGGGGGAGGGGCCTGCGATCATGGCGCGGGTGCCGAGCGACTTCCTGCCCCCCGACCCCTACGCCGATCATCCGGGCGCGCGGCGTCCGAGCGGGCCGCCGACCTTCGCTCCGCCCACCGCTCCACCCACGTCCCGGGCCCAGAGCAACCGCGCGGTGATGGCGCTCGCCCTGGGCTCGGCGGGGCTCGGTGTGCTGGTCTTCACCGCCGGCGCGCTGTTCGTGCTCACCTTGCCCGCGTCGGTGGCCGCGTGGGTGCTCGGCCGTCAGGCCAAGACTCTCGAGAGCAAGCGCGAGCAGGCTAACGTCGCCGTCATCATCGGCATCGTGGGCACGGTGCTCGGCGTGATCGCCGCCGTGGCGTGGATCCTCATCGCCTCCCTCACCGATTGGACGACGACCACGGAGCTCGACGGCGGCAGCGGCCAGAAGCCGCGCTTCGACGTCGTGCGGCTCGTGACCCTGCGGCCGTAGCCGATACACTGGCCCTGCCGTCGCGACTGGCGTTGTCAGGTGGAACAGACCACCGGGGAGCGATGGTGCAGCCGCCGCCGCACGCCTGGGCACCCTCGTCCATCGACCTGCGGAGACCCCTGCCGTGAACGCCACCACCACGCCCCTCCAGATTCCCGCGGCCCTCCGCCCCGCCGACGGGCGCTTCGGCTGCGGACCGTCGAAGGTGCGTCCCGAGCAGCTGGCGCACCTCGCCGCCGAGGGCGCCGGCGTGATGGGGACCTCGCATCGTCAGGCGCCCGTGAAGGGCCTCGTCGGCCGCGTGCGCGCCGGCCTGCGCGAGCTCTTCTCGCTCCCAGACGGCTACGAGGTCGCGCTTGGCAACGGCGGCACCACGGCCTTCTGGGACGCGGCCGCGGCCGGCCTCGTCCGCGAGCGCGCCCTGCACCTCGCCTTCGGCGAGTTCTCGCAGAAGTTCGCCACGGTCACGACGCGAGCCCCGTTCCTCCAGGACCCGATCGTCGTCGAGGCGCCGCCCGGCGATGCGCCGGCGCCGACGAGCGACGCGCGGGCCGACGTCGTGGCCTGGGCGCACAACGAGACCTCGACCGGCGTGATGGTGCCTGTCCAGCGGCCGGCGGGGGAGGGGCTCGTCCTCGTCGACGCCACCTCGGGCGCAGGCGGCCTGCCCCTCGACGCCCGGCAGGCGGACGCCTACTACTTCGCTCCCCAGAAGGGCTTCGCCGCCGACGGCGGCCTATGGCTGGCGCTCCTGAGCCCGGCGGCAGTGCAGCGCATCGAGGACGTGAGCAACGAGGGCCGCTGGATCCCGGAATCGCTCAGCCTGGCCACCGCGCTGGCCAACTCCCGCCAGGACCAGACCTACAACACCCCCGCGGTCGCCACCCTCTTCCTCCTCGCCGACCAGATCGACTGGATGCTGGCGAATGGCGGCCTGGACTGGTGCGTCGCTCGGACGCGGGAATCGTCGCAGGCGCTCTACGGGTGGGCCGAAGCGGCAGCGTATGCGGAGCCATTCGTCAAAGACCCGGCCAAGCGCTCGCTGGTCGTGGGGACCGTCGACTTCTCCGAGGACGTCGACGCCGCCGCTCTCGCCGCCGTCCTGCGTGCCAACGGCATCGTCGACACCGAGCCCTATCGCAAGCTGGGCCGCAACCAGCTGCGCATCGGCATGTTCCCGGCCGTCGAGCCCGACGACGTCCGCGCGCTCACGTCCTGCATCGACTGGGTGGTCGAGCGGCTGTGAAGGTCCTCGTCGCCGAGAAGATCGGGGCCTCGGGCGTCGCGCTGCTGCGCGAGCACTTCGAGGTCGACGAGGGCGATCACCTCGACCGCATCGAGGAGTACGACGGCCTGCTCATCCGCTCGGCTACCCAGGTCACCGCCGACGTCATCGACCGCGCCACGCGCCTGAAGGCCATCGGACGGGCCGGGGTGGGCATCGACAACGTCGACGTCGCGGCCGCCACCAAGCGCGGGATCGTGGTGGCCAACGCGCCGCAGTCCAACGTGGTCACCGCCGCCGAGCACACGATGGCGCTCCTGCTCGCCCTGGCCCGCAACGTGCCCCAGGCGCATGCCAGCCTCACCGCCGGCCGGTGGGAGCGCTCGCAGTTCTCGGGCGTCGAGCTGCTCGACAAGACGCTGGGCATCCTCGGCTTCGGCCGCATCGGTCAGCTCGTGGCGCATCGCGCCCAGGGCTTCGGCATGAAGGTCATCGCCTTCGACCCCTTCGTGAGCGCCGAGCGCTACCGCGAGCTCGGAGTCGAGAAGGCCGAGTCCTCCGACGCGGTCTACGCGCAGGCCGACTTCCTGACCCTGCACCTGCCCAAGAGCCCGGAGACCGAGGGCTGGCTCGACGCCGAGGCGCTGGCGAAGTGCAAGGACGGCGTGCGCATCCTCAACGTCGCCCGCGGGCCGCTGATCGTCGACGAGGCGCTCGAGGCGGCGCTCGACTCGGGCAAGGTGGGCGGCGCCGCACTCGACGTGTTCCACACCGAGCCGATCACCGAGCACCCGCTCTTCGGCCGCGCCAACGTCATCGTCACCCCGCACCTCGGCGCCTCGACCGCCGAGGCCACCGACCGCGCCGGCTTCCAGGCCGCCGAGCAGGTGGTGGCCGCGCTGAGCGGGGGCGTGGTCTCGAGCGCCGTCAACATGCCGGCCGTGGCGGCCGAGGACATGGAGGTGCTGGGGCCGTTCCTGCCGCTGTGCCGCCAGCTCGGTCGCCTCGCGGTCAGCCTGGCCGAGAGCTCGAGCATCGACCGCGTCGAGGTGGAGGCGCTCGGCCGCATCGCCGATCGCGATACCCGGCCGCTGGCCGTGGAGGTCCTGCTCGGCGTCCTCGCGGGGCATACCGAGGAGGACGTCAACGCCGTCAACGCCCCCGCCATCGCCGAGGAGCGAGGCATCGAGGTGTCGCAGACCAGGAGCACGCAGGCCCGCGACTTCGCCGACCTCGTGCGCGTGACGGTGATGGCCGGCGACCACGCCGCCCGCGTGATCGGCACCACGCTGGGCAGCCGCCACCGCCCGCACCTGCTGGAGGCGTGGGGCCAGCGCTTCAACCTCCAGCTCGAGCCCCACATCGCTTTCTTCCGCTACCGCGACGTGCCCGGGATGATCGGTCGCGTGGGGACGTGCTTCGGCGAGCAGGGCATCAACATCTCCTCGGCCGCCGTCGGCCACGCACCCGAGGACGGCGACGAGGGCTTCGCGGTCATGGTCGTCACCACCGACGAGCCGGTGCCCGAGTCGGTCGTCAGCCAGATCGTCGGGCTCGACGGCTTCGTCGCGGGCCGCGCGGTCGCGCTCGGGTAGCCTCAGCAAGTTGGTTCACCGCCCGGTGACGAGGGTAGGAACCGCGCCAACGGCACCAGGAGGAGAGACATGGCCGAGATCGAGTTCGACGACGTCACCAAGCGCTATCCCGACGGTTTCGAGGCCGTCAAGCACATGGACCTCGAGATCAACGACGGCGAGTTCGTCATCCTGGTCGGCCCCTCGGGGTGCGGCAAGTCGACGGCGCTGCGAATGATCGCCGGACTCGAGGACATCTCCGAGGGCGACCTGAAGATCGGCGGCGAGGTGGTCAACGACCTCGCGCCCAAGGATCGCGACATCGCGATGGTGTTCCAGAACTACGCGCTGTACCCGCACATGAGCGTGCGCGAGAACATGGGCTTCGCGCTGAAGCTGCGCAAGGAGAAGCCCGAGGAGATCAACCGCCGCGTCAGCGAGGCGGCCAAGATCCTCGACCTCGAGCCGCACCTCGAGCGCAAGCCCGCCAACCTCTCCGGCGGCCAGCGCCAGCGTGTGGCGATGGGCCGCGCGATCGTGCGCGAGCCCAAGGCCTTCCTCATGGACGAGCCGCTGTCCAACCTCGACGCCAAGCTGCGCGTCGAGATGCGCGCCGCGGTCTCGCGCCTGCAGCAGCGCCTCGGCACCACGACCGTCTACGTGACCCACGACCAGACCGAGGCCATGACGCTCGGCGAGCGCGTGGCGGTCATGCGCGCCGGCATCCTCCAGCAGGTCGCCTCGCCCCGCGAGCTCTACGACCAGCCGCGGAACCTCTTCGTGGCCGGCTTCATCGGCTCGCCGGCCATGAACTTCTTCGGCGGCCAACTCGAGAGCGACGCGATCAGGACCCCTATGGGGGCGATCCCGCTGCACGACGAGCTGCGGCGCAACCTGCAGCAGCACGGCTCGGCCGCGCGCTCGGTCATCGTCGGCATCCGGCCCGAGGACTTCGAGGACGCGCGGTTCGCGCCCGAGGGTCACGACGGCTGGACCTTCGACGCGGCCATCGAGCTCACCGAGTCGATGGGGTCGGAGATCTACGCGCACTTCGACTTCGAGGGCGGAGGGGTCGAGACCGAGGAGCTGCGCGAGCTCCAGGAGGACGCGGGCACCGCCGACGTCCCGCAGAGCGGCACCAGCGGCCACGCCGTCGCGCGCGTCGACGCCGGCAGCGACGTGCGGCCGGGCTCGCGCACGCGCCTGTGGCTCGACACCCGCAAGCTCCACGTCTTCGATCCGTCCGACGGCGCGTCGATGACGCGGCCGAAGGAAGCGACTGCGGCGGGCGCACCCGCCTAGCGCTCGTCGGCGCGCACGCGAGCGAGGACGTCCTCGCTCCAGTCGTGCGTGCGCATGAGCCGGTAGCGCTGAGCGGAGACGCGCAGGTAGGCGTCGGTCTCGGTGCCCTCGCCGATCATCTGCGCCTCGCGCAGCATCTCGACGACCGGCACGTACTCCTCGTCGAACCACAGCCGGGCGGCGGTGGCGCGATCGAGGAACTCGGCGCGGTCCTGCATGAGCCGGAAGCCCCACGCCTCGACCGACTCGGCCAGCTCGGCGTAGTCCCAGGCATCGGTGACGCGGACGCGCCCGCGCGCCCGCCCGGGGAGCGGCACGCGCTCGTAGAACACGCGCTCGTGGCTCTTCTTGGGGAGGTCGTCGACGGTCAGCGTGCGGTCCGCGCCCACGCGCGTGCGCACCTCGACGACGTAGGCGTCGATCTCGGTGCGGCCGAGGGCGCGCGCCACCGACACGCGGTGGTGACCGTCGCGCACGAAGTAGACCTCGCCGATCTTGAACAGCGAGATGGGCGGCATCGGCTCGCCGCGGCGGACGGCGTTGGCGATGCGCTCCCAGCGGGCGCGCACCCTGGCCGTGGTCGGGCGGAACTGGCGGTCGAACCCCTTCGTGCGGTCGACGGTGCCGAGGATCGCGTCCAGCGGCACCGTCTGAAGGCCGATGTAGGACTCCTCCAGGTAGCCGAGCGCGGCCACGACCTCGTCGTAGGGCAGGATGACGTCGACGTCGCCGGGATCGCGCGCGACCCGGCGCGCCAGGCGCGACATGACCTGGCGACGGCGGACGCGCTGGAAGTCGTCCTGCGCGTCGGACGTCGGGAAGCCGGTGTCGAGAGGGCGAGGCACTGTCGTTCACGGTACTGGCGCCGGCGGGCATGCACCACGGCCATCCCGTGAAACCGCACGCGACGCCGTCAAGCCGCGGGGCGCCTGACCCCGGCGGGTTGCGCGCCGCGCCGCGGCTCGGCTACGCTGCCGGGACGCATGGCGTCCCAGCTCGCCCTTCGACTTCTCCTCCTCCCCCTCCGGGGGGAATAGCGCGTGGCGGCCGCGAAGCCGCAAACCCAGCACGAGAGAAGCCGCAGGACGAAGCCCACGAGAGGACGATCATGCAACCGCAGGCCCCCGACCGAGTACTGATCTTCGACACCACGCTGCGCGACGGCGAGCAGTCGCCCGGCATCTCGCTCAACACCGCCGAGAAGCTCGAGATCGCCCACCAGCTCGCGCGCCTGGGCGTCGACATCATCGAGGCCGGCTTCCCGATCGCCTCGCCCGGCGACTTCGAGGCCGTGCAGGCCATTGCCCGGGAGGTCGACGGACCGGTCGTGGCGGGCCTGGCGCGCGCCAACGCGGCCGACGTCGAGCGTGCCTGGGAGGCGGTGCGCGACGCCGAGCGTCCGCGCATCCACACCTTCGTCTCGACCTCGGACATCCACATCGTCCATCAGCTCCAGGCCACGCGCGAGGACGTGAAGGGCCTGGCCCGCGCGTCGGTGGCTCAGGCGCGCGGCTATTGCGACGACGTCGAGTTCTCGCCCATGGATGCGACGCGCGCGGATCTCGACTTCACGGCCGAGGTGCTGCAGATCGCGATCGACGAGGGCGCCACGACGATCAACATCCCCGACACCGTCGGCTACGCGATGCCCCAGGAGTACGCGGACTTCCTCACCAGCCTGTACGAGCGCGTGCCCGGCCTGCGCGACGTCGTCCTGTCGGTGCACTGCCACGACGACCTCGGCCTCGCCGTGGCCAACTCGTTCGCCGGCGTCGGGGCCGGCGCGCGCCAGGTCGAGTGCGCGATCAACGGCATCGGCGAGCGCGCCGGGAACGCCTCGCTGGAGGAGATCGTGATGCTCCTGCACACGCGCGCGTCCGACGTGGGGCTGAGCACCGGCGTCAACACGCGCGAGATCGCGCGCACCAGCCGCCTGGTCAGCCGCCTGACCGGCTACCCCGTGCAGCCCAACAAGGCGGTCGTCGGGCGCAACGCCTTCGCCCACGAGTCGGGCATCCATCAGGACGGGGTGCTCAAGGAGCGCTCGACCTACGAGATCATGGACGCCACCACGGTGGGGCTCGACGCCAACCAGCTGGTGCTCGGCAAGCATTCCGGTCGCCATGCCCTGCGCTCGGCGCTGCAGGAGCTGGGCTACGAGGTCGACGGCCAGGCGCTCAACACCGCGTTCAAGCGCTTCAAGGAGCTGGCGGACAAGAAGAAGCAGGTCACCGCGATGGACCTCGAGGCGCTCGTCACCGACGAGCTGCGCGAGGAGCGCGGCGCCTACACGCTGGAGTGGTTCGACGTGGAGGCCTCCTCGCGGCGTCCTCCGCACGCCACGGTGGGCGTCCGGCTGCCCGAGGGCGAGGTGGCCCAGGGCGCCTTCACCGGCGACGGTCCGATCGACGCGGTCTTCCGCGCCATCAACGCGGCCACGGGCCTCGACGCGCGCCTGCGCGAGTTCCGCGTCGACGCCGTGACCGGCGGCCAGGACGCGCTCGGCGAGGTGTCGGTCGTGGTCGAGCTGGGCGCGAACGCCGGCGAGCGCGTGGGGCTGCCGGGCGTCCTCCAGCGCGAGCGCGCGACGGGCGCCGGCCAGGCCGTCACCACCGACATCATCGAGGCGTCGGGCATCGCCTACTCGCGCGCGCTGACCAACGCCGTGCGGCGCATGCGCGCCATGGCCGAGGAGGAGCCCGAGCCGGCCGCCGAGCTCGCCGCCCCGTGACGGGCGCCGCCGTGCAGGACGGCGGCGCTCAGCCCGCCCCGAGCCGGCGGCCCTGGCGGTAGCCCGCGGCCAGCGCGGCCGCGGCGGTCGCGGAGGACATGAAGTCCGAGCCCATCGCGTCGACGGCCGTGTCGTCGGGCCTGACGTGCTCGACGCGCGCGCCCCGCCCGCGCAGGATCTGCAGCTCGACGGCCACCGCGACGCGGAAGGCTCGGCGCAGCACCGAGGTGAGCGCCGCGGTGGGGTCCAGGCACAGGACCTGCGTGTCGCGGCCGGCGGGCGCGGCGTCGAGGTTCGTGACGCTCCACACGCCGCCATCGACGTACTCGCGCTCGCCGATGCGGATCGGGGCGAAGACCCAGGGCACGGCGCACGAGGCGGCGACCGACTCGCCGACCGATGCCGGCGGCGCGCCGGGGGCGCCGAAGACCACGCGCCGGCCGGAGCGCTTGTCGACGCAGCACACACGAAGGCGACCGTCGAAGCGCACCCCCGACGCGTCGACGCGCGCGCGCAGCCCCTCGAGCGTGCGACCGGTGTCCGGCGCGCGTGCGAGCAGCGCCGAGCGCACGAAGGCGCCGCCGGGCGCGGCCAGCGCGGTGGCCAGCGGCGCCAGGGGCGCGGTCGCCGCCCAGCCCCAGCGCGCGGCGGTGTGCAGCAGCCCCTCCTGCTGCTCGTCGGTTCCGGCACGGGCCGAGCCGGTCCGCCGGCCCGCAGGACGGCGCAGGCGCTCGCCGGCGGCCAGTCGCGCCGCCACGATCGCGCCCGCCGACGTGCCCACGAAGGCCTCCAGCCGGCGCAGGTCGACCCCGGCCGCATCCTCGACGCCGGCCAGCAGGCCGGTCATCCACGCCTCGCCCACGACGCCGCCGCCGGCGAGGACGAGGACGTCGGGTGCGACGAACGGCGCCACCCGAGGCAGGCTACGCGAGGCCGCAGGTCAGCCGGCCGGCACCTGGGCCGGCCCCCAATCCGGCGATGTCGCCCCACGCGCCAGCAGATGCTTGGCGGAGACCACGCAGGCCTGGCCGGTCTGGGTCGGGACCGTGAGGCGCGCGGTCCACAGGCCGGCGCCGTCGGTCCAGGCCAGCGTCGTCCCGTCCGGCGACCACGTCAAGCCCGACATCGTCCCGTTCGGATTGGGCCACGTGCAATCGCGATCGGGAACCGCCGGCGGCGGGCCGGGCAGGTGGCCGACGACGATCTCGTCGTCTCGGGACGGCACGTTGTCACGGTCGATGGTGGCGGCGATGAAGTCGCCCCTGCGCGTGACCTCGGGATTGGCCAGGCGCCGCGTGCTGTCGGTGGGCCCGAACCAGAAGCGGACCACCTTGCTGCGCGGCCGGAAGTACCAGATGCCGTAGCCCTTGAGCCTGTTGTCGAAGGCCCCGGCGATGACCGTGCCATCGGATAGGAACGAGGGCCAGGCCAGGCCGTTCGTGGGCGTGGTGCCGGTGAGGTCGCGCTTGCGAGTCGAGCTCGACACGAGCACGGCCACGTCGCGCGCGCCCGCGAGCTGCTCGACGATGCCCCACTGCGTGAGCATGGTCCCGCCGCTCGACGCCTGGACGTCGAGCGGTCCGGTGAAGCCCGGGCGGTTGCGCGCGGGGTCGTAGTGGCGGTGCAGTCCCGCGCCGGCGCTGTCGAACGGCCGGCCCACAGGCCGGCCCGACGCGGTGAAGCGCACCCAGCGCCGCGACGGCTCCTCGACCGCGTAGAGCCGACCGCGGTCGTCCTGGGTCACCGCGCTGAAGGACCGGCCGTCCCGCGCGCGCACCACGATCGCCTTGCGCGTGCCACCCGGCGAGGCCCGATAGATGTCGCCGCCCTTGAGGTAGACGAGGCTCGACGCCCGCGCGGCAGGCGCCGCGAGCGCGACCGCGATCGCGAGGGCGAGCATGGATGCGGGAAGCCGCCTGCGCACGCACCTTCCACGACGCCCGTGCGCAGGCGTTCCTTCCCGCCCCCCCTGCTAAGCCGGCGCGATGTTCTGGTTGACGTGGAAGAGGTTGTCGGGGTCGTACCGGCGCTTGAGCGCGGCCAGCCGGTCGTAGTTCTCGCGGTAGTTGTCGCGGACGCGGTCCTGGTCGTCGCCGGCCATGAAGTTGACGTAGCCGCCGGACTCCGAATGCGGGTGGATCGCCTCCCAGTAGTCGCGCACCCACGCCACGTTGCGCTCGTTGTCGGCCGGGTTGGGCCACATCCCCGCGATCACGCAGGCGAAGGTCGCGTCGCGGTAGGCGAAGGCCGTGTCCTCGTTGCCGACGCGCTGCGCGGCGCCGTTGATCGGATACAGGTGCATGGTCGACTCCACCGCCGGGACCCGCGGCCCGTGCTCGACGTGCGCGGCGATCGCATCGTCGGTCAGCTCGCGCACGAAGGCCGCCTTCCAGTAGTGCTGCAGGCCCTTGGGCAGGAGCCCGTCGAACGCGCTGTTGAGCGCCGGATAGGGCATCGGGCCGACGTGCGACGCTGCGACGGGCGCCGCGTCGAGCAGCGGCGCGACCGCGCGTTCGCCGTCCTCGACGGGGCCCGACCAGCAGGCCACCATCAGGCACATCGTCTCGCCGTGGCGATCCTCGGGGATGAAGGGCAGCGGCGGCGCGATCTGGAAGCCAAAGAACGCGCCCAGCTCCTCGGGCGCGTCCGCGATGAACTCGCGGTAGAAGCGCATGAGGTCGCCCGCGCGATCGACGGGGTAGAGGATCGGGCCGCCGTAGATCGTGCTCACCGGGCGCAGGCGGAACTCGAGCGAGGTGACCACGCCGAAGTTCCCGCCTCCGCCGCGCAGCGCCCAGAGCAGGTCGGCGTCACCGTCCTCGCTGGCGGTGACGAGCGTTCCGTCGGCCAGCACGACGTCGGCCGAGATGAGGTTGTCGCACGAGAGACCGTGCCCGCGCGCCAGGTAGCCGATGCCGCCGCCGAGCGTCAGCCCGGCGACCCCGGTGGTCGAGATGATGCCGCCGGTCGTCGCGAGGCCGAAGGCGTGGGTCGCGTGATCGAGGTCGCCCCAGGTGCAGCCGCCCTCGGCGCGGACCGTCCTGCGCTCGGGCTCGACGCGGATGCCCCGCATCGCCGACAGGTCGCAGACGACGCCCCCGTCGTTGGTCCCGAAGCCCGGCACGCTGTGGCCGCCCCCGCGGACCGAGAGGTCGAGTCCCTCCTCACGCGCGAAGCGGACCGTGGCGATGACGTCGGCGACGTCGGCGCAGCGCGCGACCGCCGCGGGACGGCGGTCGATCATCGCGTTGTAGACGCTGCGCGCGTCGTCGTAGTCCTCGTGGCCCGGTGTGAAGAGCTCGCCGCGCAGGGCGCCGGCCAGCTCGGCGGTCACGTCGGTGGTTGCCATGGGAAGCCTCCCGTTTCTCTGATGTCGACGGACTGCGGGGGTATAGCCGCCGTGGCGTTCTCAGAACGTTCAGCGGGCGTTCGCCAGGCTCGCGGTCACGCGGCGCTCGAGCGCTTCGGAGCCGTGGCGCCGGGCGACGTCCAGCGCGCGCGCGAAGTGCGGCGCGGCGTCGGCGTGGCCCGCGCCCTCCGCGAGCGCCAGCTCGCCGCGGAGCCGGTGCAACTCCGGGTCCATGACGCGCTGGCCCGTCGCCTCGGCGATGCTCTCGGTCTCGGCCAGCGCCGCGCGCGCGACGTCGGCCCGCCCGGCCGCCAGCGCGAGCCGTGCCAGCAGGAGCAGCGACCACGGCATGTAGAGCAGTTGCCCGCTGCGCCGGTAGGGATCGAGGCCCTCATGCATCATCGCGATGCCGTCCTCGGCGCGGCCGTCGGCCACCAGCATCCAGCCGCGCAGGAACGTGCCCATCGGCTGCAGGTACCCGAGGCCGTGGTCGTCGGCGAGGCCGGCGAGGCGCTCGGCGAGCTCGCGTGCACGCCGGTCGTCGTGCGTGTCGATGGCCAGCCACGTGACGAAGGTCAGCGCGTAGGCGAGGCTGAAGGGGTGCTCGAGCTCCTCGGCGAGGGCCAGCGCCCGCGCCGCGAGGTCGTCCGCCTCCTCGGCGTCGCCGAGGTGCCAGCGCGTGTAGGCCAGTCGGCTGAGGCAGACGATCCGCGGATCCTGCGAGTAGAGCCCCAGGTGCGAGCGCGCCCGCTCGGGCACGTAGGCGGAGATCGCGCGCTCGAGGTGGTCCCGGGCCACCGTCAGCTCGCCCAGCCAGAAGGTGGTGACGCCCAGCAGGTAGTGGCCCTCGACGCGGACCATTCGATCGCCTTCGCGCTCTCCGAGCTCGAGCAGCAGCCGCGCCAGCTCGCGCGCGCGTCGCAGCTCGCCCCGGGTCAGGCACGACAGCCCGACGCCGCGGACGACGGGAGCGGTGGGCGCCTCCCCGAGCCCTTCGCAGAGCTCCCACGCGCGGGCATACGTCTCGGTGACCTCACGGGTGCCGTAGCCCTTGAACACCACGAGGACCACGCCGAGCGCCGTGCGCAGCGCGAGCTCGCGCAGGTCGCGCTCCCGGCTCGGAGGACGGGCGCCGAGCAGCTCGAGCGCCCGGGAGAGCAAGGTGATGGCCTCCTGGCTGGCGTAGACGCGATGTGCGGTTGCCGCCGCCCGGGCGTAGAACTCGATCGCGCGCTCGGGCGATCCGGCGCGCTCGTAGTGGGCGGCCAGGGCGGCGCTCACGCCGTCGAGGTCGCTCGCGTGCAGCCGCTCGAGCGCCTGCGCGACGCGCCGGTGCAAGACGCGCCTACGCGGCGATCCCACGCTGCGGTAGGCGGCGTCGCGCAGCTTGTCGTGGGTGAAGTCGTAGCTGTCGTCAGCGCGCTCGCGGACGATGCGCCGCTGCCAGAGCTCGTCGAGCGCGTCGATCACCTGCTCCTCGCCGCGGGCGCTGGCCAGTGCGAGGACGTCGAAGGTGAACGCCCGGCCCACCGTCGCGGCGAGGCTGGCGAGCTCCTGCGCGGGCGCCGACAGCTGGGCGAGCCGCGCCTCGATGACCGAGTGGGCCCTGGGCGGCAGCTCGCGTCCACGGCCGTCCGCAGCTTCGACGACCTCGTCAGCTCGCCCGGCCCGCACCCATTCGACGACGAACAGCGGATTGCCCTCGGTCTCGCGAAACAGCGCCGCGGCGTGCGCCTCGTCGAGGTCCCGGCCCGACACCTGGCTCGCAAGCGCCGCCGTGTCGGCCCGAACGAGGGGTTCGAGCTCGAGCTCGACCGCCTGCCCGGCGCCGCGCGCGCCCAGCAGCAGCGCCTGTGCGGGATGCTTCGGACCAAGCTCCTCGGACCGGGCCGTGGCCACCACGAGCAGCGGTGCTCGCGGGTTCGACCGCAGCAGGTAGTGCAGCCAGCCCAGCGTCTCGCGGTCGCACCATTGCAGGTCGTCGACGGCAAGCAGCAGTGGCCGCTGCTCGGCCAGCACGGCGTGCGACAGCGCCCCGAGCAGCCGTGACCGCTGCCAGTCGTCGATCAGCGGCGGGGGCGCGGGCAGGTCGGGGCGCTCGTCGAGCAGCTCGGGCAGCAGCCGCGCGAGCTCGCCGAGCCAGGGATCCCCGAGGCGGCGCAGGCTGGGTGCGATCGCCGGCGAGCGCAGCAGCTCGACCACCGGGGCGTAGGACAGGCCCCCGGCCGCCGAGTAGCAGCGGCTCGCCGCGGCGGCGACGCCGTCTCGCGTGACCCAGTCGCGCAGCTCCTCGACCAGCCGCGACTTGCCCATCCCTGCCTCGCCGGCGATCACCGCCAGCACGGCCTCGCCGGCGGCGGCCCGGCGCCATGCCGCCTGCAGCGCTTCGTACTCGCCGCCGCGGCCGACGAGCGACGTGCCGCGCGCGGCGGGGCTGATCGCGTCGGGCGCGCCCGGCGCCTCGGGCTCGAGCAGGGCCTCGTGGGCGGCGCGGGTCTCGGCGCTCGGCTCCACGCCCAGCTCCCGTGCCAGCGCCGTCGCGCACCCATGGAAGACGCGCAGCGCCCGCGCGCGATCGCCGCTCAGCGCGTAGAGCCTCATGAGGCGCCGGCAGGCGCCTTCGTTGAGCGGATCGTCGTCGAGCAGCCTGCGCGCCCACGGGATCGCGGCGCGATAGTCGCGCTCGACCTCGAGCAGGTCGGTGAGCCGCGCGGCGGCGCGCGCGAAGGTCTCGCGCAGGCGCTCGCGCTCGCGCGTGATCCAGTCGTCGTAGCAGCTGGGCAGGAGGTCGTCGGCGTACAGCGCGATCGCCTCCTCCAGCGCGGTCCGCTCGGCGCCCGCGTCGCCGTCCTCGCGCGCGCGCTGGGCGCGGGCGGCATGGCCTTCGAGCTCGGCCACGTCGAGCCAGTACGGGCCATCGGCGCGCCAGCGCACCGACCGCGTCTCGCTCTCGAGGTAGCGCTCGAGGTCCGGCAGCGCGCGGCGCAGCAGGTGCAGCGCCTGGCGCAGGTTCGTCCGCGCCTGGGACTCCTCGGAGTCGGGCCAGAACAGGGCGGCGAGGCGCTCGCGCGGGTGCGGCGTGTCCCTGCGGAGCACGAGGTAGGCCAGCAGCGACTGCAGGCGCGGGGCGTCGACCGTCGTGACCTCGCGGTCGCCGACAGAGAGCCGAAAGCCACCCAGCAGGCGCACGCACAGGACGCCCGCCGGCGCAGCGATGACGCTCTCAGCCCCCGGGTCCACCGAAGGGCCGAGGCTACCTGCAGCCCCTCGCCAGGTCCACTCGCCCGCCGCGCCGTATGCGATAACGTACACTCGTATCGTGGCCCTGGTCGACGAGCTCGAGCGCAGCATCCACATCGGCCCGCGCGTGCGCGCCCTGCGCGAGGCGATGGACCTCTCGCTGCGCGAGCTGGCCGTGCGCTCGGGCGTGAGCGCCCCGATGCTCAGCCAGGTCGAGCGCGGCGAGACGAGTCCCACGCTCCAGATCGCCGGCCGCATCGCCGCCGGGCTGGAGCTGCGCCTCAGCCAGCTCCTGCGCCTCGACGAGGCCGGCACCGTGACGATCGTCCACCGCCACGAGCGCCGCCGCGGCGGCGCGGCGGGCGGCGGCCACGGCATCGAGATCCTCACGGCCCCGCTGCCCGGCCAGCGCGCCGAGCTCAGCCGCCACACCCTGAAGGCGGGCGCGCAGACCGGTGGCCCGGGGGACCCGCCGATGCACGAGCCCGGCAGCCGCGAGATCGCCCTGGTCGAGAGCGGCACCGTCGTCCTGGACATCGACGGCGAGCGCCACGAGCTGGCCGCTGGCGATTGTGTGACCTTCGACGCCGACCTGCCCCACCACTTCGAGAACCCCGGACCCGGCGACGCCGCCATCCTGGCCGTCGTCTCCGCCGGACTGCGCAGGAGCTGATCGCCCATGCCCCGCACCCTGTTCGACAAGATCTGGGACGCCCACGAGGTCGCCGACAACCTGCTCTACATCGACCTGCACCTCGTGCACGAGGTCACCTCGCCGCAGGCCTTCGACGGCCTTCGGCTCGCCGGGCGCCCGGTGCGCCGGCCCGATCGGACGCTGGCCACCGCCGACCACAACGTACCCACCGACGGCACGCCGATCGCGGCGCGCATCCGCGACGAGCTCAGCCGCGTCCAGGTCGAGACGCTCGAGCGCAACTGCGAGGAGTTCGGCGTCCCGCTCTACTCGCTGGGCTCCGAGCACCAGGGCATCGTCCACGTCATCGGACCGGAGCTCGGGGTGACCCAGCCGGGCATGACGATCGTCTGCGGCGACAGCCACACCGCCACCCACGGAGCCTTCGGAGCGCTGGCCTTCGGCATCGGCACCAGCGAGGTCGAGCACGTGCTGGCCACCCAGTGCCTGGTGCAGCGCAAGCCCAAGTCGATGCTGATCCGGTACGAGGGCGAGCTCGGCTTCGGCGTCACCGCCAAGGACCTGATCCTCGGCACGATCGGGCAGATGGGCGTCGACGGAGCGGCCGGGCACGTCGTCGAGTACGCGGGCCCGCCCATCGAGGCGCTGTCGATGGAGGGGCGGATGACCGTCTGCAACATGACGATCGAAGGCGGCGGGCGAGCCGGGATGGTGGCGCCGGACGACACCACCTTCGCCTGGGTGGAGCAGCGCGGGGCGCCGATCGACGACGCCTGGAGCACGCTGCACACCGAGGGCGGCGCCGCCTTCGATCGCGAGCTCACGGTGGATGCCTCGGCGCTGAGCCCGATGGTCTCGTGGGGGACCAACCCGGCGCAGGTCGTGCCGGTGACCTCCGCGGTCCCCGAGCCCTCGAGCGAGGGCGAGGAGCGCGCGCTGCACTACATGGACCTGCAGCCGGGCACCCCGATCCAGGACATCCACCTGGACCGCGTCTTCATCGGCTCGTGCACGAACTCGCGCATCGGCGACCTGCGGGCGGCCGCGCGGGTGGTGGAGGGACGCCACGTGGCCTCCGAGCTCTACGCGATGGTCGTCCCGGGCTCGGTGCAGGTGAAGCTCCAGGCCGAGGCCGAGGGGCTCGACGAGGTGTTCAGGGCCGCCGGCTTCGACTGGCGCGGCGCGGGCTGCTCGATGTGCCTGGGCATGAACCCCGACATCCTCAAGCCCGGCGAGCGCTGCGCGTCGACGTCGAACCGCAACTTCGAGGGGCGCCAGGGACGCGGCGGGCGCACCCACCTCGTCAGTCCGGAGATGGCCGCCGCGGCCGCCATCGAGGGCCGCTTCGTCGATATCAGGGAGTGGAGCTGACCGTGGAGCCGATCACGACCATCTCCGGGCCGGTGAGCGTCCTCGCGCGCGACGACGTCGACACCGACCAGATCATCCCCAAGCAGTTCCTCAAGCGCGTCGAGCGCACCGGCTTCGGCGAGTTCCTCTTCCACGACTGGGCCAAGGAGCCCGACTGGGACCTGCCGCGCAACGAGATCCTCGTCGCCGGGCGCAACTTCGGCTGCGGCTCCAGCCGCGAGCACGCCCCGTGGGCGCTCGAGGACTACGGCTTCCGGGCGATCATCGCGCCGAGCTTCGCCGACATCTTCCACTCCAACTGCACGAAGATCGGCCTGCTGCCCGTGACCCTCGCCGCCGAGGACGTGCGCGCGATCGCCGGCGCCGGCGAGGCCGAGGTCGACCTCGCCGGCCAAGAGGTCAGGTGGCCGGGCGGCAGCGCCGGCTTCGAGATCGACGCCGAGACCAAGCACCGCCTGCTCAACGGCCTCGACGACATCGCTCTCACCCTGCTCCAGGACGAGGCCATCGCTGCCTACGAGCGCGACCGCGAGCGCACCGGCCCCGTCACCACCGCCCTCTGACGGTCGGCGGCGAGGGCGCCGTCAGCGCTCGCCGTCGGGCGGTGCGACCACGACGACGTAGCGGCGCAGGCGGACGCCCACGATCGCGGGGACGTCCTCGTCCTCGCCGCGGGCCCGCGCGAAGCGCCCCTCGTCCTCCGTGGGAAGGTCGAGCGCCGTGGTGCGGTCCTCGCCCTGCCACTCGTCGTAGTCCGACCTGCCGTAGTGCTCCCAGAGACATCGCTCCTGCTCGGGGGACAGCTCCTCGCCCTCGGGCTCGACTCTCGGCGCGTCCTTGACCTGCTCCTTCTGGACGGGCACCCGCACCGTGCCGTCGTCGGTGACCTCGGCGTCGGCGATCGGCACGAAGCTCGTCTTCAGGCCGAACAACCCGGTCTTGACCGTCGCCCACTCGGGCTCGCCGGTCTGACGGTCGAGGTAGATGTGGTCGATCGTCCCGATCTTGTCGCCGTCGGCGTCGACGACCTGCATGCCGCGCCATGTCTGGACGTCCTCGAGGGTCTTCATCTGGGTCTCCTCATCCTGTCGTTTCGCCTGCCCTCGGCATTAGGGCTCCGGCCACGCCGTGCAAGAGCGGCCTGTTGACCCGCGCCCGGCGGCCTATGACCCAGTCCAGCGCTGTGACCGGTCACCGCCTCGAGATCGTGCCGTTGTCGCGACACCGCTGGGTCGTGCGCTACGCGGGCGACCCGACGCCTCTCGCCGAGCAGGCGACCCTGGCCGACGCCCGTGCCGAGGCGCGCAATTGGGCGCGCCAGTTCGGGGAGCCCACCATCGTCGTGCACGAGCTCGACGGCGAGACCCACGAGGAGCACGTCGATCCCGACTTCCGCGCGCCCACGCCCGCCGACGTCAAGGGCCCGCGCGTGGAGCCATGAGGGTCACGGTCGTCGGCACCGGCAACATGGCGCGTGGCGTCGCCGCCCGCGCGATGGCGGGCGGGCACCACGTCACCTTCGTCGGCACCCACATCGGCAAGGCCGAGGATCTCGCCGACGAGCTCAGCGGCCTGGGCGACGTGAGCGCGTCTGAGCAGGTCGGGGGCGACGTGACCGTGCTCGCGGTTCCGTACACCGAGGCACCGCACATCGTCCGCGAGCTCGCCGACCAGCTCGACGGCACGGTCATCGTCGACGTCACCAATCCCGTCGACATCAGCGCGTTCGAGCCGCTCAGCGGCGCCTGGGTGGAGCCGTTCAACTCGGGCGCCGAGGTGATCGCCGCCGAGGCTCCGGACCCCAGCAAGGTGGTCAAGGCCTTCAACACGACGTTCGCCGGCACCCTGCTGACCGGCGCGGTCGCCGGGCAGCCGCTCGACGTCTTCATCGCCGGCGACGACGAGGAGGCGAAGGCCGTCGTCAGCCAGCTGGCGCGCGACGGGGGCCTGCGGCCGATCGACGCCGGTGCGCTGCGGCGCGCCCGCGAGCTCGAGGCGCTCGGCTACCTGCACATGGCCGTCCAGCCGGCGCTGGGCACCGGCTTCGCCTCGGCGGTGAAGGTCCTCTCGCCCTAGTCAGGCTTCGCGGACGCGCGGGTCCAGCCAGGCGTGGACGAGGTCGGCCAGGAGGTTGGCCGCCACGACGAACACGGCGCCGGCGATGGCGACGCCCTGGATCAGCGGGAGGTCGCCCTCGTCGAGCGCGCGCGTCAGGAGGCTGAAGTTCCCCGGCACGCTGAACGTGAGCTCGAGCAGGGTCGCGTTGGTGATGAGCGTGCCCATGGACACGCCCACGAGCGAGATGACCGGCGCACTGGCCGCGGGGACGGCGTGGCGACGCAGGACGCGCGCACGGCTCAGCCCCTTTCCGTACGCGGTGCGGACGAAGTCCTCGCGCATGACGTCCGACAGCGTGGATCGCATCATCCGCATCGTGATCGCCGTCAGCGGCAGGCCGAGGATGATCCACGGCAGCCACAGCGATTGCAGCCACGCCAGGGGATCGTGGGTGAGCGGCTCGTACGTGTTGGGCGTGCTGATCGGCAGCCGCGCAAGCCGCCCGACCTCGGGGTGGAAGAAGACCACGACCATCGCGCCGACCCAGTAGACGGGCGCGCTCATGCCGAAGGCGGCGAACCCGTCCAGGCCACGGCCGACAAGCGAGCCGCGCCGCCGCTCGGCCAGCGCTCCCAGCGCGATGCCGAGGGCCGCGCCCACGAGGAGGCCGCCGACGACGAGCGACAGGTCGGCGGGCAGGCCCGCGCGCACCACGGCCATCACGGGCTGGGCGCCGGTGCGGACGTCGGTCGAGCGCCCGAGGTCGGCGTGCAGGAAGGCGCGCTCCAGGTAGTGCAGGAGCTGGTGTGGATAGCCGCTGCCGTCGTCGACGCGCTCGGGCCGCAGGGCGAAGGAGACGCTGAAGACGACCGCCGCCACGCCGACCATGACGGCGAGGACGGAGAGCACGCGGCGGACGACGAAGACGAGCATGCAGCAGCTGGACCGCGGCAAACGCTAGCGCGGCAGCGCGAGGCGGAAGACGCTGCCGCCGCCGGCGTTGGGCTCGACCCACAGCCGACCGCCGTGGCGCTCGACGATCCGCCGGCAGATGGCCAGCCCCAGGCCGGTGCCCTCGTAGTCGCCCGCGCTGCGGACGCGGGCGAACATCTCGAAGACGCGCTCGGCGTCGTCGGCGTCCACGCCGATCCCGTTGTCGGCCACCGCCAGCTCGCAGGCGCCGTCGCCGGCGCGACCGCTGATCACAACGCGCGGCGTGACGCCGGCCGCGGTGAACTTGATCGCGTTGGCGAGCAGGTTCTGGACCACGCGCTGAAGCTGGGTCGGATCCGCGTGCACCTCCGGCAGCTCGCCGACCTCGACGCTCGCGCCGCGCTCGGCGACCGCGGGGGCGAGGTCGCGCAGCGCCGCGGCCACCACATCGCCGGCCGCCACCCGCTCGCGCCGCAGGTCCACCGTGCCCGCCCGCGAGTAGAGGAGGAGGTCGTCGATCATCCGCTGCATGCGCGCCACGCCGTCGACCGCGTAGGCGATGAGCTCGAGGCCCTCGTCGTCGAGACGATCGCGGTACCGGCGCTCCAGCAGCGAGACGAAGCCCGAGACCGAGCGCAGCGGCTCGGCGAGGTCGTGCGAGGCGAGGTAGGCGAACGCCTCCAGGTCCGCGTTCGAGCGCTCGAGCTCCGCTCGCGCGCGCACGCGCTCGACCACCCGTCCCAGCTGCACCCCGATCTGCGCCATCACGCCCAGCAGGACCGGATCGGGCTCGGCGTGCCGGTCGGCGAAGAACTCGAGCACGCCGACCGTGCGCAGCTCGATGAGGATGGGGAAGCCGAACCCCGAGCGCAGCCCGGCGGCGACGGCGGCCTCCGAGCGCGGGAAGCCGGGCTCGGAGGCCACGTCGGCCACCCATGCCGGGTCGCCCGCGCCGATGACGAGCGACGCCAACCCGGGTTCGGCGTTCTTCTCCGTGGCCTCGCGGAAGGCGGCGAAGCGCGCCTCGTCCTCGAGGTACCAGACGCCGGTCGACCGCAGCGCGCCCGAGCTCTCGTCGGCCAGGTAGGCGTGACCGACGGGCCACCGCATGTGCGCGCAGACGTGCACGATGGCCGCGCCGAGCGCCGGCTCGATCGCCGTCGCCTCGTTCGAGGCGCCGGCCACCATCTCCAGGAGCTCGAGCTCGTCCTGGCGCTCGTAGAGCGCGCGCAGGTTCTCCTCCGCGACGCGCTCGGCGTCGCGGCGCGCGCGTCGCTCGGCCTCGAGCTGCTCGCGAAGCTCCTTCGCCTCGTCTCTGCCACCCCTCATCGGCTCGGCGACACCATAAGCTGCCCGACCAATGGCTGTGAGCATCGCGGTGCTACCGGGCGACGGGATCGGTCCCGAGATCACCGCCCCGACTCTCGAGGTCCTGTCGCGGCTGGGCGACTTCGACTTCGCCGAGCATCCGTTCGGCGGCGCGTCGATCGATGCCCACGGCACCGCGCTGACCGACGAGACGCTGGCCGCGTGCGCGGCCGCCGATGCCGTCCTGCTCGCCGCCGTCGGCGGCCCTCGGTGGGACACCACCGATCCCGCGGCGCCCCGCCCCGAGCAGGGGCTCCTGGGGCTGCGCAAGGCCCTCGGGCTCTACGCCAACCTGCGTCCGGTGCGCGCCGTGGAGGCGCTCATCGAGGCCAGCCCGCTGCGGCGCGAGGTCGTCCAGGGCACCGACCTGCTCGTGGTGCGTGAGCTGACCGGGGGCATCTACTTCGGCGAGAAGACGCGCACCGACGATACGGCGAGCGACCTCTGCGCCTACTCGTCGGCGGAGATCGAGCGCATCGCGCGCACGGCCTTCGCAGCGGCCCGGTCGCGCGTCACCAGCGTCGACAAGGCCAACGTCCTGGAGACGAGCCGCCTGTGGCGCGAGGTGGTCAGTCGCGTCCACAGCGCCGAGTTCCCGCACATCGAGCTGGAGCACGCGCTCGTCGACTCCACCGCGATGAAGCTCGTCACCGCGCCGCGGCACTTCGACGTGGTCCTGACCGAGAACATGTTCGGCGACATCCTCAGCGACGAAGCCTCGGTCATGACGGGCTCGCTGGGCCTGCTGCCCAGCGCCTCGCTGGGCGGCGACGGGCCCGGCCTCTTCGAGCCCGTCCACGGCACGGCCCCCGACATCGCCGGGCAGGGAATCGCCAATCCGCTCGCCATGTTCCTCTCGGCCGCGCTCATGCTCCGCCACGGACTCGGTCGCCAAGCGGAGGCCGCCGCCCTAGAATCGGCGGTGGACCGCGCGCTCGACGAGGGCTTGCGGACCAGGGACCTCGGCGGCAACGCGAGCACGGCCGAGGCGACGCAGGCGGTGCTCGCACACCTCTGACCCCAAGGAGCGAGTCGTGGAGCAAGCGGACCTCATCTGGATGAACGGAGAGTTCGTCAACTGGGAGGACGCGAAGGTCCACGTACTCACGCACGGCCTGCACTACGGCACGGGCGTCTTCGAGGGAGTCCGCTGCTACGACACCGAGATCGGGCCGGCGGTCTTCCGCCACGCCGACCATGTCGACCGGCTCTACAGGTCGGCCGAGCTCTACTACATGCCGATCCCGTTCGAGCGTGAGCAGCTGCGCCAGGCCACGCTCGAGCTGATCGGCCGCAACGGCTTTCGGTCGTGCTACATCCGCCCGCTCGTCTTCCGGGGCTACGGCACGATGGGGCTGTTCCCGCTCGACGCGCCGGTCGACGTCGCCATCGCCGTCTGGCAGTGGGCGGCGTACCTGGGGGAGGAGGGCAAGCGCGACGGGGTGCGGGCCAAGGTCTCCTCGTGGCGGCGGATCAGCTCGGACTCGCTGATCCCGCACGCCAAGGCCTCAGGCCAGTACCTCAACTCGATCCTGGCCAAGATCGAGTCGCACAAGGCAGGCTACGAGGAGGCCATCCTCCTCGACGACCACGGACACGTGTGCGAGGGCTCGGGGGAGAACATCTTCGTCGTGCGCGACGGCCGCATCTACACCCCGCCGCAGACGGCCGGCATCCTCGACGGCATCAACCGCAAGTCGGCGATCCAGATCGCCCGCGACCTCGGCTTCGAGGTCGTCGAGCGCGACCTGGCGCGCGCCGAGCTGTACCTGGCCGACGAGATCTACATGACCGGGACGGCGGCCGAGCTCGTTCCCGTGCGCGAGGTCGACGACCACGCGATCGGCGGCGGCGAGCCGGGCGAGATCACGCGCGCGGTGCAGAAGGCGTTCGACGACGCGCTGTACGGGCGCACCGAGCGCTACCGCGAGTGGCTCGATCCCGTGCCCGATGTCGGGCGGTTGGACGCCGACCGCGTTCTTCAGACCGCGGGGCCGGATGCCCCGCGGAGGACTCCTTAGTGGCGTGACCGGAGGCGGCCGGCGAATTCGGTAGCGGCGCGCGCGCGTAGCGCGTGCCGCTGCTCCGTGTCCGCCTGTCCGCTACCGAAAGGAACTCCACGCCGTGTCCGATCTCCAGCTCTACGACGCCACGCTGCGCGACGGCATGCAGGGCCCCGGCCTGACGCTGTCGGCGGCCGAGAAGGTCCGTGTCGCACGCAAGCTCGACGAGCTCGGCGTGCACCTCGTCGAGGCCGGCTTCCCGGCCTCCAACCCGAAGGAGCTCGAGCTCTTCGAGCTGCTCTCCGAGGAGCGCTTCGAGCACGCCGAGATCGCCGCGTTCGGCATGACGCGCCGCCGCGGCATGGCCGCCAGCGACGACGAGGGCCTGCGGGTGCTCGCGGGCTGCTTCGCGCCCGTGTGCACGATCGTGGGCAAGACATGGGGCCTGCACCTCGACAAGGTCGTGCGCGTCGACCGCGCCGAGAACCTGGCCATGATCGCCGAGTCGGTGGCCTTCCTCGTGGAAGCCGGCAAGCGCGTCATCTACGACGCCGAGCACTTCTTCGACGCCTTCCGCGACGACCGCGACTACGCGCTGGACTGCCTGCGCGCGGCCGCCGGGGCGGCGGCCGAGACGGTCGTCCTGTGCGACACGAACGGCTCGTCGCTGCCACCGCAGGTCGCGGAGGCGACGGCGGCCGCGGTGGCCGCCCTCGGCGAGCAGGTCCGCGTGGCCATCCATTGCCACAACGACGCCGAGTGCGGCGTGGCCAACTCGCTGGCCGCCGTCGACGCCGGCGCGCGGCAGGTGCAGGGGACGATGAACGGGGTGGGGGAGCGCACGGGCAACGCCAACCTCGTCTCGATCATCGCCAACCTCCAGCTGAAGATGGGCGTTCGCGTGCTGGCCGACGAGCAGCTGGGGCGCCTCACGGAGACCGCCCACTTCGTCGACGAGCTGCTCAACCGCCCGCCGAACCGCTCGCAGCCCTACGTCGGCCGCGACGCCTTCGCCCACAAGGGCGGGATGCACGTCGCCGGCGTGCGGGCCGACAGCGCGACCTTCGAGCACGTCGAGCCCGGCCTGGTGGGGAACACGCGCGAGCTGCTGGTCTCCGAGCTCGCCGGTCGCCACACCGTCTCCGAGCGGGCGTCGGCGGCCGGCCTGGAGCTCGACGATGCCGCGGCCCAGCGCGTGATCGATCGCGTCAAGCTGCTCGAGCACGCCGGCTACCAGTTCGAGGCCGCCGACGGCTCCTTCGACCTGCTGCTGCGCCAGGAGTCCGGCGACTACGAGCAGCTCTTCCGCCTGGAGTCCTGGCGGGTCATCGTCGAGCAGCGCGTCGACGGGCAGGTCGAGACCGAGGCGACGATCAAGATTTGGACCCCCCCGCCCAACGGTGACCGCTACGTGCGCACCGCCGAGGGCAACGGCCCCGTCCATGCCCTGGACGCGGCGCTGCGCGACGCCATCGGCGAGATCCACCCGCACCTGAAGGACATCGAGCTCGTCAACTACAAGGTGCGGATCCTCGATGAGCACCACGGCACCGGCGCCACCACCCGCGTCCTCATCGATGCCTCCGACGGCCTCGACGTCTGGGGCTCGATCGGCGTCAACGAGAACATCATCGCCGCCTCCTGGGAGGCGCTCGTCGACTCGCTGGCCTACGCCGAGCAGCCCGGCCGGCGCGGACGCCGCGAGCAGGCCGCACCCACCGACGCCGCGTGACCCAGACGAGCACCGAGGTCATCCCGCTGGCCAAGCCCGTCCTCGGTCCCGAGGAGGAGGCGGCGGCGATCGAGGTCCTGCGCTCGGGGCAGCTCTCGCTGGGGCCGTGCGTGCCGGCCTTCGAGCGCGCCTTCGCCGACTGGGTGGGCGCGCCGCACGCGTGCGCCGTGTCGAGCGGCACCGCGGGCCTGCATCTGGCGCTGCGCGCCGTGGGCGTCGCGGATGGCGACGAGGTGGTGACGTCGCCGTTCTCGTTCGTGGCCAGCGCCAACGTCGTGCTCTACGAGCGCGCGCGGCCGGTGTTCGCCGACATCGACCCGCGCACGCTGAACCTCGATCCCGAGGCGGCGGCCGCCGCCGTGACCGACCGCACGACGGCGCTGCTGCCGGTCCACATCTTCGGCTACCCCGCCGACCTGCCGGCCTTCGAGCGCCTGGGGCGGCCGATCGTCGAGGACGCCTGCGAGGCGCTCGGGGCCGTGCACGCCGACGGCCGGCGCGTCGGGTCGCGCGGGCACCCGGCGGCGTTCGGCTTCTACGCCAACAAGCAGCTCACCACCGGCGAGGGCGGCATGGTCGCGCTGGCCGACGCGGCGCTGAAGGAGCGCATCGACTCCGAGCGCAACCAGGGCCGTGCGCCGGACATGGGCTGGCTTGACCACGACCGTCTGGGCTTCAACTACCGCCTGACCGACATCGCCAGCGCCATTGGCCTCGAGCAGCTGCGGCGACTGGACGGGATGCTGGCCGATCGCGCGCGGGTGGCGGGCTGGTATCGGGAGGCGCTCGCGGGCCTCGAGGGCCTCGGCCTGCCGTGCGAGGACGCGGACGGCGACCGCCGCGGATGGTTCGTCTTCGTCGTGCAGGTTCCGCGCGGGCACGACCGCGACGAGGTGATCGGCGAGCTGCGCGCCGCAGGCGTGCAGTCCAAGCCCTACCTGCCGGCGATCCACCTCATGAGCTTCTATCGCGAGCGCTACGGGCACCGCGAGGGCGAGTTCCCGGTGTGCGAGGACGTCGCCGCGCGCTCGCTGGCCCTGCCCTTCTTCCCGTCGATGAGCGAAGGCCAGGTGGCGCGCGTCGCGGCCGCGCTGGCCGCGGCGCTCGGCCACGGCGGCGTCAGCGGCGGCTGACGTCTCGGCGCGGCGCGCTCAGGCCGATGCCCGGGTAGGGGTCCTCGTGGTCGTCGGCGGAGGTGTCCCTCATCCCGCGCTCGGTCTCGACGGTCTTGGAGCGCATCATGGCCAGCAGGAGCGCCACCGCCGTGAACGGGATGACGCCGGCCGCGAGCGCCGCTAGCGCGTACAGCGGACTCACGAACGCCGCGGCGATCGCGCAGAGCACGTAGAAGAGCACCACGCCGCCGAGGGTCCACACAAAACCGCGCGGTCGCGGCCGGCCGGGCCTGCGCCGCAGCGCGAGGTACGCGCCGGCGGCCGCGGCGCCCACGGCCAGCACCATCCCCGCGACGAGGACGGGCCACTTCCCGCGCCCGCCGATGAGGATGAGCAGGCTGGCGACGTAGACAGCCAGCCACGCCGCCGGCGGCCATCGTTCGAGCAGGCGCCTCATGCGCTCGCCGATAGGCTCGGCGGCCCAGAGGGCAAGGCGGCGGCCGCCTGCAAGGCCCGCCCCGGCGGCGCCCGCGCGGCCGCCTACACTGCCCGCCCCGGCGGCGCCCGCGCCGCCGCCTACACTGCCCGCCGTGTCCCGCTTCCGCGAGCCTCAGGACCCCGCCTTCCAGGCGCTGAACGCGTCGGTCGCCTTCGACCGCCGCCTGTGGCCGCACGACATCGCGCAGTCGCGGGCGCACGCGCGCATGCTGGCGGCCCGCGGGGTCATCGCCGACGACGACCGCGACGCGCTGCTGGCCGGGCTCGACGCCGTCGAGCGGGAGCTGCGCGAAGGCACCTTCGCCTTCGCTCCCGACGACGAGGACATCCACATGGCCATCGAGCGGCGGCTGACCGAGGTCGCCGGCCCGGTGGGCGGGCGCCTGCACACCGCCCGCTCGCGCAACGACCAGGTCGCCACCGACGTGGCGCTCTACACGCGCGGCGCGGCACGCGAGGCCATCGAAGCCGTCACCGCGCTCATGGCCGCGCTGGTCGACGCCGCCGAGCGCCACCTCGACTGGCCGCTGCCCGGCTACACGCACCTCCAGCGCGCGCAGCCGGTCTACCTGAGCCATCACCTGCTGGCCTACGTGTGGATGCTCGAGCGCGACCGCATCCGCTTCGACTTCGCCGCTCGCTCGACGGCCTCGCTTCCGCTCGGGGCCGGCGCGCTGGCGGGCGTGAACTTCGACACCGACCGCGCGCAGGTGGCCGCGGAGCTGGGCTTCGAGCGCGTGGCTCCGAACTCGGTCGACGCCGTCTCCAACCGCGACTTCGTCCTCGACTACCTCGCCGCCGCGGCCACCTGCGCCACGCATCTCTCCCGCCTCGGCGCCGAGCTCGTGCTGTGGTCGTCGGAGGAGTTCGGCTTCGTGGAGCTGCCCGACGCGTGGACGAGCGGGTCGTCGATCATGCCCCAGAAGAAGAACCCCGACGCGGCCGAGCTCCTGCGGGCCAAGGCGCCGCGGATCGTCGCCCACCTCAGCGCGCTGCACGGCGTGATGCACGCCCTGCCGCTCACCTACAACAAGGATCTCCAGGAGGACAAGGAGCACCTCTTCGACACCGTCGACACCCTCGGCCTGTGCCTGGCCGCCGCTGCCGGCATGGTCGCGGGCGCGCGCTTCCGGCGCGAGCGCATGGCCGAGGCGGCGTCGGACGAGCTCATCGCCGCCACCGACCTCGCCGATCTGCTCGTGCGGCGCGGCACGCCGTTCCGTGAGGCGCATGGCGTCGTCGCCGGGCTGGTGCGCGAGGCGGTCGAATCGGGGCGATCGCTGGCCGAGCTCGCCGTGCCGGCGCTCGGCGCCGAGGCGGCGGACGTGCTCGAGCGCTCCTCGTGGCTGGAGTCGAAGATCAGCGAGGGCGGGACCGCGCTGCCGCGCGTGCGCGAGCAGCTCGCCCGCCTCGGGGCCGAGTTCCGCCTCGGCCAGCTCGCGCAACGTGCCCTCGCCCGCGGTCGCGCGGCGCACGAGGTCGGCGACGACGCCGTGGGCCTCGCGGAAAGGGGTGCCGCGCTTGACGAGGAGGTCGGCGAGGTCGGTCGCGGCGATGAGCTC
>DASVFT010000067.1:0-13217 GCA_036379935.1 Solirubrobacteraceae bacterium | reverse complement strand
GCGCTCTCCTCGCCCGACGCCTCGGCGGCCGCGCTCTCCTGCCCGGGCGCCTCGCCGCCCCCTCCGATGCGCGCGATGACCTGCCCGATCGGCAACGTCTCGCCCTCCTGGGCCACGATCGACAGCGCTCCCGCCGTGTCGGCCTCGTAGGTCATGGTGGCCTTGTCGGTCTCGATCTCGACGAGCTCGTCGCCCTTGGCGACCTCGTCGCCATCGGCCTTGAGCCACTTGAGGATCGTGCCTTCCTCCATCGAGTCGGACAGGCGCGGCATGACGACTTCGGGCATAGCCCGGATGCTACCCGTGCTCGCACCGGGGCCGCGATCGGGCGGGCGTCCCGGGTGCTAGACCGCGGCGAGCAGCATGCGGGTCAGGGCGTCGGCCGGCATCGGGCGCGCGAAGAGGAAGCCCTGGCCGAAGTCGCAGCCCAGCGTACGGACGGCGTGGCACTGCTCCTCGTCCTCGATGCCCTCGGCCACCGTGCGCAGCCCGAGCGCCCGGGCCAGCGAGACGATTGCCCCCGCGATCGACGAGCCCTGCCCGTCGCCGAGCGCCGCAACGAACGAGCGGTCGACCTTGATGACGTCGAGCGGGAAGCGGCGCAGGTGGGCCAGCGACGAGTACCCCGTGCCGAAGTCGTCCATGGCCAGGCGGACGCCGACGTCCTTCAGCCCGCGCAGGACGACCCCGGTCCCCGCCTCCATGATCGCGCTCTCGGTGATCTCGACGACCAGCGACTGCGGCGCCAGCCCGTTGTCGTCGAGCGCACCCTGCACCTGGGCGACGAAGTCCGGCTGCTGCAGCTGGCGCGGAGAGACGTTGACCGAGGCCTGCAGCCAGGTCATCCCGGTCGCGTCGATGACCTGACGCAGCGTCGCGCACGCCTCGCGCAGGACCCACGCGCCGAGCGGGACGATGAGGCCCGTCTCCTCGGCCAGCGGGATGAACGAGCCGGGTGGGACGAGCCCGAGCTCGGGGTGCTCCCAGCGGACCAGCGACTCGAACCCCTCGATGCGCTCGTCGGCCAGCGAGACGAGCGGCTGGCAGTGCAGCCGCAGCTCACCGCGGTCGATGCCGCGTCGCAGCGCCGCCTCCAGTGCCAGGCGGTCGCGCACGTCCTGGCGCATGGCCTCGTCGAAGAGCTCGAACGCGTGGCCGCGCTCCTTCGCCCGGTACATCGCGGCGTCGGCATCGCGGATGAGGTCCTCGGCCGTCTCGAAGCCGTCGCGCGAGAGCGCGATGCCGACGCTGGCGTGCAGGAAGGCCTCGCCGTCCTGGACCGCGAACGGGTCGGCGAACGTGTCGAGCAGTCGCTCGGCGACCGCGCGGGCGGCGTGCTCGTCGGCGACGTCCTCGCACAGCAGCGTCAGCTCGTCGCCGCCCAAGCGCGCCAGCGTGTCGGAGGGCCGCAGCGTCGAGCTCAGGCGCATGGCCACCTCGACCAGCAGTCGATCGCCCGCTTCATGCCCCAGCGAGTCGTTGACCACCTTGAAGCGGTCGAGGTCGATGAAGAGGACGGCCACGCGGGCATCGCGCCGGCGCGAGCGGCGCAGCGCGTGGCCGAGGCGGTCGAGGAAGAGCGTGCGGTTGGGGAGGCCCGTGAGGCTGTCGTGCAGCGCGCGATGGGCGAGCTCGAGCTCGGCGCGCTTGCGCTCGGAGATGTCGCGCGAGACGCACACCATCTCGCGGGCCTTGCCGTCCACGTCGCGCACGGCGCGGAAGGTCGTCTCCAGCCACACGATCGAGCCGTCGCGCCGCTGGGCGCGATAGGCGACGGTCCGCGGCACGTCGCTGCGCAGGGCCTGCGCCCAACTGCGCTCGTAGATGTCGACGTCGTCGGGATGGTCCATGCCGAGCGTCGTGGGCGTCTCGCCCAGCATCGCCTCCGGCGGCCAGCCCAGCAGCGTGTGCGCGACGGGCGAGGCGTAGCGGAACGTGCCGTCCAGCCCGTGGCGCGAGAGGAAGTCGGTCGAGTGCTCGGCGAGCATCCGGTACTCGGCCTCGCGCGCGGCCAGCGCCCTGCGCGCGGTGAGCTCGCTCGTGATGTCCTCGACCGTGCCCACCAGTCCGGTCCGCTCGTCGGTGGCGTCGCTCACCGGGGCTACGTTGATGCGCACCCAGCGCTCGACGCCGGCGACCACGCGCACGTTCACCGACGCACGCTCGCGCAGCGTGCTCGCGCGCTGCAGCTCGGCGGTCAAGCGCTCGCGATCCTCGACCGCGATGCGCTCCATCCACGGGTCCGCGTCGAGCACGTCGCCCGGCACGCCGAAGATCTCGCGCAGGTGCTCGTTGGCGTAGGCAAGGCGCCCGTCGGGAGCGATGGCGAAGATGCCCACGGGTGAGGCGGAGGCGAGCGTGCGGAACCGCCGCTCGCTCTGGGCCCGCGCCTGCTCGGCCGCCCGGCGCTCGCCGATGTCGGTCATCTGGGAGAGGAAGTGCAGCGGCTCGCCGCCGGCATCGCGGACGATGCTCGCGTCGAGGCTCACCCAGGCCTCCGTTCCGTCGCCGCGCAGGTAGCGCTTCTCGGCGCGGTAGACCTTCAGCTCGCCGGCGATCAGGGCACGCATCGCCTCGCGATCGGCGGCGCGGTCGTCCGGATGCGTGATATCGCGGACCATGGCTCCGGCCAGCTCCTGCGGCGTGCTGCCCAGCATGTCGGCCAGCGAGCGGTTGACTCGCATGAAGCGGCCGTCAAGCCCGGTGATGGCCATGCCGATGCCGGCCTCCTCGAAGGCGACGCGGAAGCGCTCCTCGGCCTCGCGCAGGGCCGAGGCCTCCTGGCACACGCAGGCTGGATCGGTGCGGGACGGCCCGTCCATGCCCTGGTCATCGACCCTGTCGCGCGGCCATTGAGGGTCCGCGCGCGCCGAGCTACAGGTCCCGGAAGGTGGCTAGTACGGCCTCGACGACCTGAGGCTCGTGCGGGAACGCGATCTGCTCGAGGTTCTTCGCGTACGGCATCGGCACGTCGGCGCCGGTCACACGACCGACGGGAGCGTCGAGATCGTCGAAGGCCTGCTCCTGGACGAGCGCGGCGAGGTTGGCCCCCACGCCGCCGTGCGGCCAGCCCTCCTCGACGATGACGCAGCGGTTGGTCTTGCGGACCGAGGCGAGAATCGTGTCGAGGTCGAGCGGGCGCAGCGTGCGCGGGTCGATGACCTCCGCGTCGACGTCGTGCTCCTCGGCCAGCACCTTGGCCGCCTTCTCGGCGGTCGACGCCATGCGCGAGATCCCCACGACGGTCACGTCCGAGCCCTCCCGGCGCACGACCGCCTCGCCGAAGTTGACGACGTGGTCGTTGCCCTCGGGCACCTCGCCGCGCTGGCCGTAGAGGTACTCGTGCTCGATGAAGATGACCGGGTTGTCGTCGCGGATGGCCGCCTTGAGCAGCCCCTTGGCGTCGGCCGGGGTGGAGGGCACGGCGACGAGCAGGCCCGGCACGTGCAGGTACAGCGCCTCGAGGCAGTGCGAGTGCGTTGGCCCGAGCTGGTGGCCGGCGCCCTGCGGCATGCGGATGACGAGCGGCACCGCGACCTGGCCTCCGAACATGTAACGGATGTGCGCGGCGCTGTTGACGATCTGGTCCAGCGCCAGCAGCGAGAAGTTGATCGTCATGAGCTCGACGACGGGGCGCAGGCCCGTCATGGCCGCGCCGACGCCCATGCCGACGATGGTGTTCTCCGAGATCGGCGTGTCGCGCACGCGCTTCTCGCCGAACTCCTCGAGCAGGCCGGCGGTGACCTTGAAGGCGCCGTTGAAGACGCCGATGTCCTCGCCCATCAGCATGACGCGCTCGTCGCGCAGCATCTCCTCGC
The DNA here is from genome assembly GCA_036379935.1 of Solirubrobacteraceae bacterium. Lineage (GTDB taxonomy): Bacteria > Actinomycetota > Thermoleophilia > Solirubrobacterales > Solirubrobacteraceae > JAOPZW01. The sequence continues at coordinate 9,399 of DASVFT010000067.1, read as the reverse complement.
GCAGCGCCTCGTTGAGGGCCTCGCGGTAGCGCAGCACCCGCGTGCCGGTCGACTGCTGCTCCTGCGCCGTGGCGGCCATGGTCAGGCGTCCTCCCTCGCCTCGACGGCGGCCGTCATCTGCTGCGGCACCTCGCCGGTCGCGGCCGATCGGCCGTCCGCGCCGGCGTTGGTCGAGTTCCCGGCCATCGCGCGCTCGTCCTCGCCCTTGTGCACGCCGGCCGAGCGCTCGTCGACCGAGTACCAACCGTGGACCTGGCCGCCGAGGACGTAGACGTCGTCGTAGAGCGACTCGGGAGCGGGCATCGGCGACGCGTCGGCGAAGGCGACCGCCTCGTCGACGCGCGCGATCGCCTCCTCGTCGAAGCGCTCGCGGTCCTTGGCGCTGACGATGTCCTCGGCCTCGAGTCGGTCGCCCCACTGCAGGATCGGGTCGCGCTTGCGCCACTCCTCGACCTGCTCCTTGGTGCGGTACTCCTCGGGGTCGGCCATCGAGTGGCCGCGGAAGCGATAGGTGATGGCCTCGACGAGTACCGGCCGACGCTCCTCGCGCGCGATGCGCAGCGCCTCGTTGGTCACGTGGTAGGTGTCGAGGACGTCCATGCCGTCGCACTCCATGCCCGGCACGCCGAATCCCTCGCCCTTGACCTGGAGGTCGGTCACCGCCGAGTGGCGCTCCAGCGCCGTGCCCATGCCGAACTGGTTGTTGGTGACCATGAAGACGACCGGGAGCCTCCAGAGCGCAGCGAGGTTCATCGTCTCGCCGAACGTGCCCTGGTTGGAGGCGCCGTCGCCGAAGGTGCACAGGGTCGCGTCCTCGGTGCCCAGGTAGTCGGAGGCCAGGCCGAAGCCGGCGGCGATCGGCAGGTTGCCGCCGACGATCCCGTAGCCGCCCATGAAGCGGCGCTCGAGGTCGAACATGTGCATCGACCCGCCGCGTCCTTTGGAGACGCCGTCGACGCGCCCGAAGAGCTCGGCCATGACGCCGTCGGGGCTCGTGCCGCGCACGAGCGCGTGGCCGTGCGAGCGGTAGGTCGAGATCAGGTAGTCGTGGTCGCGCATGGCGCGCGCGGAGCCGACGATCGTCGCCTCCTCGCCGATCGCCAGGTGCAGGAAGCCGCCGACCTTGGCCTTGGCGTACATCTCGCCCGCGCGCTCCTCGAAGCGGCGGATGAGCAGCATGGTCTGGAGCCACTCGCGGGCTACGTCGGGCTCGGGAAGAGGATGCTCGGCCATGTTCTGCCAGGACGTTAGCGGGTCAAAGACGCCCTCCGGCCTCCGGCCGAGCGGGACCCGCCTCGCGCGACCACATCGGCGGCGCTCGGCTCGGGCGGGTGGGTCATGAGCGCAGATCGGCGTCGCCTTCGAAGGACGCCCACCGTTCGAAGAACTCGCGGGCCTCGAGGGTCTCGAGCTCGGCGCGGAGCATCGCCACGACGCGCTTGGCGTCGCGCGGGAGCAGGTCCCAATACAGGACGGTCTCGCCGTCGTCGACGTCGATCAGCTCGACGTGGTCGACGCGGTCGGGCGCGGCGAGCAAGGCCGGCGCGTGGCCCTCGCGCCGCACGACGAGCCGGTAGCGCGCCTTGGCCCGCATCAGAGCAGGCGCTCGCCGCCCCACACCGCGGGGACGTCGCGCACGCCCAGCGCGATCGCGCGGGCCGTCGCCTCCTCGAGGGCGCTGTGCACGCCGCGCAGGTCCGCCGCCTTGACGACCGCCGTCGGGTGCATCTCGCAGGCCGCGGCGGCGATCACCACGTTCTGTGGATCGGCCAGCGAGCGCCCGGCGGCGAAGGCCTGCCGGTAGGCGGCCAGGGCGAACGCGACGGTGCGGCCGATCTGCTTGGCGTAGGTCGCCACGCGCATGGCGAAGAGGCTGTCGAAGGGAAACGGGTCGGGCCAGCGCAGCGGCTGCAGCCCCCGCTCGGCGGCGGTGCGCTCGATCTGCGAGAGGGCGATGTCGCGCTCCTCGGCGCAGCGGAAGGCGTCGAAGCTCTGCGCACCCGGAAGCGCGCGCGCCAGGACGGGCACCCATTCCACTCCGGGATGTTCGTGCAAGGCGCGCTCGGCGGCCAGGTAGGCGAGGGGCGACGCGAGGTCGAAGAAGAAAGCGGGGGAGTCAGCCGTGGATGAGCCAGCCATCTGCGGCACGGGCCGCCTCCATCACGCCCTCGCTCAGCGTCGGGTGGCCGTGGACGATGCGCGCCACCTCGGGGTAGCCGCCCTCGAGCAGCTTGGCGTTGACGAGCTCCTGGATGAGCTCCGTCGCCTTCGACCCGATGATGTGACCGCCCAGCATCTCGCCGTAGCGCTTGTCGCCCACGATCTTGATCAGCCCCTGCCGATCGCCGTAGACGGTGCCCGCGCCCACCGCGCCGTACTGCACCTTGCCCACCGTGACGTCGTGGCCGGCCGCCCGCGCCTGCTCCTCGGTCAGCCCGAAGGAGGCGACGTTCGGGCTGCAGAACGTCGCGCGCGGCACGTCGACGTACTCGATCGGATGGGTCTCGAGGCCGGCCGCGTCCTCGACGGCGATGATGCCCTCGTCGGAGGCCTTGTGGGCCAGCGCCGGCCCGGGCACGATGTCGCCGATCGCCCAGATGCCGGGCACGCTGGTGCGCAGCGCGCCGTCGACGGCGACCAGGCCGTCGTCGTCGAGCTTGACGCCCGCGTCGTCGAGGCCGAGCCCCTCGATGTCGGGGCCGCGCCCGGCGGCGATGACCAGCCAGTCGGCCGCGTCCTCCTGGCCGCCGAAGGAGAAGGTGCACCGATCGTCGTGGCTCTCGACGTTCTCGACGAGCGTGCTGGTGTGGACCTCGATTCCCTGCCGCTTGAACCCGCGCTCCGCCAGCTTGGAGATGTCGGCGTCCTCGGTGGGCAGCACGCGGTCGAGGGCCTCGAAGAGCTTGACCTGGACGCCGAGCCGCGCGTAGGCCGAGGCGATCTCGGTGCCGGAGGCGCCCGCGCCGACGACCACGAGGCTCGCGGGCAGCTCCTTGAGCGCCCACGCCTCCTCGGTGCCGATCACGCGGCCGCCGAAGCGCGTGCCAGGGATCGGCCTGGGGACCGAGCCGGTGGCGAGCACGATGCACTTCGACACGTCGATCTCGTCGCCGTCCTTGCTCGAGCCGACGCGCACGCTGCCCGCGCCGGTGACCGCGCCGTGGCCCTCGACGTAGTCGACCTTGTTCTTCTTGAACAGCCCGCTGACGCCGCCGGTGAGCGTCTTGATGACCTTCTGGCGCCGGTCGCCGACGGCGCCGAAGTCGACCTCGGGATCGCCCACCTTGATGCCGAACTCGTCGGCGTCGCGGACCTCCTCGAGCACGTCGGCCACGCGCAGCACGGCCTTCGCCGGGATGCACGCGTAGTTCAGGCAGCGCCCGCCGACCACGTCCTTCTCGATGACTGCGGTCTTCATGCCGAGCTGGGCGGCGCGGATGGCGGCGACGTAGCCACCGGGCCCCGAGCCGATCACGACGCAGTCGTACTGGGAGTCAGCCATAGAGCGCCGGAATCTAACGAACGCGCTCGGGCGCCTGGATCCTGCCCATCACGCGGATGAGCTTCCAGAACAGCCAGCCGGCGACGACGATGATCGGGACGCACACGACCACCGCCAGCACGTTCGAGGCGCGAAGCAGGAAGAGCGAGAAGACCACGACGATGAGGCCGAGGAGGACCTCGAAGCCGAGCACGGCCCAGTAGCGAGCCATCCACAGCCCGACCGCGGCCATGTACATCACCGCGCAGAAGAGCAGGACGCCGACGGTGGACGGCTGCTCACCCTGGACCTCGACGCCGGCGACGAGCGCGACGAGGTTGGCGGTGCCCAGCGACGCCGCTACGACCGCCGCGACGGCCAGCGGCCGCGGCCGCTCGCCCGGCTCGAGCGGGGCGAGCTGGGCGCGGACCTCGGCGTTGCGCTGCTCCGAGCGGGCGTAGCCGCGGCGCATGCGGTCGCGCGGGGAGTCGGCGGCCGGCGTGGCCGCTTCGCGCGGCGGGGCAGCTTCGCGCGGCGGGGCCGCTTCGCGTGGCGGGGCAGCTTCGCGCGGCGGGGCCGCTTCGCGCGGCGGGGCAGCTTCGCGTGGCGGGGCAGCTTCGCGCGGCGCGGCGGCTTCGTGCGGCGCGGCGGCTTCGTGCGGCGCGGCGGCTTCGCGCGGCGGGGCAGCCGGCCGTGGCTTGCGCCTACGCGCGGCCACCGCGGTCCCCGTTCAGGCTCGCTCGCAGGGCCCGGGCGGCGGCCTCGGGATCGGCGGCCTCGGCCAGCGCACGGACGACGACGACGCGCCGGGCGCCGGCCGCGACCGCCTCGCCGATGGTGGCCGTGTCGATGCCCCCGATGGCGAACCACGGCAGGTCGACGTGCGCGGCCGCGTAGCGGATCGGCGCGACCCCGATCGCGGGCCGGCCCTCCTTGGTCGGCGTGGCATGCACCGGACCGACGGCGAGGTAGTCGGCGCCGCTGCGACAGCCCGCCTGCGCCTGCTGCATCGAGTGCGTCGAGAGCCCGATGATCGCGCCGTCGCCGACGACCTCGCGGGCTTGCGCGACGGGCACGTCGTCCTGGCCGACGTGCACGCCGTCGGCGCCGGACGCCGCGGCCAGGTCCGGGCGGTCGTTGAGCAGGAAGAGCGCGCCCGCCGCGTGGCAGCGCTCTCGCGCGCGCTCGGCCGCGGCCAGCAGCTCGTCGTCGGAGGCCGCCTTGTCGCGCAGCTGGAAGAGGTCGGCGCCGCCGGCCAGCGCGCCCTCGAGCGCACGGTCCATCCCCGCCCGATCGGCGACGAAGTACAGGCGCGCATCGCGCAGGCGCTGACGGCGGTCCACGCCGACAGTCTGGCAAGGCGCAGGATCGGCGGAGCTCCCGGCGGAGCGCTACCATCGGTCGTCTACGGGAGCCCTTCCATGGGCTGAGAGGGCGGCACCGCGGCCGCCGACCGTCAGGAGCTGATCCGGGTCATGCCGGCGAAGCGAGAGGACACGACATCCCCCTTGAGAGCGACCACTACGACGTAGCGATCGTCGGCGCTGGCATCGTCGGCCTGTCGATCGCCTGGCGGGCGAGCGCCCACGGGTTCGCGGTCCAGGTGCTCGAGCGCGACGAGATCGGGGCCGGCACGTCGCGCGTCGCGGCCGGCATGCTGGCGCCGGTGGCCGAGGCCGACGCGGGTGAGCGCGCGCTGCTCGAGCTCGGGCTGCGCAGCGCCCGACGCTGGGCCGCCTTCGCGCAGGAGCTCTCAGACGTCACCGGCGCCGATCTGGACTACCGCACGCGCGGCACGCTGCTGCTCGCCCGCGATCGCGACGAGGCGGAGGCGCTCGAGCGCGAGCGCGACCTGCGCGAGCGGCTGGGGCTGCGCGTCGAGCGCCTGCTTCCCAGCGCTGCGCGCCAGCTGGAGCCCGCACTCGCGCCGACCCTGCGCGGCGCCCTCCACCTCCCCGACGACCACGCCGTCGACCCGCGCCTCGTGTGCGCCGCGCTGGCGCGCGCGGCGCGGCGGGCCGGCGCGGTCGTGCGGCCCGGCGTCGACGTGCACAGTCTCGACGAGCTGTCCGCCGACCAGGTCGTGATCGCCGCCGGCCCGTGGTCGGAGGCGTTCGGCGACGAGGCGCGCGTGCGGCCGGTGAAGGGCCAGTCGCTGCGCCTGCTCGACCCGGCCGGCCCCGGACTGCTCGCTCGGGTCGTGCGCTGGGACGGCGGCTATCTCGTGCCACGGGGTGACGGGCGCTACGTCCTGGGGGCCACCAGCGAGGAGCGCGGCTTCGACACCGCGGTGACCGCCGGCGCGGTCCACGAGCTGCTGCGCGATGCCGCCGAGCTCGTCCCTGGCGTGCTCGAGCTCGAGGTCGAGGAGGCGGTCGCCGGCCTGCGGCCCGGCACGCCGGACAACGCGCCCGTCATCGGGCGCTCGCCCTCGGATCCAAGCGTCGTGTGGGCCACCGGGCACTACCGCAACGGCGTGCTGCTCGCCCCGATCACCGCCGACCTCGTCGTCGCCGAGCTCGCCGGCGAGCCGGTCGAGCACGCCTTCGGGCCGGAGCGGTTCGTGGGGGCTGTGGCGTGATCGTGGTCAACGGCGAGCCGCGCGAGCGCGACGGCGCGACGATCGCCGAGTTGCTCGCCGACCTCGGGGTCGAGGAGCGCGCGCGCGGTGTGGCCGTCGCGGTCAACGGCGAGATCGTGCCCAGGGCCGAGTGGGTGCGTCAGCGCGTCGACGCCGGCGACCGCGTCGAGGCCCTGTCGGCCATGCAGGGAGGGTGAACGTGAGCACCGAGCAGATCGGGGTGGGTGGGGGCGTCTTCGACGCGCCGTTGCAGATCGGCGACCGCACGCTGCGCTCGCGGCTGATCCTGGGCACCGGCGGCTTCCGGCGCCTGGAGACGCTGGCCGAGGCCATCCGCGCGACGCGCGCCGAGCTCGTGACCGTCGCGCTGCGGCGCATCGATCCGTCGGCGCGCGGCTCGCTGGTGGACGTGCTCGAGGAGTGCGGCGTCGAGCTGCTGCCCAACACCGCCGGCTGCTACACGGCACGCGACGCCGTCGTCACCGCGCGCCTGGCGCGCGAGGCGTTCGCCACCGACTGGGTCAAGCTGGAGGTCATCGGCGACGAGCGCACGCTGCTGCCCGATGCCCCCGAGCTGCTGCTGGCGGCCGAGGAGCTCGTGGGCGACGGGTTCACCGTGCTGCCCTACACCAACGATGACCCGATCCTGGCCCGGCGGCTGGAGGACGTCGGCTGCGCCGCGGTCATGCCGCTGGGCTCGCCGATCGGGTCGGGCATGGGGATCCGCAACCCGTACAACATCGCGCTCATCGTCGAGCGCGCGAGCGTCCCCGTGATCCTCGACGCCGGCGTCGGCACGGCCTCCGACGCCGCGCTCGCCATGGAGCTGGGATGCGACGGCGTGCTGTGCGCCAGCGCCATCGCCCGCGCCGAGGACCCGGTGGCCATGGCCCACGCGATTCGCGCCGCGGTCGAGGCGGGCCGCCTGGCCCGGGGCGCCGGGCGCATCCCGCGGCGGCTGTACGCCGAGGCGTCCTCGCCCAGCGAGGGTATGGCCGACATCACGCCGCCGACCGAGTGATCGACGAGCTCATAGACCGCTGGCAGGCCGCGTGGGTCGGGCGCGACCGCGGCGCCTTCGCCGCGCTGTGCGCCCCCGACATCCACTACGAGGATCCGCTCTGCGGCGAGCCGCTCCAGACGCCGGGCGCGCTGGCCGACCACGCCGCGCGCCTGTGGGCCGCCTTCCCCGACGCGCGCATCGAGCGCACGGGGGAGCGGCTGACCGACGGGCGCTTCGTCGCGGCGCCGTGCAAGCTGCTGGGCACGCACCGGGGCGAGATCGAGGGGCTCGCGCCGACCGGACGCTTCGTCGTCGTGCACCTCGTCAGCTACTGCGAGCTCGACCCCGCGCGCGAGCGTCTGTGGCGGGTCCGCGCGTTCTTCGACGCCTACGACGCGGCCGTGCAGCTCGGCGTGCTCCCGGCCCGCGGCACGCTGGGCGAGCGCGCCCTGCTCATGCTGCGCGGCTTCGGCCTGCGCGCCCGGGGCTAGCCCTCGCTGTCGGGCGGCATGTGGAAGGCGAACATCCGGTCGGCGTCGATCCGCGCGTAGGTGGGACCGGAGTCGAGGAACTTCTCCCACTCGGGCCCGTAGCGCGGGACGTAGATGTCGAGCAGCGCCTGTCTCAGCTCGGCGCCCGCTTCGCTGCGGACGTCGACCGGCACCGCGGAGCCGTGGACGGTGATCGCCAGCTCCTCGCCGGGAAGGTGCGTCGCGCTGACGTGGGGGCGCGCGCCGATGTGACGGAAGCGCACCGAATCCGGTGACGAGCCGAAGTGAAAGGCGCCGCGGAGGAAGACGCCGTCCACCGGGCCGACGATCGGCCGCCCGTCGGCGGTGACGGTGGCAAGGGCCAGGAGGCACATCCCGGTCAGACGCTCGGCGACCTGCTCGGCGCTCAGCCGCCGCTCCGGCGTATGGATCCGGAGCAGGTGCGGCCCGGCCGCCGCATAGCTGCGGTCGAGCAGCTCCTGGAGGGCGGCCACGTCGGCAGCTGTCTCGTGCATCTAGGCCGCCGGCGGCACCCCTAGCCCGTGACGGTCAGCGTCCCCGTCATGCCGGAGTGGAGCGTGCACACGTACTGGATCGTGCCGGCCTTGGTGGGGGTGAACTCGAAGGTGCCGTCCTTGCCGAAGTCCTTGGACTTGAAGTCCGCGCCTGACTGCGCCGTCACGTTGTGGTCGGTGGAGTCTTCGTTGACCCACTTCACCTTCTGGCCGACCTTGACGGTCGTCGCGTTGGGCGAGAACTGGATGTTCTGCATCTTGATCTCGGCCTCGCCGCCGCCGGAGGAGGAGGAGGTGGTCGGGGTGGAGGTGGAGGATGAGGTGGTCGGGGTGGAGGTGGAGGTGGACGTGCTGGCGGACGAGGTGGTCGCGGTGGACCCGCTGCTGGAGCCGCCGCCGCCGCAGGCGGCCACGGCAAGAGCGAGGGTCAGGACGGCGCACAGTCCGAGGAGGATTCGTCTCATGGCAGCTACGACGCCTCCGGGTGCCGATCCTTCCGCGGCCGGACGTCGGCCAGGATCGGGACGTGGTCGGACAGGGGCCCGCCGTCGAGCGTGCGGCCGGGCGCGGCAACGTCGAGCTGCCGGATCAGGATGTGGTCGACGCCATGGCTTGCCGCGGGGGCGAAGCCCGGCGCCACCGGGTGGCGCGTGTTCATGTCGCCGGCGAGTATGGCGGGCGCGCGGCCGGCCCACGCCAGTGCCGAGGAGGCCGCCGAGGCGACGTCGGACTGTGCGCGCGCCTCGGAGTGCGCCTGCGCGTGGAGGTTGCTCACCCAGCAGCCGTCCTCCACGCGCACGCCGTGGACGACGCGTCGCTCGGGCCAGCGGCGCAGCGTCTGCCAACGGTGCTCCATGATCGTCTGACCGCGCACGAGGATCGCGTTGGCGCCCCCGCCCCACGACTTGACGAGGTCCGGACGCAGGTCGGCGAGCCGCCGCGTGAGCGGCAGCAACCAGTTGCGCGACGTCAGCGCGGTCCGGGCGCTCGCTGCGCAGGCGGCCCCGAGCCGCGGCGGCCACCAGGGCGGCACCTCCTGCAGCAGCGCGACGTCCCAGTCCCACGACGCCAGCCGCGCCGAGAACTCGTCGAGCAGCGCGCGCGGCTCGTCGGGCACGGCGCGCCCGTGGAAGAGGTTCCAGGAGAGGACCAGCACGGCGACGTATCCTCCCGCGCTTGCCGCGCCATTTCCTCACCGGGGCCGAGCTCAGCCCCCGCGACCTGGACGCCCTCCTGCGCCGCGCCGCCGACCTCAAGGCGGCCCCGCGTGCCTCGCGCGCGCTCCAGGAGCGGACGGTGGCGCTCATCTTCCAGAAGCCGTCGACGCG
>DASVFT010000066.1:0-18020 GCA_036379935.1 Solirubrobacteraceae bacterium | reverse complement strand
CGGCGCCCAGGGAGCCGCCGATCGCGATCCCGTCGCACTCGGTCGCCGCCACAGCCTGGGCGGACTCGATGCGCAGGTCCTCGAAGACGCCGCCCTGCACGATCCCGTAGACCAGCTGGCCCTCGGGCCCGTGCTCGTGATGCCAGTCCAGGCAGCGTCGCAGCCAGCGGTGCGTGCGCTCGGTCGAGTGCGCGGTGTAGTCGCGCGGGACGTTCAGCGGCGTGCACTCGTCGAACACGAGCGCGAGGTCCGAGCCGAGCGCGGCCTGGATCTCCATCGACGTCTCGGGCCCGATGAACCGCTCGGAGCCGTCGAGATAGGAGCGAAAGCGCACGCCCTGCTCCTCGATGGCCACGATCCCGCCCTGGCGCTGGCCGTGCGACGTGCGCCCTTTGATCTCGTCGGCCACCGTCCCGTGACCCATCGAGAAGACCTGGAAGCCGCCGGAGTCGGTGACGATCGGCCCGCTCCAGCCCATGAACTCGTGCAGCCCCCCGAAGCGTGCGATGCGCTCGTGCCCGGGGTCGAGGAAGAGGTGGAACGTGTTGCCGAGCACCATGTCGTAGCCCAGCGCGGCCACCTCGGCCGGCAGCAGGCCCTTCACGGTGGCCTTCGTTGCCAGCGGCACGAAGGCGGGCGTGCGGATCTCGCCGTGGGCGGTACGGATGACCCCCGCGCGTGCGCGCGGGGCGGCGTCGCGCGCGGTGATCTCGAGGGCTGGCACCGCGGGCATGCTAGAAGCGGGGAGTGCCCTTGGTCATCGCGAGCTTCCTCGACGTCGCGGAGACGGTCGGCTATCCGGTGCTCTTCGCGCTCATCGCGATCGAGACCATGGGGATCCCGGTCCCCGGCGAGACCGCGCTCGTCACCGCAAGCATCGTGGCCAGTCGCGGGCGGCTGGACATCGAGGTCGTCATCGCGCTGGGCGCGGCGGCGGCGATCCTCGGCGACAACGTGGGCTTCGCGATCGGCCGCAAGCTCGGCCGTCGCCTCCTCACGGCTCCCGGCCCGCTGCGCCACCACCGGCAGCGCGTCATCGCGGTCGGCGAGCCCTTCTTCGATCGCCACGGGCCCAAGGCGGTCTTCCTCGGGCGCTGGGTCACGGGCCTGCGGATCACGGCCGCGTGGATGGCCGGCGTCACGCGCATGTCCTGGCCGACCTTCCTGTTCTGGAACGCGCTGGGCGGCATCGCGTGGGCCACGTCGATCGGGCTGCTGGCCTACTTGTTGGGGCACGGCGCGGAGAAGATCATCCACATCGCCGGGCTGGGCGGCGCGAGCGCCGTCGTACTCGGCGGCCTCGCGCTGTGGCTGGTCCTGCGGACGCGGCGCCGCCGGGCCGAGGAGCTCGTGAGGGCGAAGGCGCAGGCCGAGGCCGAGGCGCCCACAACGACCGCGGGCCCGCGCTGAGCGCGGGCCCGCAGGGCTGGTTGCCGGCCGGCGGCGCTGCCGCCGCCTACTCGGACTCGTTGCCCTCGATGGCCGCGGGGCCCTCGCCCACCTGGATGGCCACCTTGCGCGGCTTGCGCTGCTCGGGCTTGGGAATGCGCACCTCGAGCACGCCCTTGTCGAAGCTCGCAGTCACGGCGTCCGGGTCCACGCCGTCGGGGAGCGTGAGCGACCGACGGAAGCTGCCGTAGGCGCGCTCGACGCGTACGTAGCCCTCGCGGGAGTCCTCGTGCTCGGCCTTGCGCTCGCCCGAGACGGTGAGGACGTTGTCCTCGACCTCGAGGTTGACGTCGGACTCGTCGAGCCCGGGGAGATCGGCCTTGAGGACGAAGTGATCGTCGCTCTCGACCAGGTCCATGGCGGGGATCCAGCGACGCAGGGTCCCGCCGTTGCCGTTGCCGGTCGTCGGGGTGTCGAAGAAGGTGTTGAACAGCCGGTTCATCTCGTTCTGCAGCGATGTCAACTCACGAACCGGCTCCCAGCGCACGAGTGCCATGTTGGTACCTCCTGAGTGATGGTTCCTGTGCTGAAGGCAGTATGAAATCTCAGTGTAATGATGTCAAGTCTCAGTGCGCGGACGCCCGCCCCCGAAGTGGGACGTGGCCGCGAGGGGCGTGCATGCATCGCCGCGCGGGACGACGGCGGGGCGGTCAGCCGCAACCGGGCGGGGTCAGCCGCAGGCGAGGCCGGGCGCGGAGGCCGCTCCGGGGACGACGCGCTCCCAGGCCTCGGCCAGGGTGTCCAGCTCATCCTCGGAGAAGTGCTGGAGGAAGAGCGAGCGCACGCCGGCCAGATGCGTGGCGCGGGCCACGGCGAGCTTCTCGGCGCCGGCCGGCGTGAGGACCGCGTAGGCGCCGCGGGCGTCGCTCGGACACGACTCGCGGCGGATCAGGCCCTCGCGCTCGAGGCGGTCGGCCAAGCGCGTCAGCCCCGAGCGGCTGAGGATCACCGAGGCGGCGAGGTCGCGCATGCGCATGCGACGACCCTCGGCCCCGTTGAGGTACATGAGGACCTCGTAGGAGCTGAGCGGCAGCCCGTGCGCACCGTCGAGATCGGCGTCGAGCGCCTTGGTCAGGGCCGCGTGGGCGCGGAGCATCCCACGCCAGGCGCGGAGCTCGCGCTCATCGAGCTGGCGCGAGTCGGGACGGCTGGTGATGGAGGTGACGGCCATGCAACGGGACCTTTGAGCGTGCAACGACGTTAGCAGCGGTGTCGGCGAGATGCGACAGATAGTTGACCAGACAACTATACTCTCTTCCGGGCAGAGAAGATCACCAATTTGGCCTAAGACACGGGGAGAAATCGCGACCATGGCACTCGAGGGCTTGCATCACGTCACCGCCATCACCGGCGATGCGCCGCGCAACGTCGACTTCTACGCGCGCCTGCTGGGGCTGCGCCTGGTCAAGAAGACCGTCAACTTCGACCAGCCCGACGTCTACCACCTCTACTTCGGCGACGAGCGCGGGACGCCGGGGTCGATCCTGACCTTCTTCGAGTTTCCCGGCGCGGCGCCGGGACATGCCGGCGACGGGATGGTCCACACCGTCCAGTGGCGCGTGGCCTCCGATGACGCGCTGTCGTTCTGGGCCGCACGCCTTTCCGAGGAGGGCGTCGCGACCGATCGCGAGGACGGCGCCCTCGCCTTCGCCGACTTCGAGGGCTTGCGCCACGAGCTGGTGGCGGCCAGCGTCGACGACGCGCCCCTCAGCGCGAGCGCGCCCGACATCCCGGCCGAGCACGCGCTCCAGGGCTTTCACGGCGTACGCGCCTACGCCGCCCGACCCGAGGGCAGCGGGCCGCTGCTCCGGGCGCTCAGCTTCGATCGCGACGGCGGCGCCGACTGGACGCTGGCCGGGGACGAGCGGCGCGCCGCATTGCGCTACGACGCGCCGCCGCCCCAGCGCGGCATGACGAGCGCGGGCACCGTGCACCACGTCGCGTGGTCGGCGGCCGACGACGCCGAGCTCGACGCCTTCCGCCGTCGCGCCATCGAGGCGGGCGCCCGCGCGACCGAGATCATCGACCGCCAGTACTTCCACTCGGTCTACTTCCGCGAGCCCAGCGGCGTGCTGTTCGAGCTCGCCAGCCGCGACATCGGCTTCGACTACGACGAGCCGCTCGAGTCACTCGGCGAGGCCCTCAAGCTTCCGCCCCAGTACGAGGCGCGGCGCGAGCAGCTCGAGCGCGCGCTGACCCCGCTGACCAACCCGCGCGCGGGGAGCCCGGCATGACCGAGCTCGTCCATCGCCTCCGCCCCGCGGCCGGCGAGCCGCGCGGCGCACTCGTCCTCCTGCACGGTCGCGGAGCGGACGAGAACGACCTCTACCCCCTGCTCGACATGCTCGACCCGCAGCGGCGGCTTGCGGGCCTGACGCCCGGCGGCCCGTTCTTCCTGCCGCCCGGCGGGCGCCACTGGTACGTGGTGCCCCGGGTCGGCCACCCCGACCACGACACCTTCCACGCCTCCTACGACCTGCTGGCGCGGACGCTGCCGGAGCACACCGGCGTCCCCTGGGAGCGCACGATCCTCGGCGGCTTCTCGCAGGGGTCCGTGATGGCCTACGCGCTGGGACTCGGAGTGGGACGCCCGACGCCCGCCGGCCTCATCGCCATGAGCGGCTTCATCCCCACCGTGGAGGGCTGGTCGGCGGACCTCGACCGGCCCGGCCTGCCGGTCTGGATCGCCCACGGCCGCCGCGACCCGGTCATCGGCGTCGAGTTCGCCCGGGCCGCCCGCGACGCCCTGTCCGCCTCCCCCGTCGACCTCACCTACCACGAGCACGAGGGCGCCCATCACGTCGACCCCCGGCTCCTGGCCGAGCTGCCGGGGTGGGTCGACCGCGCGATCGCGGCAGCGCCCGCGGCCGCGCAGTAGGGCGCCGAGGCCGGGCGAGGGGCGGGGGGCGGCGTCGGCGAATCCGGCGGCAGCGCTGCTAGCGCTCGAGCGCGCGCAGGTCGGCACGCGCGTCGGCGAGCACTTCGACGGCCGTGCGCTCCTTGGCCCGCGCCTCCTCGAGGCGCTCGGCGGCCGTGGCCGACTCCTTCTCGGCGCCGGCGAGTGCGCGCTCCGCCTTGGCCACGCGATCGGCGGCCGCCTTGCGGGCCCGTTCGCGAGCAGCGGCCTCTTGGCGCTCGCGCTTGCGAGCCGCGGCCTCCTCCCGCGTGCGCGTGGCCGCCTCGCCCTCGCCCGCCCGCCCCTCCCGGCCGTGCGCCTTCGGCGGGGCGGCGGCGTCCGCTCCGAACAGGCCGCGCGGGGCGCGCTCGCGGGTGGCTCGGCCGGCGGCGACCTCCTCGCGGGCTTCGGGATCGATGGCGGCGGCGTGCAGCGTCTCGCGCACGCGCTCGATCGTCGCCTCGGAGAGATCCTCGCCGGTCGAGGACAGCAGGCCGCGGGCGGCATCGACGAGCGGCTCGACGGCCGCGCGCTCGCGGTCGGTCGCCGCGCGCAGGTCGGCGCCCGAGCCCTTGCCCCCCAGGATCGCCTCCTGGGCGGCGGCCAGCGCGTCGCCGGCCTGCCACAGCTCGCGCGCCGCGCGCGGCTGGGAGCGGACGGCCTGGTTGACGGCCCACCCCGCCACCGTGGGCTTGGGCAGCGCCTTGACGGCGGCCGCTTCGTCGCGGCGGCCGGCCCCGCGCAGCTCGCGAGCGAGCGCGTCGCGCTCGGCCACGAAGGCGTCGCGCGGCAGGCCGTAGAGCCGGTCGACCGCGTCGTCCGGCGCGCCGGCCACGGTCAGCCCTCGAGCAGGGACCGGCCGGTCATCGCCTCGGGCTGGTCGAGACCGAGCAGCTGCAGGACCGTGGGCGCCACGTCGGCCAGGACGCCGCCGGAGCGCAACTTCGCGCCCTCGACGGTGACGATGAGGGGCACGGGGTTCAGCGAGTGGGCGGTGTTGGGCGATCCATCGGGCTCGAGCATGTTGTCGGCGTTGCCGTGGTCGGCGGTGACGATCAGCGCGCCGCCCGAGCGCTGCACGGCGCGCACGACCTCCCCCAGGCACGCGTCGGCGGTCTCCACCGCCGCGATCGCCGCCGGGATGCTCCCGGTGTGCCCCACCATGTCCGGGTTTGCGAAGTTGATGATGCCGAAGCGGAAGTCGCCCTCGTCCCACGCCTCCGCGAAAGCCCGGGCCGCCTCGCGCGCGCTCATCTCGGGCTTCTTGTCGTAGGTCGGGACGTCGCGCGGGCTGGGCACCAGCTCGCGGCGCTCGCCCTCCTCCGGCGTCTCCTCGCCGCCGCCGAAGAAGTACGTCACGTGCGGGTACTTCTCGGTCTCCGCGACGTGCAGCTGGCGCGCGCCCGCGGCGGCGATGAGATGCGGAAGCGTCGTCTCGGGCCGCGCCGGCGGGAAGGCCACCGGGTACGGCCAGCCCTCCTCGTACTCGGTCAGCGTCGCGTAGCGCCGCACCGGGTCGGCGTCGCGATCGAACTCCTCGAAGCCGGGCTCGGCCAGCGCGCGCGTGATCTGGCGCATGCGGTCGGGGCGGAAGTTGAAGGCGACGACGGAGTCGTCCGGCCGGATGCGCGCCTCGTCGCCGACCGTGGTCGGCTCGATGAACTCGTCGGTCTCGCCGCGCTCGTAGGCCGCGCGCACGGCCTCGACCGCGGTCTTTGCATGATGCTCCGCGCGGCCCCGCACGAGCAGGTCGTAGGCCTTCTCGGTGCGGTCCCAGCGCTGGTCGCGGTCCATCGCGAAGTAGCGCCCGACCACGGAGCCGACGCGGGCGTTGCCGGCCTCGGCGCACCAGCGCTCGAGCTCCTCGACGAAGCCGGCGCCCGAGTCGGGCAGCGTGTCGCGCCCGTCGGTGAAGGCGTGCACGATGACCTCGGGCGCGTCGCCGGCCATCGCCACCAGCGCCTCGAGGTGCTTCCAGCCCGAATGCACGCCACCGTCGGAGACCAAGCCGATGAGGTGGACGCGCTCCGCATCCTGCAAGGCGGCGCGCAGGATCTCGTTCTCGGCCAGCGTGCCGTCGGCGACCGCCTCGTCGATGCGCGTGAGGTCCTGCTTGACCACGGCGCCGGCGCCGAGGTTGAGATGGCCCACCTCCGAGTTGCCCATCTGGCCCTCGGGGAGCCCGACCGCCGTGCCGCACGCCGTCAGCTCCGTGTGCGGGTAGCGCTCCCAGAGCTCGTCGAAGACGGGCGTGTCGGCCTGCGCCACCGCGTTGCCCGGCCCCTCCGGCGCCAGCCCCCAGCCGTCGAGGACGACGAGGCAGACGCGCGGGATGCTCACGGTCGCGCCGCTTCGACGATCGCCGCGAAGTCCTCCACTACGAGCGACGCGCCGCCGACGAGCGCGCCGTCCACGTCGGGCAGGGCGAGCAGCTCCGCCGCGTTGTCGGGCTTCACCGAGCCGCCGTAGAGGATCCGCGCGCGCTCGGCCTGATCGCGGTCGCGGTCGGCCACCAGCGCGCGCACGAAGGCGATCGCCTCCTGCGCCTGCTCGGCGGTGGCGACGCGGCCCGTGCCGATGGCCCAGATCGGCTCGTAGGCGATGACGACCTCGCCCAGCCGCTCGGTGGCCACGTTCTCGAGCCCCTCCTGCACCTGGTGGCGCAGCTTGCGCTCGGTGTCGCCCGCCTCGCGCTCGTCCTCGGTCTCGCCGACGCAGAGGATCGGCTTCAGCCCAGCCTCGAGCGCGGCCGGGACCTTCTCGGCCAGCGCGCGATCGGTCTCGCAGAAGTGCTCGCGGCGCTCGGAGTGGCCGAGCACGACGCCATGGACGTCGAGCTCGGTCAGCATCGGCGCCGACACCTCGCCCGTGAACGCTCCGCTCGGCGCCTGGTGCATGTTCTGGGCGTAGACCTCCAGCCGTGAGCCGCGCGTGGAGTCCACGACGGCCTGGAGGTCGGTGAAGGGCACGCAGACCGCGACCTCGATCCCGTCGACGGTCGACAGGCGGGGCAGCAGGGCCGCGATGAACGCCTCCGCCTCCGACACGGTCTTGTGCATCTTCCAGTTGCCGGCGATGAACGGCGTCCGGGGCATCTAGGTGAGCACCTTTACTCCGGGAAGGGTCTTGCCCTCGATGAGCTCCAGCGACGCGCCGCCGCCGGTGGAGAGATGGGTCACGCGGTCGGCGAGCCCGAACTGCGCCAGCGCCGCGGCGGAGTCGCCGCCGCCCACCACGGTGGTGCCCTTGGCCGCCGCCACCGCCTCGGCCACGATGCGTGTCCCGCGGGCGAATGGCGCGAGCTCGAAGGCGCCCATCGGCCCGTTCCAGAACACGCTGCCGGCGCCCGCGATCTCCTCGGCGTAGGCGCGGGCCGTCTGGGGGCCGATGTCGAGCCCCATCCAGCCGTCGAGGACGTCGACCCCCTCGAGCTCGACCCGCTCGGCCTCCGCGTCGAAGGCATCGGCGAGGATGAGGTCGACGGGAAGACGCAGCTTGTCGGCGCCCGCGTCGAGCAGCTGGCGCGCGGGCTCCAGGTCCTCCTGCGCGCACAGCGAGTCGCCGATGGAGTGACCCTGGACCGCGAGGAAGGGGAAGGCCATCGCGCCGCCGATGAGGATCGCGTCGGCGCGGTCGAGGAAGGCCTTCAGCACGCCGATCTTGTCGGTCACTTTGGCCCCGCCGACGATCGCGACCAGCGGTCGCGCCGGCTCCTCGAGGATGGCGGTCAGCGTCTCGACCTCGCGCTGCAGGAGCAACCCGGCCGCGCTGGGGAGCAGATGGGCCACGCCCTCGGTGGAGGCGTGGGCGCGGTGCGCGGAGCCGAAGGCGTCGTTGACGTAGGCGTCGGCCAGGCCGGCCAGGCGCTTCGCCAGCTCGGGGTCGTTCTTGGTCTCCCCCGGCTCGTAGCGGATGTTCTCGAGCATCACGACGTCGCCGTCGGGCACATGGTCGAGGTCCTCGGCCAGCGCCACGTCGGTCCCCATCAGCCGCGACAGGCGCTCGGCGACGGGGCGCAGCGAGAGCTCGGGCTCGCGGTCCTTGGGCCGCCCGAGATGCGACACGAGCAGCAGCCGCGCGCCACGCTGCCGAAGACGGTCGAGCGTGGGCAGCGCGGCGCTGATGCGCGTGTCGTCGGCCACGCCCCCGTCGTCGTCGAGCGGGACGTTGAAGTCCACGCGCACGAGGACGCGCTTGCCGTCGACGTCGAGGTCCTCGAGCGACCTCACAGCACCTTCTGCAGCACGTCGACGCAGCGGTTGGAGTAGCCCCACTCGTTGTCGTACCACGACACGACCTTGACCAGCGTCCCATCGATGACCGAGGTCAGCGGCGCGTCGACGATCGAGGAGTGCGGGTCCGCGACGATGTCGGTCGAGACGATCGGATCCTCGTTGTAGCGCAGGATGCCCGCGAGCTCGCCTTCGGCGGCCGCCTTGAAGGCCGCGTTGACCTCCTCGACGCTCGTCTCGTGCTCGGCCTCGAAGGTGAGGTCGACGACCGAGCCGGTGATGACGGGCGCGCGGATGGCGAAGCCGTGGAGCTTGCCGTTGAGCTCGGGCAGCACGAGGCCGACGGCCTTGGCCGCGCCCGTCGACGTCGGCACGAGGTTGACGGCGGCCGCGCGGGCCCGGCGCAGGTCGGAGTGCGGCGCGTCCTGGAGGCGCTGGTCGGCCGTGTAGGCGTGGATGGTCGTCATCAGCCCGTGCTTGATGCCGACCGCCTCGTGAACGACCTTGGCGAACGGCGCCAGGCAGTTGGTCGTACACGACGCGTTGGAGATGACGTCGTGCTGGGAACGGTCGTACTGGTCGAAGTTCACGCCCAGCACCACCGTGATGTCCTCCCCCTTGGCGGGGGCGGAGACGACGACCTTCTTGGCTCCGGCCTCGAGGTGCTTGGCCGCGTCGTCGCGCTCGGTGAAGAAGCCGGTCGACTCGAGGACGACGTCGACGCCGAGGTCGCTCCACGGCAGCTTGGCGGGGTCGCGCTCGGCCAGGACCCTGACCGGCTTGCCGTCCACGACCAGGCCCTCGTCGTTGCTCTCCACCGTGCCGGGGTAGCGGCCGTAGTTCGAGTCGTAGCGCAGCAGGTGGGCCAGCGTGGCGTTGTCGGTGATGTCGTTGACGGCGACCCACTCGATGTCGGCCTGGGCGGCCTGGCCGGCACGGAAGACGTTGCGGCCGATGCGGCCGAAGCCGTTGATCCCGACGCGTACGGGCATGGTCTCGGTCCTTCCTCCTTGGCGGGTGGCGATCTGGGCCGGGCGCGGACGGACGGCGATGTGCCCGGCGGCGGCGTGCAAGGCTAGCCGACGCGCGACCGCGGCGATCGGCTGCCGCGCGCTAGTGCGCGCCCGTGACGACCTCGACCCGCAGGCCGTCGGGGTCGAGCAGATAGCCCGAGAAGTAGCGTGGCCCGTACTGGTGGCGCGGCCCGGGCGGGCCGTCGTCGGTGCCGCCGGCCGCCAGGGCGGCCTCATAGGAGGCGACCACCGCGGGACGGCCGTGGGCGGTGATGGCGACGTGCCCGAAGCCCGGCGCCGGCGGACGCCCGCGCGCGACGATCCACAGGCGCGCGTCGTTGATGCCGTAGCCGATGGCGTCGGGCGACTCGAAGATGCGCCGTCCGCCGAGCGGGTGGAACAGCGCGTCGTAGAACAAGGCCGAGCGGGCGAGGTCCGAGACCTCGAAGCCGACATGGTCCAGCACGCGCGGGATTGTGGCGCAAACCACCCCGAGGGGTAGGAGACGAGCGCATGCCGCGCGGGTACGGCCCCAGGGGTGACCGCGCAAGCAAGCTCCACCACTTCGGGGCAGGCAGCAGCGGCGCCGTCGTCCGCCGCCGCGGCGCACCGTGGCCGCCTCGCAAGGTGGCGCCCGTCGGCCGCCGTGGCAGCGATCGTCCTCGGCCTCGTCGCCAGCCAGCTGGCGGCGGGTGGACTGATCCTCGCCGCGGGCGGCGACGACGCGCCGGACGCCATCGCCGCGCTCGGGCTGGTGGTCGCCGACCTCGTGATCCTCGGCGTGGTCGTGCTCTTCGCGCGCCGCGGCGCCGAGCGACTCGCGCCTGCCACCCTCGGCATCCGCCAAACCCGGCTGTGGCCGGCGGTGGGCTGGATGATCGCCATCTACTTCGGCGTCCTCGCGAGCCAAGCGCTGTGGGCCATCGTGGTCACGCTGGCCGGAGGCGGAGGCGGAGGGGGCCACAGCGGCGCCCGGTTCATCCACATGCACCTCGGCACCGCGACGGCGATCCTCGTGCTCATGGCCGCCGCGGTGAGCGCGCCCATCGTCGAGGAGATCTCGTTCCGGGGCTACCTGTTCCCAGCGCTCACGCGCTGGCGCGGACCGTGGAGCGCAGCGGTCCTCACCGCGATCCTGTTCGGCGCGGCGCACATCCTCGTCTACCCGCCGATTCTGCTCCCCCTGATGGTGTGCTTCGGATTCGGGGCCTGCCTGCTGTTCTGGTTCACGGGCTCGCTGCTGCCGGGCGTGGCGCTGCACGCGCTGAACAACGCGCTCGTCGTTAGCATCGCGATCGGCTGGAGCTGGCAGGTCCCGCTGGCCGTCATCGCCTGCGTGGCCGCCGCCGTCGGCCTGCTGGCGCCACTCGCGCGCGAGCGCGCGCCGCAAGCCATCGACACCAACAAGCGACAGCGACAGGAGGCGACATGAGCGCCACACACTCCGACGTACCGGCGACCCGTTCTCCCCTCGACAAGCACGCATCGCCCGTCGACGGCGATGGGCGCCGGACCCGCGCCACCGCCTCGCTCGTCCTGGGGATCATCGGGCTGCTGGTGACCTTCCTCATCAGCCCGTTCATCGGCTGGATCCTCGCGGCGTTCGCCATCACCTTCGGGGCGACCGCGCGCAGCCAGGCGCGGCGGCAGGGGCGCGGGACCGACGGGCGGGCGACGGCGGGCATCG
This sequence comes from Solirubrobacteraceae bacterium, assembly GCA_036379935.1. Taxonomy (GTDB): domain Bacteria; phylum Actinomycetota; class Thermoleophilia; order Solirubrobacterales; family Solirubrobacteraceae; genus JAOPZW01. The sequence continues at coordinate 6,743 of DASVFT010000066.1, read as the reverse complement.
TGCTGGGCCTGATCTCCATCCTCGTGGGCGTCGCGGTCGTCGCGCTCGTCGCCGCCCTGGCCTGAGCGGTCCGGTTCAGGTGGCGTCGCGGTCCGCGTCGCGCCGGTCGGCGCGCGTGACGTCGCGGTGGGCGACTTCGACGAAGACGTCGTCGCGCTCGCGCCAGCGGCGCGCGAGGTGCTCGGTGATCGCCACCGACCGGTGGCGGCCGCCGGTGCAGCCGATGGCGATGGTGAGATGGGCCTTGCCTTCGGCGACGTACTGCGGCAGGAGGAAGTCGAGCAGCGGCTCGAGGCGCTCGTAGAAGCGCTCGAGCTGGCCGTCGCGGCCGACGTAGTCGATGACCTCCTGGTCATGGCCGGTGAGCGGACGCAGGTCGGGCTCGTAGTGCGGGTTGGGCAGGAAGCGGACGTCGAGGACCATGTCGGCGTCGCGGGCCGGGCCGTGCTTGAAGCCGAAGGACTCCAGCGAGACCGCGAGCTTGGAGGCGGGCGCTCGGCGTAGGAACTCGTCGGCGATGCGCCGGCGCAGCATGTGCGGCTTGAGGCCGGTGGAGTCGATGACCACGTTGGCGAGGCCCTTGATCGGCTCGAGCACCGTCCGCTCGGAGGCGATGCCACTCTCGACGCTCGAGGCGGGCGCCAGCGGGTGGCGGCGCCGCGTCTCCTTGAAGCGCGTCAGGATGGCGTCCTCGGACGCCTCGAGGAAGAGCACGCGGTGGCGCAGGCCGAGCGCGTCCAGATCCTCGAGCACCGCGCGCAGGGCCTCGAAGTAGTCGCCCCCGCGCACGTCGGAGACCACGGCGGCGCGCTCGACCTTGGAGCCCTCGTGGACGAAGAGCTCGACCAGCGCGCGGATCATCTCGGGCGGCAGGTTGTCGACGCAGAAGTAGCCGGCGTCCTCGAACACGTTCATGGCCGTGGACTTCCCGGCGCCCGAGTAGCCGGTGATGACGACGAGGTCCTCGAGGCGGATGTCGGCGTACGGCGCGCGGCGTTCCTCGGGCTCCCCGTCGGGTCGCTCCTCGCGCCCGCGCCGCCCGAGGCGCAGCCGGGGCAGGCGCGTCTGGCTCTTGACGGCCATGTCCTTCAGTCTCTCGGGCTCGTCGGACATTGCGATGAAGCCAGCGTGAATGGTGTCAGTCCCCGGCCCGGTGCAGGTGCGCCCAGATCTCGCGCGCCGTCTTGCCGGGCAGGCCGGGCACCGCTTCGAGCTCCTCGCGCGTGGCGGCCAGCACCCCCTCGGGCGAGCCGAAGTGGTTGAGCAGCGTGCGCTTGCGCGCAGGTCCGATGCCGGGAAGGTCGTCGAGGATCGACGTGGTCATCGCGCGGTCGCGGCGGGTGCGGTGGTGGGTGATGGCGAAGCGATGGGCTTCGTCGCGCACGCGCTGGAGCAGCTGGAGCTCCGGCGTGTCATGGGGCAGCACGATCGGCTGGCGCCGCCCGGGCACGAAGACCTCCTCGATGCGCTTGGCCAGCGCGACCACGGCCACACCGCGCTCGCGCCAGGCGTCGAGCACGCGCATGCCGGCCGCGAGCTGGCCGGGCCCGCCGTCGACGACCACGAGGTTGGGCAGGGTGGCGAACGACTCGTTGCGCTTGCTGTCGTGCGGGCTCATGTCCTGCTGGGTCTCCCACTGCGCCAGGCGCCGCCCTAGCACCTCCTCCATCGCCGCGAAGTCGTCCGGAACCCCGTCGTCGAGCCCGCGGATGGTGAAGCGCCGGTAGTCGGACTTCTTGGGGGCGCCGCCCTCGAAGACGACCATCGAGGCCACCGTGTGCGTGCCCATGAGGTTGGAGATGTCGAAGCACTCGATGCGCAGCGGCAGCGCGTCGAGCCCGAGCGCCTCCTGCAGGCCGTCGAGCGATTCGACGCGCTGCTGGCGGCGGCGCTCGGCCTTCAGGCGCTCCTGGTCGAGGGCCAGCAGCGCGTTGCGCTCGGCCAGCTCGAGGATGCGGCGCTTGTCGCCGCGCTCCGCGGCGCGGACCTCGACGTTGGCTCCGCGGCGCTGTCCCAGCGCCTCGGAGAGCGCGTCGCGCTCGGCGACGTCCTCCTGCACGATGACCTGCGGCGGGATCATCATCTGGTCGCCGTAGTACTGCAGGACGAACTCCTCGGCCACCTCCCCGACGTCGCGCTCGACCGCGTTCTCCAGGTAGAAGGACTGGCGATCGGAGAGCACGCCGTCGCGGATCTGGAACACCTGCGCGTTGGCGTCCATGCCGTCGACCGCCACCGCGACGACGTCGACCGTGCCGATCGACTCGTTGGCCACGCGCTGGCGCTCGAGCAGCGAGCGCACGGCGCGCAGGCGGTTGCGCTCGAGCGCCGCCTGCTCGAACTCATGGGCCTCGGCGGCCTCGGTCATCCGCCGCTCGAGATCGCGCTCGATCTCGCGGTAGCGGCCCGAGAGGAAGGCGATGACGCCGTCGATCGACTCGCGGTACTCCTCCCTGCTCACGTAGCCCACGCAGGGCGCCCCGCAGCGCTTGATGTAGTAGTCCAGGCAGGGCGAGCCGGTGCGGCGACCGGGCTCGACGCCCTGGCAGGAGCGGAAGAGGAAGACCTTGCCCAGCAGGTCGAGCGTCCCGCGCACGCGCTTGGCGTTGGAGTAGGGCCCGAAGTAGACGCGGTCGCGGCGGTGGCGCTCGCGCGTGAAGTACACGCGCGGGAACTCCTCGTCCATCGAGATGGCGATGAACGGATAGGACTTGTCGTCGCGCAGGCGGACGTTGAAGCGCGGCCGGTACTGCTTGATGAAGCTCTGCTCGGCCAGCAGCGCCTCTGCCTCGGAGGCCACGAGCACGAACTCGACGGCGTCGATCGCGTCGACCATCTCGGTGGCGCCGCGAGGAGCGTCAAGCCCGCCGGCCCTGGAGAAGTGGCCGGCCACCCGCTTCTTCAGCGACTTGGCCTTGCCGACGTAGATGACCTTGCCCTTCGCGTCACGGAACAGGTAGACGCCCGGGCCGTCGGGCAGCGCCTTGCGCTGCCCGGCCAGGCGATCGCGGCGCTCCTCTGCCGTCGTGGTGGCCATCTCCTTCGAGGATACGCGGGGGTCGGCACCCGATAGATTCGCGCCGCCGCCATGGCCCCGGTCAACCTGTACTCCGACACGCAGACCCGACCGACGGCCGCCATGCGCGCGGCCATCGCGGCCGCCGAGGTCGGCGACGAGCAGCTCCGCGCCGACCCGACGACGGTGGCGCTCGAGGACCGCGTGGCGGCGCTGCTCGGGCACGAGGCGGCCGTCTTCTTGCCCTCCGGGACGATGTGCAACGAGATCGCCATCCGACTGCACATCCGGCCCGGTGGCGAGCAGCTCCTGCTCGGCCGCCAGACGCACCCGCTCATCGCCGAGGCGGGCGGCCCGGCCCAGCTCTCGGGCGCCGTGATCACCGAGGTCGACGGCGAGGCCGGGATGTTCACGCCCGACGCCCTCGAGGAGGCCGTGGGCGAGTCGGCCCGCAGCGGGCGCTACGCAGCGCGCCCGCGGCTGGTCTGCGTCGAGCAGACGACGAACATGGGCGGCGGGCGCGTGTGGCCGCTCGAGCGCGTCCGCGCGGTCGTCGAGGTCGCCCACCGCCACGGCCTGGCCGCCCACCTCGACGGGGCGCGGCTCATGAACGCGGTCGTGGCCAGCGGCGTCGACGCCTCCGCGTGGGCGGGCCCCTTCGACAGCGCGTGGCTGGACTTCACCAAGGGGCTGGGTGCGCCGGTCGGCGCCTGCCTGGCGGGCTCGGCGGCCTTCGTCGAGGAGGCCTGGCGCTGGAAGCAGATGCTGGGCGGCGCCATGCGCCAGTCGGGCATCGTCGCTGCCGCGGGCCTCTACGCGCTCGAGCACCACGTCGAGCGCCTGGCCGAGGACCACGCCCGGGCCCGCCGCCTGGCCGAGGGCCTGGCCGAGCTGCCCGGCGTCGAGCTCGACCCGGCCACGGTCGAGACCAACATCGTCATCTTCGCGGTCCCCGACGCCGGCGCGTTCTGCGCCGCGCTGGCGGCCGGGGACGTCGCCATGAGCCGGTTCGGCGCGCGGCGCGTGCGGGCCGTGACACACCTCGACGTCGACGACGACGGGATCGAGCGCGCGCTGGAGGTGGCCGCGCGGGCACTGGCCTAGCGGCGCGCCCGAGCCGCCCCCGCCCGCGCAGGTGGTTGACGAAACCCCTGCAACGCCCGTAGCGTCGGCGCGATGCCAGCTTCGGTCGCGGTGCTCGGGGGCGGCGTGGCCGGCCTGACTGCCGCGCACGAACTAGCCGAGCGCGGGTTCTCTGTCACCGTCTACGAGAGTCGGTCGCGCTTCGGTGGGAAGGCTCGGAGCATCCCCGTACCCGGCTCGGGGGTGGACGGGCGCGCCGACCTGCCGGCCGAGCACGGCTTCCGCTTCTTCCCGGGCTTCTACCGCCACCTGCCCGACACGATGCAGCGCGTGCCCGGCCGCGGGCGCAAGCACGTGCTCGACGACCTCGCGGCCGCCGACATGGTGATGATGGCCCGCGAGGGCGGGCGCAACGAGCTCGTAGCCCCCGCCCACGCGCCGGCCTCGGCCAACGACTTCGAGGCGCTCGCGCGCTTCCTCCTCGCCTGGTTGACCGAGCTCCGCATCGCGCCCGACGAGCAGTCGTTCTTCATGCAGCAGCTCCTCGTCCTGCTGACCAGCTGCGAGGAGCGACGCTTCGGGCAGTGGGAGCGCCAGTCGTGGTGGACGTTCATGCAGGCAGAGCAGCGCTCTCCGGCCTTCCAAAAGGTCCTCGCCGACGGCCTCACGCGCACGCTCGTAGCCGCGCAGGCGCGCGAGATGAGCGCGCGCACGGGCGGCTACATCCTCCTGCAGGTGCTGTTCGACCTCGCGCGGCTGGGCGGGCGCGCCGATCGCCTGCTCGACGCCCCGACCAACGACGTGTGGATCGATCCGTGGGTCGATCACCTGCGCGCGCTGGGCGTCGAGCTGCGCCCGCGCACCAGCGTGGTCGGCCTCGACTACATGGACGGGCGGCTCTCGGGCGTGACGGTCGAGGACGGGCGCTCACGCTCGGTCGTGACCGCCGACCACTACGTGGTGGCGATGCCCGTCGAGCAGCTGGTCAAGGTGCTCAGCCCCGCGCTGACGGCCGCCGAGCCGCGGCTGGGGCGCCTGCACCTGCTGCGCACGCGCTGGATGAACGGCCTGCTCTTCTATCTGCGTCACGACGTGCCGATCGTCCGCGGCCACGTCATCTACATCGACTCGGACTGGGCCCTGACGTCGATCTCGCAGCGCCAGTTCTGGCCGCGCGTGGACTTCGAGCGCCTCGGCAACGGCTCGGGGGGCGGGATCCTCTCCGTCGACGTCTCGGACTGGGAGCGACCGGCGCGCCGCCTGGGGAAGGTCGCGTCGATGTGCAGCGCCGAGGAGATCAAGGACGAGGTGTGGGCGCAGATGAAGGACCACCTCAACGACGGCGACGAGGTCGTGCTCGACGACGCGAACCTCATCGGGTGGTACCTCGACGACGACATCACCTTCCCCAACCCCAGCGAGGCGGCCAATGCCGAGCCGCTGCTCATCAACACGCCTGGGTCATGGGAGAATCGGCCCGACGCCGTCACGAGCGTGCCCAATCTCTTCCTCGCCGCCGACTTCGTGCGTACGTACACCGACCTGGCCACGATGGAGGGCGCCAACGAGGCGGCCCGCCGCGCGGTCAACGGCATCCTGGCGGCCACCGGCTCCGCGGCGCGGCGCTGCGACGTCTGGCCCCTTCACGAGCCCGCGATCTTCGGGCCCGCGCGCGAGCTGGACCGGCTGCGCTGGAAGCTCCTGCGCCGGCCGCCCAAGCCGCCCATCCGCGTGACCGCCGACGGGCGGCTGGAGCCCCTCGGAGCGCTCGGGCGGCTGGTCCTGCGCTGGCCTGCGGCGCCACCGCGATCCTCGAGGCCTCGGTGAACACGGCGACGTCGCACATGCGCGCAACGATGGAGACGCAGCCCGATGAGCTGCGGCGCCTGATCGCCGATCGCGGGCCGGCCGAGGTGGCGGCGGCGCGGATAGCCGGCCGGCGGACCTGGCTGGTCGGGATCGGGACGAGCTGGCACGCCGCTCACCACGGCGCGTGGCTGCTGGCCGAGGCCGGGCTCGATGCGTCGGCCCTGCACGCCGCCGACGTGGCGCCCTACGAGCGTCGCATCGACGCGGCCGACGCGGTCGTCGTGCTCAGCCACACGGGGCGGACCGGCTACACGATGCAGGTCCTCGAAGCCGCGCGGGCCGCCGGCGCCGCCACCGTCCACGTCAGCGCCGTCGGCGCCGGCGGCGACGTCGAGACCGTCGCTCCCGAGACCTCGTACGCCTACACCGCCAGCCACACCGGTGCCCTCCTGCGCCTCGCTCAGATCGCCGAGGCGCTGGGCGCGGAGCTCGGCGACCTGGCGGCGATCCCCGACGCGGTGGCGCGCGTGCTCGACGCGCCCGGCGCGGTCGTCGAGCCCCCCGAGCGGCTCCTGGAGCTCATCGGCGCCGGGCCCAACGCATGGACCGCGCAGGAAGGCGCGCTGAAGGTGCGCGAGGCGTCGTACGTGGCGACCGAGGGCCTGTCCTCGGAGCAGTTCCTCCACGGTCCGAGCGTCGCGCTCGACGGGCAGGACACGCTCGTCGCGCTCGACGGCGGCGGCCCCGGCGCCGAGCGCACCGAGGCGATCGCCACGGCGATGGAGGTGACCGGGGCGCGCGTCGTGCGCCTCGCCGAACGCGATCTCGGCGAGGC
>DASVFT010000065.1:0-9508 GCA_036379935.1 Solirubrobacteraceae bacterium | reverse complement strand
GGATCGCCACGGTCCGAAGGGGTCCCCGACCAACGGCCTCCGGCCGTTGGTGCCCGCTCTGCCACTGTCCCCCTTCGGCCCGCGTCGCCCGGCATCCACGGTCCACGGCCATCTGGCCGCGCGGGCCATGGAATCAATCATCTAGCTGCGCTGGCGGCGCCTGCGCGGCGGGTAGTCTCCCGCGCCTTCGTGGAGCCGCGCCGATTCCTCCTGTCCAGCCAGGGCTGGCCCTATCTGCTCGTGCCGTTCATCCCGATCGCGATCGCGCTCGAGCTGGCGCACGCCGGCGCGGTGGTGACGTTCTTCGCCTCGGCCCTCGGGGTCATCCCGACGGCGGCGCTCATGGGCCGGGCAACGGAGGAGCTGGCCGTCCGCTCAGGCCCCGGCATCGGCGGGCTGCTCAACGTCACCTTCGGCAACGCGCCGGAGCTGATCATCGCCCTCTTCGCGCTCCAGGCGGGCCTGCACGAGGTCGTCAAGGCCTCGATCATCGGCTCGATCCTCGGCAACACGCTCCTCGTGCTGGGGGCCGCGATGCTCGTCGGGGGCTGGAAGCGCGACCGCCAGCACTTCGATCGCGCGGCGGCCTCGGCCCAGTCGTCGATGCTGCTGCTGGCCGCCGCGGCGCTCGTCATGCCCGCGATCTACGAGCTCATCGACGGGCGCGGGCTGCCCTTGCCCGGCGCCGAGCGCGTCCACTACGACGGGACGGTGGAGGGCCTCTCGGCCGCGGTGGCCGGCGTGCTGATCTTCTCCTACGTCGCGGGTCTGTGGTTCTCGCTGAAGACCCATCGCGATCTCTTCAATCCCGCGCCCCAGGTCGAGGACGAGGCGCACGAGCCGTGGACCGTGCGCAAGTCGGTCATTGCCCTGGCGGTGGCCGGAATCGCGGTGGGCGTCATGTCCGAGGTGCTCGTCGACTCGATCTCCGACGCCGCCTCCACGCTCGGCCTGAGCGAGTTCTTCATCGGCGTGATCGTCGTGGCCATCGTCGGCAACGCGGCCGAGCACTGGGTCGCCGTGCTGGTGGCCATGAAGGACAAGATGGACCTCGCGGTCAACATCGCCATCGGCTCGAGCGCGCAGATCGCGCTCTTCGTGGCCCCCGTGCTCGTGTTCGCGAGCTTCGTGCTGGGGCCGCATCCGATGGCGCTGGTCTTCAACGGCTTCGAGCTCGGCGGCATCCTGCTGTCGATCATGATCGCCAACCACGTGACCAACGAGGGCGAGTCCACGTGGTACGAGGGACTCCAGCTGCTGGCGGTGTATGTCGTACTAGGCATCGCCTTCCTCGTAGCCTGAGGGGATGCCCCTCGCCGTCGTCGACAGCCCGCTGACCATCGCCGCGCTCGTGGTGGTCATCGTCGCGCTGCTGCTCGTCGACCTCATCTTCTTCGCCCGCGGGCGCCAGCCGGCGTTCCGCGAGAGCGTCGCCTGGAGCATCGGGTGGCTCATGCTGGGTCTGGCCGTCGCGCTGCCGATGTGGGCGATCGACAACGGCGAGGGCGCGATCAACTACGTCACCGTGTACCTCATCGAGCGCACGCTGTCGCTCGACAACCTCTTCGTCTTCCTGCTCATCTTCGCCGCGTTCGGCGTGCCGCAGGAGCACCGCGGCAAGCTGCTGTTCTGGGGGATCGTCCTCGCGCTGGCCATGCGCGGGTTCGCGATCCTCGTCGGCGTCGAGCTGATCGAGCGCTTCCACTGGATCATCTACGTGCTCGGCGCGACGCTGCTCGTCCTGGCCTGGCGGATCCTGCGCGGCGCGCGCGAGGACGTCGACCCGGGGCAGGGGCGCGCGGCGCGCGCGGTGCGCCGGGTGCTTCCGGTGGGCGAGCACTTCCACGGCGCGCGCTTCTTCGTGCGCGAGAACGGTCGGCGCGTGGCGACGCCGATGGTGCTGGCGCTGGCCAGCGTGGTGGCGGCCGACATCGCCTTCGCCGTCGATTCGATCCCGGCCGCCTTCGCGATCACCACCGACGCCTTCGCGATCTGGGCCGCGAACGCCTTCGCCCTGATGGGGCTGCGCGCCCTGTTCTCGCTGGTCGAGGAGCTCATCCGCCGCTTCCGCTACCTCGACGAGACGATCGCGATCGTGCTCGGCCTGGTCGGCGTGAAGCTGCTGATCGAGGACGTCTACGCGGTCGGCCCCATCGCGAGCCTCGTGATCGTGGTCGTCTCGTTCGCGGTCGGCATCGGGGCCTCGATCGTCGGCGATCGCCGGGATCCGGAGGGCGCGGCGGAGCGGCGGGCCGCGGCCTAGGCTTCGTGGCCATGCCCGATCCCGGACATGTCGCCGTCGGAACCTGGAGCGGTGGGCGCTTCATGCGCTTCGGCGAGGCGGTGGACGAGGAGCGGCTCGCTGCGCTGCTGCGCCCCGGAGACGGCATCGAGACGGTGATGACGGCCGATGCGTATGGGGCGGGCGCGGCGGACGCCCTGCTCGGTCGCGCGCTGGCCGGCGTGGAGCGCGACGCGTACTGCCTGGTCGGCGCCGTGGGTCACGACTTCTACGTCGGCGAGCGCGAGGGGGCGAAGGGCTTCCCGCGCTTCACGGACCCGCGGCTCCGCGGCCCGTCCGAGTACGGCGCCTACCTGCGCATGGCCACCGAGCGGTCGCTGGAACGCGTCGGCGTCGATGCCTTCGATCTGCTGTTGCTGCACAACCCCGACCGCAGCGGCTACACGAGCGCCGCGGTGTGGGAAGGGATGGCGGCGCTGCGCGACGCCGGCCTCACGCGGCGGCTCGGCGTCGCCCCGGGCCCGGCCAACGGCTTCACGCTCGACGTCATCGACTGCCTCGAGCGCTTCGGTGAGCTCATCGACTGGGCCATGGTCATCCTCAACCCCCTCGAGCCGTGGCCGGGCGAGCTCGTGCTCCCGGCCGCGCAGCGCTACGGCGTGGAGGTCATCACGCGCGTGGTCGACTACGGCGGCCTGTTCTGGGACGACGTCACGCCCGGCCACGCCTTCGCCGAGCACGACCACCGCGCGTTCCGTCCCGAGGGCTGGGTGGCCGCCGGCCGCGAGCGCCTCGACCGGATGCGCCCCATCGCCGACCGCCACGGCCTCACGCCGCTGCAGCTCGCCTGCCAGTGGAACCTCGCCCACGACCCCGTCCGCTGCGTCGCCCCGACGCTCATCCAGGAGGCGAGCCCGCCGGCGCCGGCCGCCGCGCCCGCGCCAGCGAGCGCGCCCGGCCACGCCGCCAAGCCCATCGAGGCCAAGCGCGCCGAGCTCGCCGCCGTCCCGCGCGAGCTGCTGCTCGCCGACGACGAGGTCGCCGAGATCCGCGCCATCGGTGACAACACCGGCTGCATGGCCCTCAAGGGCGCGTCACCTCAGTTCGAAGGCACGCCCCAACCCGACCGCTGGCAGCTCACCGACGACCTGCGCGAGCTGGCGGATCGCTGGTCGATCGCACCCGAGCGAGATCTGTCACACACCAGCGCGTGAGTCGCCACAAACGCGTGTAGTTCCGTAGCGCCGCCGCGCCGATACTCGGGGGGTGGGCCGTGAAGCGCATGACATACATGCATTTGACAGCCCACCCCTCTGGCCGGGGCTGGCAGGGCTGGCCGCGAGGCAGTGGGGGGTGGTGTCGCTGGAGCAGTTGCGCCGCCTCGGGCTGCGCCGCGGAGCGGTCGCGCACGGCGTCAAGACCGGCCGCCTGCACCCTCTGCACCATGGGGTGTACGCGGTGGGCCACGCGCGGTTGGGCCGCGAGGGGCGCTGGCTCGCGGCGGTCCTGGCCTGCGGCCCCGGCGCGGTGCTCAGCCACCGAAGCGCCGCGGCGCTCTGGGGACTGCTGCAAAGCGATCAGGCGCGCATCGACGTAACCGCCCCGCGTAGCCGCAACGGCGGGCCCACCCGCGCGCCGCTCATCCGCCTGCACCGGTCGCGTTCCCTCGATGCCCGCGACACCACCAGCCACCAAGGCATGCCGATCACGTCGGTCCCTCGGACGTTGCTCGACCTCGCCGCCACCATAAGACCCGACCGCCTCGAGCGAGCGCTGGCGCAGGCCGAGCGCCTGCAGCTCTACGACCACCGAGCGATCCGAGACGTCATCGCCAGGAACAACGGGCACCGAGGAAGAACGCCCCTCACCGCAGCGACCGCCCAAGAGCCCAAGCTGACCCGCAGCCAGGCCGAGGCCATCTTCCTCACGCTGATCAGGGAAGCGGGCCTCCCAGAGCCCCTCGTCAACTTTCCCCTCACCGCCCCCGACCACCCACGCCTCGAGGTCGACTTCTACTGGCCGGCGTACCACCTGATCGTCGAGATCGACGGCTGGGAAACCCACCGCACCCGCGCCGCCTTCGAAGCCGACCGACGGCGCGACGCGGCGTTGCAGGCGGCGGGGCAGAAGGTGCTGCGCTTCACCTGGCGCGTGATCAACAACGACGGCGCCACCGTCGTGCGGCGAATCGAGGCCGCTACCACGCGCGTCGCCTAGTACTCCTCGTCCTCCTCATCCGGCTCGATCTCGTCGAGCTCGTCGGGATCGTCCTCGCTCGCGGCCACTGCGCCGGTCGGCCCCGGATGGTGGCGGACCTCGAAGCGCTCGATCAGCTCGTCGCGCGCCCGTTCGTCGATGGGCACCTCGTCGCCGATGAGGACCCAGCCCTCGGCGTCGTCGTCCTCGAACAGCTCGGGATCGACCTCGGGCGCATCGTCGATGACGACGAGCACCTCGGTCTCCGGATTGAAGTAGGTCCCCGGGCGGTTGAGGATGTCGTCGAGCTCGAAGCGTCGTGGAGCGGCCATGGCGCGGAAAGAGTAATCACGGAGCTCGCCAAGCCGTAGCGCGGCCTCGGGTCGCTGCGCGGCGCGATCGGGCTCGCTGCGCGGCGCGACCGGGCTCGCTGCGCGGCGCGACCGGCTTCGCTGCGCGGCGCGCGCTCCCCACTTCTGACCAGGCCTGGTCGGACGATGGTTGACGCCGCCGTCACCTTGGGTACCCTTGGCCGACAGAGAGTGTTGACTGACCAGTCAATCGACTAGCAAGGAGAAGCAGCCGTGGTCGACTTCACCCTCACCGATGAGCAGAAGGCGCTGCGCGAGCTCGCGCACGATTTCGCGGCGAAGGAGATCCGCCCCGTCGCCTGGGAGTACGACAAGGACGGCACCTGGCCACAGAACATCATCGAGAAGGCCCATGCGGTCGGCCTCATGAACGTCCACGTGCCCGAGGAGTACGGCGGCCCCGGCCTCTCGTACCTGGACGGCTGCCTCATCGAGGAGGAGATCGCCTGGGGCTGCTCGGGCATCGGGACCTCCCTGAGCGCAAACGGGCTGGCCGCCGCGCCGGTCCACCTCGGCGCCTCCGACGAGGTCAAGCGCGAGTACTTCGAGGAGCTGGTGGCCGAGCCCAAGCTCGCCTCCTTCTGCCTCACCGAGCCCGACGCGGGCTCCGACGTCTCCGGCATGCGCACCCGCGCCAAGCGCCAAGGCGACAAGTACGTCCTCAGCGGCTCGAAGTGCTTCATCACCAACGGCGGCTACGCCGACTGGTTCACGGTCTACGCCAAGACCGAGCCCGATGGCGGCCATCGCGGCATCTCCGCCTTCCTCGTGCGCCGGGACGACACGGTCATCGTCGACAAGAAGGAAGACAAGATGGGCCAGCGGGCCTCCAACACCGCGACCATCACCTTCAACGACACGGAGGTCGACGCGCGCTACCTGCTGGGGCAGGAGAACAAGGGCTTCAAGTTGGCGATGACCACCCTCGACCGGACGCGTCCCGGCGTCGCCGCCATGGCCACCGGGATCGCCCGCGCCGCCTTCGAGTTCGCCACCGAGTACTCCAAGGAGCGCGTCCAGTTCGGCGTCCCCATCGCCATGCACCAGGCGATCCAGTTCATGATCGCCGACATGGCCACCAAGGTGCACCTCGCGCGCCTGGCCACGTGGAACTCGGCCGTCCTGCTCGACCAGGGCAAGCGCAACACCCTCGAGAGCTCCCACGCCAAGCGCTTCGCGGCCGACGCGGCGATGGAGGTCACGACCGACGCCGTCCAGGTCTACGGCGGGTACGGGTTCATCAAGGACTACCCCGTCGAGAAGCTCATGCGCGACGCGAAGATCATGCAGCTCTACGAGGGCACGTCGCAGATCCAGCGCCTGGTCATCGCGCGCGAGACGCTCTTGCCGCGCCACATCGAGGAGGCGCCGGCGGCGGTCGCCGCCTAGGACGTCGAGGAGGCGCGCAGGCGCCCCGTCTCGTCCAGGTAGTCGCGCCACGAGCGCGTCGCGCGCCATCCCAGCAGGCGCTCGGCCCTGGCGCACGAGATGCCCGAGGCGTCCGGGCGAGGGAGGTCGCGCAACGTCACCTTGTCCCCGTGGTGGCGGCGCACCATGTCGGCCAGCGGGAGGCCGGTCGAGGTGTCGGGCTGGGCGATGTAGAAGAGCTCGTGCCCGGGCAGGTCGGATTCGGCGGCGAGGCGCAGCGCCTCGGCGAGGTCGTAGACGTCGGTGTAGGCCCAGAACCCCGAGCTCGGCGTGTCGTCCTCGCCGCGCACGAGCGGGCCGAGGTTGCGCTCGATGTTCTCCTCCGACTGCACCCACGACGGGCGGATCGAGATGCAGCGGATGTCCGAGCGGCGCACCGCCGCGCCCATGAGCTGCTCGCCGAAGACCTTCGACAGCGCGTACGGATCCTGCGGGCGCAGCGGGTGCTCCTCGTCGACCGGCACGTAGTCGGGGAGGCCCGGGCGCTCGGCGAAGAACCACCCCGGCGCGGTCTCCGAGGAGACGTTGACGAAGCGCCCCAGCCCCCAGCGCACGGCCGCCTCGATCGCGTTGTAGGTGGCCATGAGGTTGTTCTGGAACACGACGTGCGGTGCATGGTGCCCCGGCGCCGGGATCGCCGCGGCATGGATCACCGCGTCGTGCCCGCGCACGACCGCGAAGGCCTGCCCGGCGTCCGTGAGGTCGGCCTGGACATAGGTCGCCTGCCCCGGCTCCTCCCGCTCGAAGATGGGCGGGCCGAGGTCGCAGGCGGTGACGTCGTGGCCGGCGGCGAGCAGGGCGTCGACGGTGGCGCGACCGACCTTGCCGCGCCCGCCGGTGACGAGGATGCGCATGCCGGCACGCTAGCGCCGGTCAGTCCTCGGCCAGCGGCAGGTAGAAGCACCTGTCGCGCAGCGCGGGGCGCAGGACGCCGCCGAGCAGCCGGTAGAAGGCGACCGTGTCAGGAGTGGGACCGAGCACGGCGACCCGGGCGCCGGCCGTCCGGGCCTCGCGCGCGACAGCCTGGACGAGCGCCCGGCCCACGCCACCACGCCGCTCCGCGGCGAGCACGCCGACGTGCTGGCCGAGCACGACCTCGCCGTGCACGAAGAACGACGCGGCTCCGACCGCCCGCCGGTCGCGCCGCGCCAGCCGCAGCTGGAGCGGAGCGTCCGCGGCCAGCCCCAGGCTCGCGACCACCGCCGCCCGCCGCGCGAGTTCCTCGTCCGACGCGTCGAGGACAGCGTCCGCGGCAACGGCCATCCACTCCGCGAGCGCGGCCTCGTCGCGCACGGCAGTGATCTCCAGCCCGGCCGGAAGCTGAGCCCCGCGGAAGGCGGTCATTTCGAGCCCGGGCGTAGCCGGAGCGTCGAGCGCCATCCGGTCGAGCTCCGCGCCGATCGTCACGGCCGTGCGCTCGGGGGTCGCTCCCGCCGCGACGAGCCGCTCGCGCAGGTCCGGCGGCTCGAGCGGGTCGGCGAGCAGCCACCGAGCCGGCGCGCCGGCGGCCGCGAACCACGCCAGCGTCTCGGCGATCGCCGCGTCGACGTCACCGCCGAGCCGGCTGCAGACCACGCCGTTCTCGGTGTTGTCCGCGATGCCCGTCCTGACCGCAAGCCCGTCGCCACAGGGGCGAACCTCGGCCAGCGGCGACGTGGCGAGGTAGCGCAGGTAGGCGTGCTCCGCCGCCCACTCGAGCTCGGCATACGCCGGCTCGTCGGCGGCACGGCGATCGTCTCCGGGGCCGCGCTTCTGCGCGTCGGCGCCCCGCGCAGCGAGCAGCGACGCGACCTCGCCGTCGCGGGCTGCCTCGAGCGCGGTCTCGCCGGACGACCCGCGCGCGTCGACGGGCACGCCGAGGTCAAGCAGGATCTCGACCGCCGCCAAGGTGCCCCTGCCCGCCGCCTCCACGAGCACGTCGGCCTCGGACGTGCGCAGCACCCGCGCCGCCTCCGGGTGACGTGCGGCCAGGCGCTCAGCGCCGGCGCGGTCGGCGGCCAAGCACGCGCCCACGAGCTCGTCCAGCGGCTCGACGCGCCGCCGCGCACCGAGCGAGACGAGGACCTCGGCGAGGTCGCGCCTGCCCGCGCGTACCGCCAGGCCATACGGCGTGCGGCCGCTTCCGTCGAACGACGCCTCGAGGTCGGCACCGTGCTCGACGAGCAGCCGCAGCATGTCCGCGGACGCCTCGCCGCCGACGGCCCACACCAGCGCGTTCTCGCGCTCGCTCCAGCGCTCCGCACCGCGCTCGAGCAGCAGCCGCGCCGCGCCCAGCCTTCCGCGCTGCGCCGCTTCCGCGAGCGCCATGGCGCGCGGCAGCCGCGCGCCGGCATCGAGCAGCAGGGCAAGGCACGCGGGGTCCTCGGCGCCCGCGGCGGCGCGCAGGGAGACGCCGTCGTCGGGATCGGCGCCGGCTTCGAGCAGGAGCGCCGTCATGCCGGGCTCGTACGCGACACCCGCGGCGCCGTGGAGCGCGGTCATCCGTCCCTGGCCGGCTTCCCAGGCGGCGTTCGGATCAGCGCCTGCGCGCAGCAGCACCTGGGCGCAGGCCAGGAGTCCGTCCGTGCGCTCGCCGCCGAGGAAGGCGGAGTACGCGACGTAGAGCAGCGGCTCCCAGCCCCGGACGCCGATCGCGCGGGTGGCCAGATCGGGGTCGTCGCTCAGCGCGGTGCCCACGGGCTCCGCGTCGCCGAGCCCCAGCGCCGCGTCGAGCGCCTCCTGCGCCAGCCCGGGAGCGAGCAGGCCCGCAGCGTCGGTCCGCCGCCCGCTCGTCGCGGCCTGCACGAACGCGCGCACGCGCGTGACGCGCTGGACGAGCGCCGGCCAGCTGCGGGCGCCGAGCTCGCGCGCGATCGCGAGCTGCGCGTCGGCGAGCTGCGCGGCTTCGCTCGTCGCCCCCGGTTCGGCCGCCCGCACGCGCGCGAGCGCGTCGGCGTCACCGCTGCGCGCCGCCTTCAACAGCGCCTTGGCCTCGCGCCGCGCGCGGGCGAGGTCGATAGGCCGTCCGTCCATCACGATCACCTCCGGAGATCCGGCGGTCCGCAGCCGAACGGGAGGTCGATCGAACGGTCAGGCACGATGGCCGGCTCGACATCGAGGTGGGCCTGGGGCCCTGCCCGCGGACCGGGTGCGCCCTCGCGCGCACGGTCGACGGTACCGGGCGCGGGCGGGCGCGGCAAGCGGGCGCGGGGCGGCGCGGCCGCCGGGCGCGGGGCGGCGCGGCCGCCGGGCGCGGCAAGCGGGCGCGGGGCGGCGCGGCCGCCGGGCGCGG
>DASVFT010000064.1:0-9802 GCA_036379935.1 Solirubrobacteraceae bacterium | reverse complement strand
CGTGCGCACCGATTCGGCCAGCTCGGCCAGGCGGGCCTCGTCGAACGTCTTGCGTGGTTGGGTCGAACCCGGGTGCAGATCCTCGATCGGCAATCGCGCCAATCCCTCACGCGAGGGCTTGCCGCCGTCGCGTGGGGGCAGGGCCGACGCCGTCGCCGACCAGGCGGGTTCGCCGTCGACCGTCTCCTGCGACGCCGGACCGGGGGCGCCCGGAATCAGGGCGGCCAGCCCGCGCCCCAGCGCCTCGGCGCCGGCACCGTCCAGCGTGCCCTCGTCGATCCACTCCAGGGCGAGGAAGCGCGGGGCGCGCTCGTCGTCGCCCACCGCGAGCACGCGTGGCAGCCTCACGGCGCCCGGCTCGGAGAGCCAGCGCAACCCCGCGGCCTCGGTCGCGTACTCGGCGGGCGCCGCGTCGGCGCGCGTCTTGACGAAGGCCCGTTCGCCGCCCTCGAGCTCGACCTCCCACGCCTCGTTGATCGAGCCGCCCGACGTGCGATGGCCTTCGATGACGGCGCGGCCCACGGCGGACGCGACGGCATCGGCCAGCGCGGCGGGGAGCGTCACGTCGCGTCGGCGGCGCGCACCTCGCTGAGCAGGCCGCGACACGCCGCCTCGACGACGTCGAGGACGTGCTCGAATCCCTGTGCGCCCCCGTAGTAGGGGTCCGGAACGTCGAGCTCGCCGGCGGCCACCGCGGCGGGATCGAACTCGCGCAGCAGGCGGATCTTGGCGCGCGCCTCGTCGTCGGGCGCGCGGTACCGCAGCTCGCGCAGGTTCTCGCGATCCATGGCGAGCACGAGGTCGAAGCGCTCGAAGTCCTCGGCGCTGACCTGGCGCGCGGCCCCGTCCAAGGCGATCCCGCGCCGCCGCGCGGCGCCGGTCGCGCGCTCGTCGGGCGCCGCGCCCGTGTGCCAGCTGCCCGTGCCCGCGCTGTCGAGCTCGATGCGGCCCTCCAGGCCCTCGGCGCGCAGCAGCGAGCGCATCACGCCCTCGGCGGTCGGGGAGCGGCAGATGTTGCCCATGCAGACGAAGAGGACCCGCATGGCCGACAGGATGCCAAGCGCCGGGTGCGCGATGATTGCGCCATGGCCAACGCAGAACGCACCGCCACGTCCGTGTGGGAGGGCGACCTCGCCCACGGCAACGGAACCCTGTCGCTCGCGAGCGGCGCCGCCGAGGGCCTCCCGGTCACCTGGGCCTCGCGCACCGAGCGCTCCGACGGCAAGACGAGCCCCGAGGAGCTGATCGCGGCCGCGCACGCCGCGTGCTTCTCGATGGCGCTCTCCAACGACCTCGCCGAGGCGGGAACGCCGCCCGAGCGCCTCGACGTCTCGGCCACCGTCACCCTCGACACCGATCAGGTCAGGATCGTCAGCTCGCACATCAGCGTCCGCGGCCTCGTGCCGGGCCTCGATGCCGACGGGCTCGCGGAGGCCGCCGCGGGCGCGGCCGAGAACTGCCCGGTCTCGGGGGCACTGAAGGGCGCCCTCAGGATCACGGTCGACGCCGAAGTGGCCGACGCCTGAGCGAGCTCTGGCGGGCCCGAGCCCTCACGATCGGGCCCGCCTGAGCCTTCCTCTCCTCCCCAGTCAAATCTCCCGGGGGGCGGCATGCTCGCGGGCGCGGTGGCCGCTTGTCAACCCTGGCCCGAGTCGCCCAGCTCGAGCACGGCGAGGAACGCCTCCTGTGGCACCTCGACGCGGCCGACCTGCTTCATCCGCCGCTTGCCCTCCTTCTGCTTCTCCAGCAGCTTGCGCTTGCGCGTGATGTCGCCGCCGTAGCACTTGGCGATGACGTCCTTGCGGAAGGCCTTGACGGTCTCGCGGGCGATGATGTTCGAGCCGACGGCGGCCTGGATGGGCACGTCGTACTGCTGGCGAGGGATCTTCGCGCGCAGCTTCTCGGTGAGGTTGCGTCCGACGCCGTAGGCCTTGTCCCTGTGGACGACCATCGAGAGCGCGTCGACCGGGTCGCCGGCCAGGAGCACGTCGAGCTTGACGAGGTTCGACGGGCGCATGCCGATGATCTCGTAGTCCAGCGAGGCGTAGCCGCGGGTGCGCGACTTCAGCTGATCGAAGAAGTCGAGCACGATCTCGGCCAGCGGCAGGTCGTAGGTCAGCTGCACGCGCTCGGAGCTGAGGTAGTGCATCCCCGCGTGATCGCCGCGGCGCTCCTGGCACAGCTCCATGACCGCGCCGATGAACTCCTTGGGCGTGAGGATCGAGGCGCGGATGTAGGGCTCGCGGATCTCGGCCACGCGCGCGGGGTCGGGCATGTCGCTGGGCGCGTGCACCTCGAGCTCGTCGCCGTTGGTGAGGGTGACCTCGAAGCCGACGCTGGGCATCGTCGCCAGGAGATCGAGGTCGTACTCGCGCTCGAGGCGCTCGCGGACGATGTCCATGTGCAGCAGGCCGAGGAAGCCGCAGCGGAAGCCGAAGCCGAGCGCGTCGCTCGTCTCGGGCTCCCAGGTGAGCGCGGCGTCGTTGAGCGTGAGCTTCTCTAGCGCGTCGCGCAAATCCGGGTAGTCGTCGGTGTCGATCGGGAACAGGCCACAGAAGACCATCGGCTTGATCTCGCGGTAGCCGGGCAGCGCCTGGGTGGCGCCGCCTGCCTTGGTCGTGAGCGTGTCGCCCACGCGCAGGCGGGTGACGTCCTTGATCCCCGTGATCAAGAAGCCGACCTCGCCGGCGCGCAGCTCGGGGGCGCTGGTCATGGCCGGGGTGAAGAAGCCGATGTCGTCGATGTCGGCCTCGGTGCCGGAGGCCATCGCGCGGATCGCGTCGCCCTTGCGGAACACGCCGTCCACGACGCGGATGTAGGCGACTACGCCGCGGTACTGGTCGAACTCGGAGTCGAAGATGAGCGCGCGCGGGGGTGCGTCGGGGTCGCCGGAGGGCGGCGGCACCTTCTCGATGAGCTCTTCGAGCACGTCCTCGACGCCTTCGCCGGTCTTCCCGGAGATGCGCCGGATCGAGTCGGGCGCCTCGCCGAGCAGCTCGGCCACCTCCTCGGCCACGCGCTCGGGCTCGGCGCCGGGCAGGTCGATCTTGTTCAGGCACGGGATGAGCTCGAGCCCCGCGTCGACCGCCAGGTAGGTGTTGGCCAGCGTCTGCGCCTCGACGCCCTGCGAGGCATCGACCACCAGGAGCGCGCCCTCGCAGGCGGCGAGGCTGCGCGAGACCTCGTAGGTGAAGTCGACGTGGCCCGGGGTGTCGATGAGCTGGAGCTGGTATGTCTCGCCGTCGCGGGCGGTGTAGAAGACCCGGACGGCCTGCGCCTTGATGGTGATCCCGCGCTCGCGCTCGAGGTCCATCGAGTCGAGAAGCTGCTCGCGCATCTGCCGCGGATCGACCGTGTGGGTGATCTCGAGGATGCGATCGGCCAGCGTCGACTTCCCATGGTCGATGTGGGCGATGATCGAGAAGTTGCGGATGTGAGGCTGGTCGGCCACGCGGCGACCAGGATAGGGCCCGCCCGCTAGCGGCCACCGCGCAGGCGGCCCGCCACCAGCGCCTGGATCTGGCGGGCCTCCGGGATCCGCAGGGCGATGACGGCGAGCCCGTAGACGACCGCTCCCGCCGACAGCGCGACGCCGACCGAGGCGAGCTGCGCCGGCACGCTCCCGCCGAGCGCGCGGTCGAGCCCGTACCAGACGCCGTAGGCGACCCCGGCCAGGAGCGCCGCCGCGGCGGTGATCTGCACCGTGACCTCCAGCGTGCGGCGCACGTCGAGGCGGCCGTGCAGCTCGCGCCGCAGGAAGTGCATCTGCGCCAGCGTCATCACCGCGCTCGAGACGCCCGTGCCGATCACGATGCCCGGGATGCCGAACGGCTTGTACAGGGCGACCGACACGGCGACGTTCACGGCCAGGTTCAGGCCGGCGATGCCGGTGGTGATCCACGGTTTCTGGAGGCTGAAGAACGTGCGCGTGAGCAGCAGGTTCACGCCGCTGAACGGCAGCGAGAAGGAGAACCAGAACAGCGCGCTCGAGACGAGATCGGTCGACGAGGAGCCAAAGGCCCCGTGCTGGTAGATCAGCCGTGTGATCGGGGTGGCGAGCGCGAGGGTGGCCGCCGCCGCGGGGATGAGGAGCAGGAAGATCTGTCGCATCCCGTTGGCGGTGAGCGCGCGCAGGCCGTCGAGGTCGCGGCGCGCGGCGTAGCGGCTCAGGGCCGGGAAGAGCACGGTGGCGACGGCCACGCTGAACATGCCCTGCGGGAGCATGTAGATGCGGAAGGCGGCGTCGATCGCGCGCGGCGCGCCCTCGGAGACGAGCGAGCCCAGCGTCGAGTTGATGAGGACATTGAAGTTGATGAGGCCCAGCCCGATGGTCACCGGCAGCATCAGCCGCAGCACCTTGCGGACCTGCTCGTCGCGGAACGAGAACGAGAGCTCGAGCTTGAAGCCGAGCCGGCGCAGCATCGGCATGGCCATCGAGAACTGCACGCCCGTGCCGACAAGCACGCCGATCGCGTAGCCGTAGAGCTGGTCGTCGCCGCTGAGCACCTGCTGCGACCCGACCAGGCACACGAGGATGACCAGGTTCCACACCAGCGGGCTGAGCGCCGGGATGGTGAAGTGGTCGTACGCGTTGAGGATCCCGACGAAGAGCCCGTTGAGGCCGAGGATGAGCACGACCGGGAAGAGCACGCGGCTCAGGCCGACCGTCAGGTCCTCGAGTCCGGCAAGCTGGGAGCCCACGAAGAGCGGCATGACCAGCCCCGCGCAGGCCACGAACAGGACCATGATGGCCCCGAGCACCGTGAGGATGAGGAAGAACAGCGTCGAGGCCAGGCGGAAGGCCTCCTTGCGCCGCCCCTGCTCGAGCATCTCGGTGAAGACCGGGACGAAGGCGGCGCTCAGGGCGGCGTCGGCGAACAGCGAGCGCACGACGTTGGGCACCTGGAAGGCGATCGTGAAGGCGCTGAAGGCGCCGGACGTGGCGAAGTAGCTGGAGGCCACGATCTCGCGCGCCAGCCCGGCGATGCGCGAGAGCCCGGTGAGGACCGAGAAGATGGCGGTGTTGCGAGCGGCGGCGCGCCCCGCCGGAGAGGGCTGCTCGGGCGGCGCCATGCCCTCGGCGCTGGCGGGCGCGGTCGCGGTCGGCTCCATGGACACGTGCGCCGAGATGCTACGGGGCGCCCATGCGACTTCGGGCCGGCGGCTTCGAGCCGGCGGCTTCGGACGGCGGCGTGTGGTACCCGGCCGCTACACTGCGTCGCCGCCTCATGGCCAACATCCATTCACAGAAGAAGCGCATCCTGCGCGCCGAGCGCGAGCGGCTCGAGAACCGTCGCTACACGTCGACGATCAAGACCTTCTTCCGCCGCCTGGAGGCCGCCGTCGCCTCGGGCGACGACGCCGCCGCCGCCGACGAGCACCGCACGCTCGTGCGGACGATCGACAAGGCCGTCAAGCGCGGCGCCCTGCACCGCAACACCGGCGCCCGCAAGAAGTCCCGCGCCGCGCGTCTTCTGCGCGGCGACGAGTCGGCGTAGCGCCGACGACGCTTGACCGCGCCGCCCTCGGCGGCGAGCATCGCTCGCATGAGCGAACTCACGGCCATGGGATGCGCGATCGACGACCTTCCCGACATGTGGGACGGCTTCATGCGGATGGTCCGCCCCGGACTGGGCATCACCGCCTTCGGGGCCAACATCATGAACCTCCCGCCTGACTACACGACCCGTTCGCACGACGAGTCCGACAGCGGTCAGGAGGAGCTCTACGTCCGCCTGGCCGGCGCCGGCTGGATCGTGCTCGACGACACGGGCGATCGCCTCGCGCTCGACGAGGGGCATCTCGCCGCGGTCGGTCCCGGCGTCCCGCGCTCGCTGGCCAGCGGGCCCGACGGCCTGCGCGTGCTCTGCATCGGCTCGGCGCCCGGCCGCGCCTACGAGCCTCCGGACTCCTAGCTCCGCCGCCTCGTCGCCGCCCCGCCCCCCGCCGGACGCGTGCCGCTACGGCGCGATCGCCGCGATCGCGCGCAGGGCGTCGGTGTCGTCGCTGAGCTCGCTCTGGCCGCGGCTGGCCACCTCGAGCTCGGCCAGCGCCTCGAGCGCGGCGCGCAGCGCGTCGGCCTCGGTGGCACGCGCCTCCTTGATGCGGCGATCGGCGGCCCACGGGCTCATGCGCAGCGACTCCTTGACCTGCGCGGGCGACTCGCCGGTCTCCAGTCGCGTCGCTATCGCGAGGACGTCGCGCATGCGGCGGGCCATGAGCGGGACCAGCCGCGGAAGCGTCTCGCCCTGGGCGCGCAGCTCGAGGAACGCACGCGTCGCCGCGGGGCGATCGCGGGCCACCAGAGCGTCGACCAGGCCCCACACCTGTCGCTCGGCCGACGTCGCGGCGGCCCCCTCCACCTCCTCCACGCCGATGTGCGCGCCCTGCCCGTGCTCGAGGGCGAGCTTCTCGAGCTCGCGCAGCAGCCGCTGCTGGCGCTCGCCCACCTGCGCGACCAGCGCCTTCGCACCGGCGCCGTCGAGGGTGACGCCGAGCTTGGCCGCCTCGCCGACAGCCCAGCGCGGCAGCTCCCTGGTCTTGACCGTCACCTCGGCGACCACGTCGCCGCCGGCCTTCTTGACGGCCGCCGCGAGCTTGGCCGGTGCCTTGACGCGGCCGTCCTCGCGTGCGAAGAAGGCGACGGTCGTCTCCGGCGGCATGGCCGCCAGCACCGGGGCGAGCACGTCCTCCATGTCGGCGTCCTTCCAGCGCTCGACGCCATCGACGATGAGGAAGCGTCGGCCCATCGCGAAGGTCATCGCGTTGAGGGCGAGCGCCACGTCCTCGGGAGTGGACGCGTCGCCCTCGAACACCTCGACGCCGCCGCTTCCGGACTCGCTCTCGGCGAGTGTCCGCAGGCGGGCGCGGCGCTCGCCGATCCGACCGTGGTCGTCGCCATGGATGAGATACGCGGGCTTGAAGGCGGCCACGTTGCGAGTCTAGTTCGGGTGCCGGCGCGGCCGGGTCGATCAAGCGCGCGTCCGCACGCGCAATGCCTCCCCGGCCGGCTCCACCTGCACACTGCCGTCGCGATCCGTGCGGACGACCGCCACTCGCGCGGCGCGCAGCGCCTGCAGGGTCGAGGCCGCGGGATGTCCGTAGGGGTTGTGGCGACCCACCTCGATCGCCGCGAGCCGCGGATGCAGCCGGGCGAGCAGCGCGGGGAGGCCGGGATCCGCGCTTCCGTGATGGGAGACCTTGAGGACGTCGACCGCACTCAGGTCGAGGCGGCCCAGGACGTCGGACTCCGCGTCGGCGGTCAGCAGCATCCGCACGCCGTCCGCGCTGGCCTCGGCGACCACCGCCCGCTGGTTGGGATCGCCGCCCGGCGGCGCCGGTCCTGTCCCGGGCTCGGGCCACAGCACGCGGATCGCCACTCCGCCGACGCCCAGGAGCTGGCCTTCCTCCGCGGCCACGAGCCGCACCCGGCGCCGGCCGGCCTCGGCCGCCATCCGGGCACCGGCCATGTCGTGCACGCCATCTCGCCCGTCGAGCACGATCGACACCGGCACGGCGCGCAGCACGGCCGCGGCCGCCCCGTCGTGGTCCTCCTGCGCGTGCGTGATGACCAGGAGGTCGAGGCGCCGCACCCCGGCGCGCCGCAGCCGCGTGAGGATCGGCCCGTCGGGTGGCCCGGTGTCGACCAAGATCGCCGCGCCGTGTCGCTGGATCAGCGTGGCGTCGCCCTGCCCGACGTCGAGGAAGGTGATGCGCAACACAGGCGCGACCGGCACGGCGGCGGCACGACCGCGGGGCAGGGCCAGCCCGAGCCCGATGGCGACGAGGACCGCCGCGAGGACGAACGGACGCGCGCGGCGCACGGCGATCGCTACGGCCGCCGCGACGCAGACCGCCGTCACCAGCGCAACCGGCACGGCCACCTGCGCGTCGGGCGCGCTGCTCGCGACGTGCGCGACCCACATGACGTAGGCGACCGGGAACGCGGCGAGAGCGGTGAACGGAGCGGCAAGGACGGCGCTGACCTGTCCGGCGACCGCCGCAAGCATGCCAAGCCACATCGCCGGGGCGACCGCCGGCGCCGCGGCGACGTTGGCCGGCAGCGAGACCAGCGACGTCTGGCCGAAGTGCACCGCGATGAGCGGAGCGGTGCCCAGCGTCGCGGCGGCGGTGAGGGCGGTCGCTTCGGCCAGCCCTCGCGGCAGGCCGCGGTCCGCAAGCGCATCGCGCAGGCGGGTGGCCATCAGCAGGATGGCGAGGACCGCGGCGAAGCTCAGCTGCCAGCCGACGTCCTCGATGGCGTGCGGGTTGAGCGCCAGCGTGACGGCCGCCGAGAGCAGCAGCGCATACCACCGCGCCGCGGGGCGTCCGGCGAGGATCGCCACGACGCCCGCCGCGCCCATGACGCCGGCCCTCTGGATCGACGCTCCGGCGCCGGCCAACGGCACGTAGAGCGCGATCATCGCCAGCACGAGCACCAGGCGCGTGCGCAGGCCGATGCCCAGCACGGCGGCCGCCGCCAGCACCAGCGCGGCGAGGAGCATCACGTTCTGGCCGCTGGCGGCGACCAGGTGCGAGAGGCCCGAGGCGCGGAACTCGCTCCGCACGTGATCGGGCAGGGCTGCGTCGTCGCCCAGCGCCATGCCGCGCAGCAGCGCCCCTTCACGCGACGGGACGCCGGCGCGCAGCGCGTGCTCGGCGCGCTCGCGCATGCGGTCGACGAGGCCCTGCGGACCTCCGCGCACGAGCCCCGTACTCGCCAGTGCGTCCGCTCGCAGCTGCGCGTGCACGCCCCGCGCGCGCAGCCACCCCTCGTACGGCGGCAGGGGCTCGAGTCCCCCGCGGACGGCGAGCACCGATCCGACGCGCTGGGTCGGCCAGCGCACGTGCCGGCCGGCACGGAGCAGCACGCGCTCGCCCAGCATGCGCACCGTGGCCACACGCATGCCGAACGGACGCCTTCGCGGTGCCTCGAGCAACACCGCGTGACCCGACACCGCATGGCCGATGCGCGGGCCCAGCCGCGTGGCATCGATGGCCTGCATCCGCGCCTGTCCGATCAGCGCCCCGGTCAGCAGGGCGAGGACGAGCACGACACGCGGCGCCGCGCGCGCGCCAAGCGCCGGCAGCACGACCGCCGCCACCACCACGACCACCGGTAGGCGGGGACCGGCGACAAGCCCGATCACGAGAGCACCGAGCGCCCCATGCCAGGGCCGTGCGCGCACCTCGGCGAGGATCGCGTGCGCCTGCAACCGCCACGCGTAGGCTCGCGCCGCCCACCCCGAGCCATGGCCCTGCAGCGCCGACCGCCACCGGTCCAGCCCCGGCGGCCACCGCGCCGCCCCGCGCGCAGGGCGCCTCACAGCTGGACCTTCGGACGGAGCGCCGCGAGCTTCTTGGGCCCGATCCCGGGCACCTCGGACAGGTCGTCGACGGACCTGAAGCCTCCGTGCTGCTGACGCCAATCGAGGATCTTCTGCGCCGTCGCCGGTCCGACGCCGTCGAGCGTGTCGAGCTGCTCCGCGGTCGCGGAGTTGAGGCTCACGGGCGGCTGTGCGCCGCCGCCGGCGCCGGCCTCAGCGGGGGAACCGCCCGCGGGCGAGGCCGGGCCGCCAGCGGCCGAGACGGCGCCGGCGGCACCGCGCCGGGGAACCACGACCTGCTGGCCGTCGGCCACCTTGGCGGCCAGGTTGATCGCGTTGAGGTCCGCCCCGTGGCGCGCCCCGCCGGCCCGCCGGACGGCGTCCTGGACCCGCTCGCCGTCGCGCAGGCGGTAGACGCCCGGCCGCCGGACGGCGCCGGCGACATGGACGAGCGCGCTGTGCGCCGGTCCGCGAGC
>DASVFT010000063.1:0-21838 GCA_036379935.1 Solirubrobacteraceae bacterium | reverse complement strand
GCCCTCGCCTGGGGCCTCGTCCCGCTCTTCCTCGCCGCGCACGGCGCCGGAGTGGCCAGCATCGGCCTGGTCGCCGCGCTGTATCCCGCCGTGTGGAGCGTGGCCCAGATCGCTACCGGGCACTGGTCCGACAGCATCGGGCGCAAGCCGCTGATCGCCGGCGGCATGCTGCTGCAGGCCGCCGCGCTCTGTCTCCTGGCGCTCAGCGGCGGTGCGCTCGCGCTCGCCGCCGCCGCAGCGGTGGCGCTCGGCCTCGGTACCGCGCTCGTCTACCCCACGCTCATCGCGGCCATGTCCGACGCCGTCTCACCGGTGGCACGCGCGCCCGTCGTCGGCGTCTATCGCTTCTGGCGCGACATGGGCTACGTCGTCGGTGGCCTCATCGCCGGCACCACCGCCGACGCACTGGGCTACGGCGGTGCGATCGCCCTCGTCGCCGGGCTCACCGCGGCATCCGGGATCTGGGTGCTGCGCGACATGCCACCGGCCACGGGCACCAGCTTCACCCAGCGACCGCAAGCGCTCACGCAGGCGGCAGCAGCGCGGAGCAGACGCAGCCGCACCTCCTGATGCACGCATCGGTCGCGCCGCCAACGGGGGAGCGTGACCGCCGGCATCCACCGCCCGCCAGCGCGGTCGGCCGGACGCGCTGATTTCGCCTTGGCGTGGGACTCGACGTTGAGTTTGGTGAAGCGCTGCCATGCTTCGGGGAGCTGGTACAGCGCGACCGGACGGGACGCGTGCCCGGGCGGTTTCGGCGGCGGCTAGCAGCTCGTCGAACTGCTGCAATGCCGCGCCGTAGGTGCGGCGAGCGCGGGAGCCCGAACGGCGAACGTGGCGGTCGGCCACGCCCTGGTTCGGCGCGATCTGCCGGCGCCCGCCCTGCCCAGACGAGAATCTCCCCAAGTCGACCAGCGTTGGCCACGACCTTTGGCTCGGCTGGGACTGTCGCGGTGCGATCCAGAGGGAGGACACCCTGCAATAGATCTGCAATAGAACCGGGCGGTTTCTGCAATAGCTCTGCAACGGAGGGACCACCGAACAGCCGCGAACACGGCCGACACCTGCTCTCCGCGAGCCTGCGTTACCGTGGCTTTCGCCCATGTCCGCGAGCCTTCGCGACACGTAAACCAAGCGAGGCGCCGAAGGCGCCTCGATGGTGGCGCGCAGATCGTCGTCGCTGGCCAGGAGCGGGAACGAGGACAGTGCTCTGCACGGCCTCGTTCCCGGCGACGCCGCCAGCGGCGGCGAGATGCCCGCCAACATCGGGGCGCCCGGATTTGAACCGGGGACCTCACCGACCCGAACGGTGCGCGCTACCAGGCTGCGCCACGCCCCGAAGAGGGTCGAGTGTAGCTAGCGGGTGCCGGCGACGGCCTTGAAGTAGCGGACGGCGAGGCCGGTGATGAGGGTCTGGAAGGCGGCCTCGACGTCGGTGGCCTCGTGCTCGGCCCAGCGGGCGAGGCCGAGGCGCTCGATCTGCTCGCTGTCGGCGAGGACGTCGTCGACGAGATCGGGGTGGCGGTCGCAGAAGTAGGCGCCGATCGAGTACAGGCTCGAGTCGGTCAGCGCTTCGAGGAACGCGCCGTCATCGGGCGCGGGGCTCAACCGCCGCCCAGGAGGTTGCCGGTGCTGCCGGTCACGCCCTGCACCGTATCGTCCGCGGTCTTCGTGGCGGAGCCGGCCGTTCCGGTGGCCTGGCTGACGGTCCCGTTGACCGTCGTGGTCACCTGGTCGACGGTGGCGTTCACCGTGCCGGTCGTGCTCTTGGTCGTGGCGTTGACCTTGTCGACCGTCTGGTTGACGACCGGAGTGCCGGAGACCTTGGGCACCTGCACCGTCGGCAGCTGCGCCGAGGGCACCTGCGGAGCCGAGGTGTCGACGCCGGTCGCATCGCCGACGGCGCCGGTCACCGAGCGGGCGGCGTCGGTGACGGGGTCGGTCGCGCTGCCGCCCGACGCGCCGCTGCCGCTGCTCGCGGAGGCCTGCGTCGGCCCGGTCCCGCCGGCGCTCTGACCGCCGGCGCCCGAGGTCGACGATCCCGTGCCGCCCGTGGTCGAGACCGGCGCCGGGGACTTGCCCGCGGTCGAGGTGGCCGACGGGGCCGTGGAGCCACGGTGCGCCGAGGCGGCCGGCGCGCCCGACCGCGCGGGGGGCGCCGCCTCCGGCCGCGCCCCCGCGACGGGCTTGTCGTCGCCGCGCGAGCGGACGGTGTTGGCGCCCATCCCGGCCAGCAGGACGCAGCTGGCCGCGGCGGCGAGCTTGAGCCAGCCGCCGCTCGCGGGCTCGGCGTAGTGCGCGGCCGCCATCCACGCCGAGCCGTGGTCCGCGCCGCCTCCAGGCCCCGCGACGCGCCGCTTGAGGAAGGCCGGCAGCGGCAGCAGCGCGGCGATCTTCTCGCGCACGGTGCGCTTGGGCACGAGCGCGTCGGGATCGAAGCCGGCGACCAGCGCGGCGCGGCGGCAGGGCTGGCAGTAGGAGACGTGGCGCGCCATCTTGCGCTCGTCGCGGGTGCCGACCTGACCGTCGGTCGCGCCGGCGATCATGGCCTGGATGCGCTGGCAGCGCTCGCCGGAGACGAGCTCCTCGTACTCCTCGGACAGCCGCCGCCGCGCGCGGAAGAGCGTGGACTCGACCGACGGCCGGCTCATGCCCAGCCGCTCGCCGATCTGGCGATAGCTGAGCCCTTCGAGCTCGCGCATGACGAGGATCTGATGGTGAGCGTCCGAGAGGCCGCCGAAGGCGCCGCGCAGATGGTCGAGCGACATCCGCGTGTCGACCGCGGCGTCCGGCGTCGGGCTGGTGCTCACCAGGTGCAGGCGCTCGCCGCCGTCGTCCGCGTCATAGGAGACCTCCTCCGTGCGCCGCGAGCGGCGGAAGGCGTCGATGCACGCGTTCTTGGCGATCTCGTAGACCCACGGCTTGAACACGATCCGCCCGTCGGTGGCGCGCATGCGCCGCAGCGCCGACATGAAGACGTCCTGGGTGATGTCCTCGGCGCGGCCGTGGTCGTGCACCATGCCGTAGATGTACGCCCCGATCCGCCGCTGGTAGCGCAGGTAGAGCTGCTCGAAGGCATGGTCGTCACCGGCGCGGACGGCCGCGACGAGCGACTCGTCCCCGTGGCGATCGGATCCCGCGAGCGGTGTCGCGAGAGAGGGCGCGGCTAGCGTGGCTATGGTCCCCTACTCCTTGGATGACCGGACGCGCCTGCCTTCCGGGCCGGTGCGTCGGTTTCCGACGATAGCGTTCATCTGAACGGCTGACAAACTCGACCTGCAATGGGAACGGCAGCGTGCAAGGACATCATCGACTTCCTGGACGAGCTCCTTGACGCGGCCGCGTACGACGACTACGGGCCCAACGGTCTCCAGGTACCCGGCAGGAGCCAGATCCAGACAATCGTCACGGGAGTAAGTGCGAACGCCGAGCTCTTCGCGCGTGCGGCCGCGGAAGGCGCCGACCTCGTCCTCGTCCATCACGGCCTGTTCTGGGCCGGGCCACCGCGTCCGCTCGACCATCCGTCCAAGCGCCGGCTGCAGCTCCTGTTCGACGCGGACCTCGCCCTCGCCGCGTACCACCTGCCCCTCGACGGCCATCTCGAGCTCGGCAACAACGCGCTGCTGGCCGCCGCGCTCGGAGCCGACGACGTCCAGCCGTTCGCGGCCCACAAGGCGACGACGATCGGCGTGCGGGCACGCTTCGCCGGCCCCGGCGTCGCGCCCGACGAGCTCGTCGCGCGCGTGGCGGCGGCCACCGACCGCGCCCCGCTGGCCTTCATCGACGGACCCGATCCGGTCCGCACCATCGCGATCGTCTCGGGCGCCGGCGCCGACTACCTCGACGACGCCATCGCCGAGGGACTCGACGCCTTCGTCACCGGCGAGCCGGCCGAGCGCTCGATGTCACGCGCGCGCGAGGCCGGCGTCCACTTCCTGGCCGCCGGGCACTACGCGACCGAGACGCGTGGCGTGCGGGCACTCGGCGAGCGCCTGGCCGAGCGCTTCGGCGTGCGCCACGTCTTCGTCGACGTGCCCAATCCGATCTGACGGCGAGCACCGCGAAGGCCTAGGCACGCCCGTCGTTCGTCCGCTGCGAGCGTCCGTTTGTATCGAAAGAGTTGTCGTTGTCCGAATCGAGCGCTATACGTAGAGGCTGGCGCAAACCCACAGGAGGTAAGACGCTCCGATGGCAAATCACCTGACGCCCACCGAGCTCGCACGCGAGACAGGTCTCGAGCGCAGGGATGTGATCTCGAAGTGCATGGAGCTGGGCGTCCCGATCTTCCAGGGCAGGATCGACAAGACTCTCTTCGTGGCGAGCCTCGGAGAGGCGACGAAGTCGCCGCAGGCCGCCGCCAGCGCTACCGCCTAACGCCGCCGGACACCCTCGCGCCGCCCGGCTCAGCCCCCGAGCCAGCCGCTGATGGGGCCTGACCCGACGAGCGACGAGAAGTCGCCGCGGTCGCGAATCCGCTCGGCCGCCTCCGCCATCGCGCGCACCGCCACCCAGGTGAGCGCGCCGCCCACGCTCACGCGCCGACCGCCCGCGTCGGCGATCTCGGCCATCGACAGGTCGGGGCGCGCGAGGACGTTCAACGGCCGCAACGTCGCCTCCGCCACGGCCCTGATCTCGTCGCCGCTGCGCAGCCCGGGCGCGTAGAGGACGTCGGCGCCGGCGCGCTCGTAGGCCTGGAGGCGCGCGATCGTGTCGTCGAGGTCCGGATGGCCGCGGATGTGGTTCTCCGCCCGCGCCGTGAGCATGAACGGGAAGCTCAGGCGCCGGGCCGCCTCGGCGGCGGCCGCCACGCGTTCGACCGCGTGGTCGAGCCCGTAGAGCCCGCCTTCAGGATCGTAGTCCTCGATCGAGGCCCCGACGGCCCCCGCCTCGGCGGCCCGGGCGACGGCGCGCGCGGCGTCCTCGGGCGCCGGCCCGTAGCCGTTCTCGAGGTCCATCGAGACGGGCAGCGGCGTCGCGGCGTCGAGCACGCGCGCGTGCTCGATCACCTCGTCGACGGTGGCGGCTCCGTCGGGGCGCCCGAGCGTGAACGCGAACCCCGAGCTCGTGCTCGCCAGCGCCCGGAAGCCGAGGGCGGCCAGGACGGCCGCCGAACCGGCGTCCCACGGGTTGGGGATGACGAACGGCTCACCCTCGTGGAGGGCGCGGAACTGGGCTGCCTTCTCCTGCTGGGTCGGTGGCACCCACGCAGCCTACGCGCCGGCCCCCACGGTGATCCCGACCTCACGCAGCGAGGCGTCGACGGCCCGGTCCCACGTGCCGGCGATCTTCTCGGCCGCCGCGCGCTCCTGGTCGGCGATCGACGCCGCCAGCCCAGCGGTCGCGTCATCTCCGGCCTTGACGGCCACGCGGCGCAGGAGCTCGTAGCCGGCGATCTCCAGGTGCTCGAAGGCGTAGGCGAAGGCGGCGAGCTTGCCCGGCGTGTCCGGATGCGACTGGAAGAAGGTGGCCCAGTTGATCGCGCCCAGGCGCATGGCGGCGTCCTTGAGCCTGCTCGGCGAGCCGCCGAGCGCGTGCAGGCGTTCGTCC
The DNA here is from genome assembly GCA_036379935.1 of Solirubrobacteraceae bacterium. Classification (GTDB taxonomy): domain Bacteria; phylum Actinomycetota; class Thermoleophilia; order Solirubrobacterales; family Solirubrobacteraceae; genus JAOPZW01. Next base: position 16,291 of record DASVFT010000063.1, on the reverse strand, counting down.
ACGCGGCGCTGCTGCTCGCGCGTCTCGTCGAGGTGCTCGGCGTAGAGGCGCTCGAGCTCGGGATCGCCGGCCAGCCTGGGCGCACGCTCCAGCAGCTGGACGGCCTGCGACTCGATGGCGTGGGCATCGGCCAGATAGGAGACGACGTCCACCGCGGGCTCGACGGCGCCCTTGGCCCGCAGCGACGCCTCCACCGCCACGTCGAAGGCGCCGGCCAGGCGCTCGGCCATCGCGCGCTCCTCCTCGCGGATGTGGCGAGCCGTCGTGGCCGTGTCCTCGTCGCCCGCGCGCTCGGCGACGCGGGCCAGGAGCTCGTAGGAGGCCAGCTCGAGGTGCTCGTAGGAATAGGCGTGCGCGGTGAGCTTGCCCGGCGTGTCGGGCTGGAACTTGGCGAACAGCGCGAAGCCCACGCCACCGGCCTTCATGACGACGTCCTTGAGCTTGGACGGCGGTGCGCCGTGCGCCTCGAGGCGCTCGCGCGTGCGCCGCTCGTGGCGCTCGGTCTCGCGTAGGTGCTCGCGGAAGATGCTGGCCAGCCGGTCCTCACCGGCGATCCGCGGCGCCATCTGCATCTGGACGAGCGCCTGCTCCTCGATGGAGTGCGCGTCGGTGAGGTACTTGGTGAGCTGCTCTTCGATCGGCGTCATGCCCGCGCGCTACCCGGCGCGTCGAGCACCGATGCGCCGCTCTCGGCTGATGCCGCGAACGTGCGCGAAGCTGTCGCGCGGAAGCACGACCACGCGGTAGGTCCCGGCCCGTCGCACCGTGAACCGGTAGCGCGATCGCGCGCCGGCGAGCGAGCGCACGTTCGCGCGGCGCACCACGACCCAGCGCCCGTGCGGCGAGCGCTTCTGAAGCGACGCCCTCCCGCGCGGCACCGCCGGGCTCACGCTGCCCCGCAGCCGCACGCGCCCGCCGGACAGGCGACGCACGACCAGCCCGACGCGGACGGCGTTGCGAACCTCGAAGGTCGACCGGGCGACGATCGTCGTGCGCGTGGTCAGCCGCAGGCGCGCGAGCGCCCACAGCGGGCCGACGCTGAACGAGAACCCGCCGCTGCTCGAGGCCGTCTTCGTGCCCACCAGGTAGAACGGCCCGGTGAAGGGGAAGTCCTGGCGCTCGAGCGCGACCGTGGTGCCGGCGATGCCCTGCCCGGTGAGCCGTCCGCGCACCGTGGTCGACCCGCCCCACGGTGCGGGATTCGGCGAGGCCACAGCGGTGATGCCGCGGGGGTTGCGCAGCGTGGTGAAGCTCCGATCGCGCCCCCGGGCCACGCCCGCCGCGTTGGTGGCCACCACGCGATAGTGGTAGCGCGTGTGGGCCACAAGGCCGGTGATCGACGCCGCCGCGCTCACCGCGCTCTGGCCGCTGCCCGCCGACGCGGCGGCCGTGCGCTTGCCGTAGCTCGTGGTCGTGCCGTACTCGAAGCGGTAGGTCGTGGCGCGCCCGTTGGGGTCGACGCTGGCCGTGAGCCGCGCCGCCGTCGTGGTCACGCTCCGCGCCGCGCCGGTGCTCGCGGCCGGGGGGCCGGGCGCGGCCGACGTCTTGAACGTGCGGTCGGGCCCCGGGTCAGCGCCCGCGGCGTTGGTGGCCACCACGCGGTAGTGGTAGGTGGTGTCGGCCGTGAGCCCGGTGAGCGTGGCCTGGGCGTCGACGGGGCCCGTGCCGGACCCCGCGTCGTGCTGATCGCTCTGCAGCCCGTAGCTGGCGGAGGTCCCGTAGTCGAAGCGATAGGTGGTGTCGTTGCCCTGCGGGTCGACGGTGCCGGTGACCGTCGCCGTGGTCTGCGTGACGTCCTTCGCGGCGCCGGTGGTGGCGACCGGTGGCCCGGCCGCCCATGCGGCGGCGGCGACGGCGACGACCAGGAAGGCCACGAGGGACGCGAGGCGCATCGCCCATCACGACACCGCGGGGATACCGAAGTTGCGGCGGGGGTATGCCGCATCCCATGACCATCGCGATCGTCATCGCCATCTGCCTCGTGCTGCTGGTCCTGGCCTTCCTGGCCCCGCGGCTGTCGCGCTACCCCGAGCGCGGCGTCGAGCGCACCTACAGCGCCGGTGGCAACGCGGCCGGCAAGGCACCCGGGCCCCTCGGCCGCTGGCTGCGCAAGCCGTTCGACAGCGCCAACAAGTGGACGCGCAAGAGCGCGTCGGCCGGGCGCCGCGGGCGCAGCAAGGTCTAGTCGCCGCCCGACTGGCGCAGCAGCGCGCCGGTCGTCTGCTCGAGGATCTTGCGCCAGGCGCGCGTGCGCTCCTTCTCGGCCGCGAAGTGCTTGACGACGGTGCGCACGCGCGTGGCCGAGATGTCGATGCCGTGGCGCTGGCAGACGCGGCGCAGCTTGCCGTAGTCCTCGGAGAGCTTGAGCGTCACCGACTCGAAGCCGTGACGGGCGATCTCGACGCGGCTCGTGAAGTTCATCATCGAGGTCTGGAACATGAGCTCGTCGTTCGGCTCCGGCTCGATGAGCACGATGTCGACGCCGGGGTAGCGCTCCTCCCACTGGCGCGCCATCTCGTGTAGGCGCTGGTAGGCGAGCAGCTTGAACGACTGGTAGCCGATCTGCGGGAATCCCATGTCGCTGACGTGACGCTCGCGCGCGCCGAGCAGGCCTGACACCCGCTTGGTGAAGTCGTTGACGTAGGGAACGAGCGGGTTGACGACGACCACGAACTTGGCGCCCGCCTCGACGGCGATGTCGAGGTTCGTCGTCGAGACGATGCCGCCGTCGACCAGCTCGCGGTCCTTGACCTTGACGGGCTTGTAGACCATCGGCAGCGCCGCCGACGCGCGCACGGCGGTCGAGATCGGCACGTCGTCCCAGTCGTTGGCCCCGAAGACGATGCGCTCGCAGGTGTCGAGGTCGGTCGCGACCAGGTACAGCTCGGGGCCGAGCAGGCGGAAGTCGTCGGTGCGCCCGGGATCGTTGAGCACGGCACGGACGTAGTGCTCGATCCCCGCGCCGGAGTACAGGCCCGTGGGCAGGGCCTCGGCCAGCCCGAGCACGACGTCCATGGCCGAGATGGCGCCGCGCTGCGCGACGATCTCGCGCCCCAGTCGCACGAGCTGGAAGGGAAGCATCACCCCCTTGCGTGCGAACTCGCCGAGGTTGGGGCGCAGCAGCGTGCCGACGTCGATGTCGCGGAACGGGCTGGGCACGTGGCGGTTGACGACCCGCATCATCTCCTCGGGCGTCACGCCGTTGGCGGCCATCGAGGCGACGAAGGCGCCTGCGCTCGTGCCCACGTAGACGTCGAACTCGTTGACCGTGCGGTTGACCGACAGCAGGTCGAGCGCGCGCAGGGCGCCGATCTCGTACACGCCGCCCGTGAAGCCGCCCCCGCCCAGAACGAGCGCCGTCTTGGACCTCCGCGGGCGGCGCGTGCTGCCCGCGGAGGCGCGGCGCTGCTTGCCGGACTCCAGGTCGACGACCTTGCCCATCGCGCCGGAGTCTAGAGGGCCGGCGCGACTTCACCGGCCGTCTGGTGTTCTACGGTCCCGCCGCATGCGCTTCCGGTCCTTCGCAGCCGCCGCTCTCGTCCTCGTCGCCCTGCTCGCCCTCGCCGGCGCGGCTCAGGCGATCTCGGCGCCGACGCTTCAGAGCAAGCTGACGCGCGAGATGCGCTACGCGGGCACGTTCTCGGGCGTCTTCGTGCGCGATCTGGACACCGATCGCACGCTGTTCGCGTCCAAGCCCGACGTCGCCCGCGTGCCCGCCTCCGTGCAGAAGCTCTACACCACCGCGGCGGCGCTGCTGCGCTTCGGGCCTGACGCGACCTTCTCGACGACCGTGGCCGGGCGCGGGTTCCTCGACCCCGAGGGGGTCTGGCGCGGCGACCTCTACCTGCGCGGCGGCGGCGACCCGACCTTGGAGCGCGACGACCTGCAGACCCTGGCCGCCACGGTGGCCGGCGGGGGCATCCTCCGCGTCGCAGGGTCGGTGCTGGGCGACGAGTCGCGCTTCGACGCCCTGCGCGGGTCGTTCGACAGCGGCGGCGCCTACGACCGCGACATCGGCGGCGTGCTGAGCGCGCTGGCGCTCCAGCGCGGCTACGCGAAGGACGGCCAGCCCGCGGCCCAGGCCGCCCGCCAGTTCGCCAAGATCCTGCGCGGCCAGGGCATTCGCGTCGACGGGCCCAGCGGGGCCGGCGTGGCGCCGGGCGACGTCACCGAGCTGGGGAGCGTGCAGTCGCCCGCCGTCCGCGACCTCATCCGCGTGACGAACGTGCCCTCCGACAACTTCGTGGCCGAGATGCTGGTCAAGGACCTTGGCGCGCAGTTCGGCGGCGCCGGGACCACCGCCGCGGGGGTGGGCGTCGTTCGCGCACAGCTGGCGAGCCTGGGCGTGCACCCGCGCATCGTCGACGGCTCGGGCCTGTCGCGCGCCGATCGCACCACCCCGCGCCAGGTCGTGCGCCTGCTTACGACCATGCACCGCCAGCAGGTGGCGGCCTCCTTCGAGGACTCGCTGCCGGTGGCCGGGCGCACGGGCACGATCAGCAAGCGCATGCGCGGCACGCCGGCGCAGGACCGCTGCCGGGCCAAGACGGGCACGCTCATCGGCGTGAGCGCCCTGGCCGGCGTCTGCCACGCCGCGGGCGGCCACACGATCGCCTTCGCAATGCTGATGAACCGCGCGAGCGTCAGGCGCGCGCACGGCGTCCAGGACCGCATCGCGGCCGCCATCGCCCGCTACGACGGCCCCTAGCCGCACCGCCCACTGGCGCAGCCCGGCCACGCGCGGAGCCTCCCCGTCCGGGGCGCCGCCGGCAAGCCGCGGTCACAGGCGCGCGAGCACCGCCGCCGCCGCGGCCAGCGCCGCCAGGACGGTGGCCAGCGCCAGCAGCGCGATGGCGCGCGATTGGGCCGCGACCGTGGTGCGCGCGTACTCGCGCCGGCCGTGGCGCCGCACGGCCGCGGCCAGCGCGAGCAGCGCCAGGGCCAGCACGAGCAGGCCCGGGGCGTCGCGGTGCGCCGCGACCCCGACGACGAGCGCCGCCAGCGCGGCAAAGCCCAGGGCGCTGCGCTCCCACGCCAGCGCCGTGCGCTCGCGCGGGACGCCGCCCGGCTCGTCAGGAGAGGGCATCGATCACCAGGACGACGAGGACGACGAGCCCCACGAGCGCGATGCCGGCCGACAGCAGCCACGGCGGCCCGGCGCCCGGGAGCGGCTCGTCCCGGCGCAGGGCCCGCTGGTTGGCCTCCCAGCGCCGGTAGCTCATGACCGCCAGCACGAGGCCGAGCACGATCGGCGGCAGGGCGACCACGAGCCGTGCGGTCCGCGAGTCGAAGTCCAGCAGCTGGCCGGCGGCCAGGCCCGCGCCGATCAGCGCCAGCGCGGTGCGGTTCCAGGCCAGGTAGGTGCGCTCGTTGGCCAGCGTGAAGCGCGGATCCGGCTCACGCCCGGCCGCGCGTTCGTCGTCGCGCGGCGCGATCGAGGAGCTCGTCATCGCGCCGCGACCTCGAGGAGCTCCAGCAGGCCCGGCTCGTCGAGCACGGGGACTCCCAGCGACTCGGCCTTCGTCAGCTTGGAGCCGGCGTTCTCGCCGGCGACGAGGTAGTCGGTCTTCTTGGACACGCTCGAGGTCACGCGCCCCCCGGCGCCCGCGATCCGCTCGCTCGCCTGCTCGCGGGTCAGGTCGGGCAGCGTGCCGGTGAGCACGAAGGTCTTGCCGGCGAGCGCGCCCTCGCCGGGCGGCGGGCCCTCGAGCTCCATGCTCACGCCCTGCGCGCGGAGGTCCTCGATCAGCGCCCGGGTCTGCTCGTCGGCAAGCTGCTCGGCGATCTTGACCGCCATCTTCGGCCCCACGCCCTGCGTGGCCTCGATCTGCTCGGGCGTGGCGACCAGGAGGGCGTCGATCGTGCGGAAGTGCTCGGCAAGGTTGCGCCCGGTCACGTAGCCCACCTCCTCCAGGCCGATGGCGAACAGCACGCGCCCGAAGGGGCGCTCCTTGCTGGCCTGGATGTTGGCCACCGTGCGCTCGGCGCTGATCTGCCCGTACCCCTCGAGCTCGAGGAGCTGCTCGACGGTGAGGCGGTAGAAGTCGCCCGCCGTCCTGACCAGCCCCGCCTGCTGGAGCTGGAGCACCTGCTTCTCCCCCAGCCCGTCGACGTCCATCGCGCCGCGTGAGACGTAGTGCTTCAGAAGCTGCCACTGGCGCTCGGGGCACAGGCGGTTCGGGCACTTGGTGAAGACCTCGCCCTCGACCTTGACCGTCTCGGTGTTGCACGACGGACAGCGCTTGGGCGGGCGCGCGATGGGCGGGCGCTTCTTGGCCTCGGCCACGTGCGGCGCCGGCGAGAGGACCTGCGGGATGACGTCGCCGGCGCGCAGGACGATGACCTCCTCGCCCGGGCGGATGTCCTTGCGGACGATGTCCTCCTCGTTGTGCAGCGTGGCGAGCTTGACGGTGACGCCGCCCACGTGGACGGGCTCGAGCTCCGCGAAGGGGTGCAGGTCGCCGAACTTGCCGACGTTCCACTGCACGGACTTCAAGGTGGTGATCGCGGTCGTGGGCGGGAACTTCCAGGCGATCGCCCACCGCGGGTCGCGCCCGACGACGCCCAGCCGGCGCTGCAGCTCGAAGTCGTCGACCTTGACCACGACGCCGTCGATCTCGAAGTCGAGCTGGCCGCGGCGGTCCTCCCACGACCGGCACTGAGCGACGACCTCCTCCTCCGTGGTGAGGCGCTTGACATCGGCGTTGACACGGAAGCCGCGCTCGCGCAGCCATTGCAGCGAGTCCCAGTGGCTGGCGAAGGAGATGCCCTCGGTGGCGCCGACCCCGTAGCACCACATCGACAGCGGACGGTCGGCGGCCAGCTTGGGATCGAGCTGGCGGATCGTCCCGGCCGCCGAGTTGCGCGGGTTCATGAAGGTCGACAGTCCGCGCTCGGCGCGCCGCTCGTTCAGAGCGGCGAAGTCGGCCAGCGACATGTAGACCTCGCCGCGGACCTCCAGGAGCGCGGGGATGTCGTCGCCTTCGATGCGCAGCGGGATGGTGGGGATCGTGCGCAGGTTGTGGGTGACGTCCTCGCCGACCTCCCCGTTGCCGCGCGTGGCCCCGATCTCGAGCACGCCGTCGCGGTAGACGAGCGAGATCGCGAGCCCGTCGATCTTCGGCTCGGCCACGTACTGGAACTCGGGGTCCTCGATGCCCTCGCGGGCCAGGTGGTTGCGCATCCGCGCGATCCAGGCGCGCAGCTCCTCCTCGCTGCGCGCGTTGGCCAGCGACAGCATCGGCTGGCGGTGGGGGACCTTGTTCAGCGTCGAGACGGGCTCGCCACCGGTGCGCTGCGTCGGCGAGTCGGGCGTGAGCAGCTCCGGGTGCTCGGCCTCGATGGCGCGCAGCTCGTCGAGCAGCGCGTCGTACCTGTCGTCGGTGATCGTCGGGTCGTCGAGCACGTAGTAGCGGTAGCCGTGCTCGTTGAGCTCGTCGCGCAACTGCGCCGCGCGCTCGGTGACCTGCTTCGGGGCCGTCACTTCACCTCGCGGGCGGCCGGGGCCAGCAGCCGCGCCAGGTCGTACTTGGCCAGGGCGTCGAGCCCGGTGACGTCGGTGAGGTCGAAGTGCACCGGCGTGACCGCGATGCGGCCGGCGTGGACGGCGGCCAGGTCCGTCCCCTCCTCGTCGGTGAAGCCCGGGTCGGCCCCGTAGATCCAGTAGCGCCGACCGCCGTCCTCGTCCTCGGCGTCGAGCTTGAGCTCGTCGCGGTAGATGCGCTTGCCCAGGCGGGTGACGTCCACGCCCTGCGCGTCGCCGGCGGGGACGTTGATGTTCAGCAGCGTGCCCGCCGGCAGCGGCATCCGACCACCGGCTTCGCCGGCCGTGCCCGCGAGCTCGGCCACCACGCGCGCCGTGAACTCGGCGGCCTGATCGAAGCCGAAGCGGCTGCCAAGCCGGAAGTCCATCTCGCGCGCGTTGGACTGCTGGGAGACGGCGAGGCCCGGGATGCCGAGCACGAGCCCCTCGAACGCCGCCGCCACGGTCCCCGAGTAGGTGATGTCGTCGCCGAGGTTGGAGCCGTGGTTGATGCCCGCGACGACGAGCTCGGCGTCGAAGCCCTCGATGAGCCCGAGCTTGCCCAGGCGCACGCAGTCCACCGGCGTCCCGTCGGTGGCGAACCCGCTCGTGCCGTCCTCGAAGGGGACCTCCTGGACCCACAGCGGCCGGCGCGTGGTGATCATCCGGGCGAAGGCCGAGCGGTTGCCGTCGGGCGCGATGACCGCGAGCTCGATGCCGGGGACGTCGAGCAGCGCGCGGCGCAGGGCCTGCAGGCCCTCGGCCTCGATGCCGTCGTCGTTGGTGAGCAGGACCCGCATCCACCCTCATCGTACGATGGTGATCATGTCCTTCGTCTCCCGCGGCTTCCGCGGCCGCCCGCGCCGCGACATCGACCCGGCCCGCGTGCCGCCCGGGCAGTACGTCGTCGAGGACTTCCCCGTGCTCTCCGCCGGTCCGACGCCGCGCACGCCCCTCGACGAATGGAACTTCACGATCTCCGGGGCGGTCGACGAGCCTGTCTCGTGGACCTGGGACGAGCTCCTCGCCCTGCCCCAGGAGACGCATACCGTCGACATCCACTGCGTGACGAAGTGGACCAAGCTCGGCACGACCTGGACGGGCGTGTCGGTCGACACGCTGCTGGAGGGCATCGCCACCGAGGCCGAGTACGTCACGGCCTGGAGCGACGGCGACTACACGACGAACCTCCCCCTCGAGGACGTCAGCGGCGGCCAGGCCTGGGTCGCGCACACCTTCGAGGGCGAGCCGCTGGAGCCCGAGCACGGCGGCCCGGCGCGGCTGCTCGTGCCGCACCTGTACTTCTGGAAGAGCGCCAAGTGGGTGCGCGGCCTGACCCTCACCGTCGACGACGAGCCGGGCTTCTGGGAGGCTGCCGGGTACCACAACTACGGCGACCCGTGGCGGGAGCAGCGCTATTGGAGCGACTGACCCTCCCCCGCGCGCCGATCGTCTGGCGCGTCGCCACCGTTCGCGGCTCCGTCGACGAGAACGCGCACGCCCGCACGATCGTGCTCGACGTGCCCGACTGGCCGGGACACGTCGCCGGTCAGCACGTGGACGTGCGGCTGACCGCCGAGGACGGCTACCAGGCACAGCGCTCGTACTCGATCGCCTCCGCGCCCGAGGACGCGCAGCTGGCCCTCACCGTCGAGCGCATCGACGACGGCGAGGTCTCGCCGTATCTCGCCGATGAGCTGCGCGTGCGCGATCAGCTCGAGATCCGTGGCCCCATCGGCGGGCACTTCACATGGCGCGTGCAGGACGGCGGGCCGTTGCTGCTGGTCGCCGGCGGCTCGGGCCTCGTGCCGCTCATGGCCATGCTGCGCCACCATCGCGCACAGCACAGCGATGTGGATGCCCGGCTCCTGCTCTCGGCCCGCGCCTGGGACGACGTGCTCTACCGCGACGAGCTGTCCCAGCTGGACGGACGCGACGGCGTGCGAGCGCACTACACGCTGACGCGCACCCAGCCTCCGGGCTGGACCGGCTTCGGCGGTCGCGTCGACGCCGCCATGCTCAGCTCGGTCGGTCCTACGCCGGACGAGCGCCCGCAGATCTTCGTCTGCGGCCCGACGGCCTTCGTCGAGCACGCCGCCGACCTGCTCATCGACCTCGGCCACCCGCCGCAGGCCATCCGCGCCGAGCGCTTCGGGCCGACCGGGAGCTGACGTGAGCGACCTCGCGCTCTGGCTGGACGGCAACGGCCTCGCGGGGTACCTCGTGGAGGTGTTCGGGACCGAGATGACCGCCGTCGAGCGCGACTGCCAGTCGTGCGGGGCGCGCAACGCCGTGGGCGCCCACCGCGCCTACCGGGCCGCCGGCGCCGTCTTGCGCTGCCCGGCCTGCGGCGACCTGGCGCTGCGGATCGCAACCCTCCCCGACCGCCACGTCGTCGAGCTCAGCGGCACGTGGAGCACGGACCTGCCGCGCGGCTAATACGAGACGGCGGCGAGGTAGAGCCCGTGCGCAGGCGCCGTCTCGCCCGCCTCGGCGCGCGGGCGCCCCTCCAGCAGGGCGCGGAAGGATTCGAGCGGACGGCGGTCGCCGGCGACCTCGAGCATGGTCCCGACGAGCGCGCGGTTCATGTGGCGCATGAAGGTATCTGCGGTGATCCAGAACTCGAGGACGTCGCCGGACACCTCCCAGCGCGCGTCGAGCACGTCGCGCGCGAAGCGCACGTGGTCGGTCTGCGTGGGGGTGAAGGCCGTGAAGTCGTGGGTGCCGACGAGCGCCGCCGCGCACGCGCGCAGCGCGTCGAGGTCGAGACGGTGCGGCCACCACAGCGCCCGGCGGCGCTCGAAGGCCGATCGCTCGCGACGCGCCAGCACGCGGTAGCAATACGTGCGCGAGCGCGCGTCGCGGCGCGCGTCGAAGCCCTCGGGCGCCGCCGCGCTGCTCAGGACCGCGACGTCGTCGGGGAGCAGGGCGTTGAGGCCCTTGACCGGAGCGGGCGTGCCGTCGTGCGAGGCGACCTGGCCCCAGGCGTGGACGCCGCTGTCGGTGCGCCCGGCGACGGTCAGCGAGACGTCGCGCCGCAGCAGCGTCCGCAGCGCGCGCTCGAGCTCCTCCTGCACCGTCCGCCGACCGGGCTGCTTCGCCCAGCCGGCGAAGTCGGTGCCGTCGTACTCGAGGTCGAGCCGCGCCGTGGGCACGCGGCGCCGCCGCTCAGACCAGCTCGAGGAAGACCATCTCGGTCGCGTCGGAGCGGCGCGGTCCGAGCTTGAGGATGCGCGTGTAGCCGCCCGGGCGCTCGGTGTAGCGCGGGGCGACCTCTTCGAAGAGCTTGTGCACGGCGAACTTGTCCTGCCCCAGCGCGCTGAGCGCCTGGCGGCGGGCGTGCAGATCCCCGCGCTTGGCCAACGTGATGAGCTGCTCGAGCTCGGGCTTGACCGCCTTGGCCTTGGCCTCGGTGGTCTTGATGCGCTCGTGCTCGATGACCTCCTTGCAGAGGTTGGCCAGCAGCGCCTTGCGATGCGAGGCGCTGCGGCTCAGCTTGTGGCGGGTCTTCTGGTGGCGCATCGCGGCGGAGCTTAGTCCTCGCGGAGGTTCAGGCCGCGCGCGTGGAGGGTCTCGATGACCTCGTCGATCGACTTCTTGCCGAAGTTGGGGATCGCGTTGAGCTCGCCCTCGGACTTCGAGATGAGGTCGCCGACGGTCTGGATGCCGGCGCGCTTGAGGCAGTTGTAGGAGCGCACGCCCAGCTCGAGCTCCTCGATGAGGATGTCGTGCATCGGGCCGGCCGGGCCACCGCCGCCGTTCAGGGCGCCGGCGCCGTCGCCGTCGAGCTGGCCCGCGGGGCCGGCGCGCAGCTCCTCGATGCGGTCGGCGTCGGTGAAGATCGCCAGCTGCGAGATGAGGATCTCCGCGGCCTCGCGCAGCGCGGCCTGCGGGTCGATCGAGCCGTCGGTCTCGATGTCGAGCGTGAGCTTGTCGTAGTCGGTGCGCTGCCCGACGCGCGCCTGCTCGACGGCGTAGGCCACGCGGCGCACCGGCGAGAAGATCGAGTCGATCGGGATGACGCCGATGGGCTGGTCGGGCGACTTGTTGTCCTCCGACGGGCGGTAGCCGCGGCCACGGCCGATCGTCAGGTAGAGCTCGAGCTTGGTCTTCTTCTCGAGCGTGGCGATGTGGACGTCGGGGTTGAGGATCTCCACGCCGGCCGGCAGGTCGATGTCCTGCGCGGTGATCTCGCCGGGGCCGGTGACCACGAGCGGCGCCTCGACCTCGGTGGCGTCGGAGTGCATGCGGCACACGATGCCCTTGAGGTTGAGCACGATGTCGGTGACGTCCTCGGTGACGCCCTTGATGGTGGAGAACTCGTGGGCGACGCCCTCGATGCGCACGCTGGTGACGGCCGCGCCCGCGAGCGAGCTGAGCAGCACCCGGCGCAGCGAGTTGCCGAACGTGTAGCCGAATCCGCGATCCAGCGGCTCGATCACGAAGGAGCCGCGGTTCTCCTCCACCTGTTCGGAGGTGATGCGGGGAATCTGGAAGTCGAGCATCGGAGAGGTCCTGACTGTCGTTTCACCTGCGCCGCGCGACGAGGGCGTGCAGCGGCGCGGTGGTGGGGGGTTCTTCTCTTACTTGGAGTACAGCTCGACGATGAGCTGCTCCTGCACGGGCGTCGTGATCTCGCGGCGCTCGGGCTTGCGCAGCACCTTGGCGGTGAGGGCATCGTGGTCGGCCTGCAGCCAGGCGGGCACCTGAGCGGTGAGCTCGGTGGCGTCGCGGATGACCGCGTCCGCTCCGGTCGCGGCCTTCACGGCGATGATGTCGCCGTCGCGCACCTGGTAGCTGGGGATGTCCACGCGCCGGCCGTTGATCGTCCAGTGGCCGTGGCGGATGAGCTGACGCGCCTGGCGGCGCGAGGCGGCGAAGCCCAGGCGCACCAGCACGTTGTCGAAGCGCCGCTCGAGCAGGGTGAGGAGGTTCTCGCCCGTGATGCCCTCCTGGCGCGACGCGCGGTCGTAGTAACGCGCGAACTGCTTCTCGAGCACGCCGTAGTAGCGCTTGGCCTTCTGCTTCTCGCGCAGCTGCACGCGGTACTCCGACTGCTTCTGGCGGCCGCGCCCGTGGTCGCCGGGCGGGTAGGCCCGGCGCTCGACGCCGCACTTGTCAGTGAGGCAGCGCTCGCCCTTGAGGAACAGCTTCTGCCCCTCGCGGCGGCACTGCTTGCACTGGGCACCGTGGTCTCTTGCCATCGCTCAGACCCTCCGCCGCTTGCGCGGGCGGCAGCCGTTGTGGGCCTGCGGGGTGACGTCCTTCACGCCGGTGACCTCCAGGCCGGCGGCCTGCAGCGAGCGGATCGCCGTCTCGCGGCCCGAGCCCGGGCCCTTGACGAAGACCTCGACCTTCTGCAGTCCCTGCTCGATGCCCTTGCGCGCGGCGGCATCGGCGGTGACCTGCGCGGCGAACGGCGTCGACTTGCGCGAGCCCTTGAAGCCGGCGCCGCCGGCGGACTCCCACGCGATGACGTTGCCCTCGCGGTCGGTGAGGGAGACGATCGTGTTGTTGAAGCTGGTCTTGATGTGGGCCTGGCCGATGGGGATGTTCTTCTTCGGCTTGCGACGGCCGCTGCGCGGGCGCTTGGGTGCGGGCATTACTTCTTGGTCGCCTTCTTCTTGCCCGCCACCTGCATGCGCTTCGGTCCCTTGCGCGTGCGGGCGTTGGTCTTGGTGTTCTGGCCTCGGACCGGGAGGTTGCGACGGTGGCGCAGGCCGCGGTAGCAGCCGATCTCCATGAGGCGCTTGATGTTCTGCGAGCGCTCCCGCCGAAGGTCGCCCTCGACCATCACGTCCCGGTCGATGAGGTCGCGGAGCTTGGCCACCTCGTCCTCGGTGAGGTCGCGCACGTAGGTGTCGGGGTCGATCCCGGCCTCGGCCAGGAGCCTGTTCGACATCGGGCGGCCGATGCCGTAGATGTAGGTCATACCGACCTCGACGCGCTTGTTGAGCGGGATGTTGATCCCGGCGATACGTGCCATGTGGCTGCTACCCCTGACGCTGCTTGTGACGCGGGTTCTGACAGATCACGAGGACCGCGCCGTGGCGGCGGATGATCTTGCACTTCTCGCACATCGGCTTCACCGACGGTCGTACCTTCATGATCCCTTTCGGCTTGGTGACCAGCGAGCCGGCTCTGGCTGCCGTTAAGGGCCGCCGCTACCGGTCGCCGACGCGCGCGCACGCCGAGGGCGCGGCACGCGGAGACGTTCCACGATAGCAAAGGCCCCGGGAACGCCCGCGGCTGGGCGTACGGTACGCGCATGGGCGAGCACGACCACCTGCTGCGCCGCTTCCAGCCCGCGTTGCGCTACGACTCGATGGAGCAGTTCTTCGCCGACAGCGCCGCGCAGTGGACCGACAACCCGGGCAACGAGCTGCGGCGAGCCGAGACGGCCGACGGCGCCCAGGGCGCGCTCATCGCCACGCCCCCGACGCTGTGCCTGGGCTTCCTAAGCGAGGGCGGGTACGGCGACCAGACCGAGTTCCGCGCCGGCGACCGGATCGGCTACACGCGCAAGGACTACCGCGAGCGCTACTTCCGGCTGCGCCAGGAGCGCCCCGAGCTGCGCAACCGCATGTACGGGCGTGCGGTGGAGGACCCCAGCGGTCAGCTGTGGCTGCAGTACTGGTTCTGGTACTTCTACAACGACTACAACCTCGCGCTCGGCAAGGGCCTGCACGAGGGCGACTGGGAGATGATCCAGCTGCGCCTGTACCAGGGCGGCCCCGACCTTGCCGTCTACGCGCAGCATCGCCAGGCCGAGAAGCGCGACTGGGACGACGTCGAGAAGCTGGCCGACAACCCCGAGACGCCGGTGGTCTACGTCGCGCGCGGGTCGCACGCCTCGTACTTCGAGGCCGGCTACCACGAGACCGAGGCGTGGTACGACATGGCCGACGGAGATCGCAAGACGCCTGCGCTCGAGCTCGAGATCGTCACCGACACCGAGCCGTCGTGGATCGCCTGGCGCGGCCTCTGGGGCGACACGCGCGCGCGGATCCGCGACCTCGACCAGCCCAGCCCCGACGCGCCGTGCGCGCACCCCGTGTGGGACGACCCGAACACGCTCCTCGACGACGCCCGCGAGCCGCAGCGCAAGGCTCCCATCGAGCCGCCCTCGGTGGCGATCGCGCGCGAGCCCGCAGGCGTGCGAGTGGACTTCGACTTCACCCGCCAGGACGGACCGCCGCCGGTTGCGCTCCAGGTCACGATCAACTCGCGCGACGAGCGCGGCGTGCCGCCGCGGACCTACACCTTCGACGTGACCGGCGAGCAGCGCGGGACGCGTCACGTCGAGCATCCGGTCGATCCGGACAACCACTACGACGTCCACGCCTCCACGACGGCGGGCGACCCGCCCATCCCGTCCGCCTCCAGGCTGATCGAGCTGCCGCCGGTCGGCGTCACCCCGCGGAAGGAGGGCCTTGGCCTCCGGATCGCCCGCGCCTTCGGCCGCCTCCTCGCCTGGCTCCGCGGCGACCGCCGCTCCTGACCCCCGAGCGCTAGGCCGACCCGTCCTCCTCGTGCCACGGCGTCAGGATCCGCGGCCCGTTCGCGGTGATGGCGATGGTGAACTCGAAGTGCGCGGCCAGCGAGCCGTCCTGGGAGAAGATCGCCCAGCCGTCGTCGCCCATGCGCACGGCGTGGCGGCCCGCGTTGACCATCGGCTCGACGGCCAGGACCATGCCCTCCTCCAGCAGCGGGCCGCGGCCCGGGTCGCCGTAGTTGGGGATCTGCGGATCCTCGTGCATCGAGCGCCCGATGCCGTGGCCGACGAGCGAGCGCACGACGCTCAGGCCCTCGCCCTCCACGCGCGCCTGCACGGCGTGCGACACGTCGCCGAGCCGGTTGCCGGCGCGGCACTGCTCGACGGCGTCGAACAGCGAGGCCTTCGTCGTGTCCAGCAGCTTGCCCGCCACCGGCGCCACCGGGCCGACGGCGAAGGTGCGCGCCGCATCGGCGACCCAGCCGTCGAGAATGACGCCAACGTCGATCGAGATGATGTCGCCACGGTCGAGCCTGTACGGGCCCGGGATGCCGTGCACGACCATCGAGTTGGGCGACGCGCAGATCGAGCCCGGAAAGCCGCGGTAGCCCTTGAACGCCGGCACCCCGCCCTGCGAGCGGATGAACTTCTCGGCCGCCTCGTCGAGGTCGGCGGTCGTGACCCCCTCGCGCACCTTGCCCTCGAGCATGCGCAGCGTGCGCACGAGGACCGCGCCCGCCGCCGCCATGCGGTCGATCTCCTCCGGGGACTTCTTGATGATCACAGCTCGTCTTCGAGGCGCAGCGTGGCGATCGTGGCCCGGATGTGATCGTGGACCTCGGTCGGGCTGCGTGTCCCGTCGAAGCGCCGCAGGAGGTCGCGCTCCTCGTAGAAGCGGACGAGCGGCGCGGTCTGGCGGTGGTAGACCTCGAGGCGCTTGCGGACGGTGTCCTCGCGGTCGTCGTCGCGCTGGACGAGGCGCGAGCCGTCCTGGTCGCAGACCTCGTCGTGCTTCGGCGGATCGGTGTGGATGTTGTAGACGTGGCCGGCCTTCGAGCACATCCGCCGACCGGAGAGGCGGCGCACGACCTCGTCGTCGGGCGCCTCGATGCAGAGCACGGCCGTGAGCCGGCGCTCCAGGCGCGCCAGCGCCGCCTCGAGCGCCTCGGCCTGCTCGACGGTGCGCGGGAAGCCGTCGAGCAGGAACCCGTCCCGCGCCGCCCCGCTCTCGACGCACTCGAGGATGACGCCGATGATCACGTCGTCCGGCACGA
>DASVFT010000062.1:0-27175 GCA_036379935.1 Solirubrobacteraceae bacterium | reverse complement strand
GCGCTGACCCCTGACGAGCTCGGCGCCGCGCTAAAGGCCGACGCCGACGTCGTGGTGTGGCGCGAGGAGACCGTGGCGGCGGTGGCAGCGCGCGGCGGCGGCCGCGTGCACGTCAAGCTCGACACGGGCATGGGGCGACTGGGGACGCGCGATCCGCACGAGGCCACGCGCGTGGCCGAGGCGGCGGCCGCCGCCGACGGCGTCGAGCTCGTGGCGGCGATGACGCACTTCGCCACCGCGGACGAGCTCGGCGACGCCTTCCTGGACGAGCAGCGCGAGCGCTTCGAGGCTTGGGCCGCGCCGCTGCGCGAGCGCCACCCGCGCCTCGTCCTCCACGCCGCGAACTCGGCGGCGCTGCTGCGCGACGCCGCCACGCACTTCGACCTGGTCCGCGCCGGCGTCGCCGTCTACGGTCTGGACCCCTTCCAGGAGGACGCCGCCGCCCGCGAGCTCGAGCCCGCGCTCGTGCTCACGAGCTACGTGGCGGAGGTCAAGCGCTGCGCGCGCGGCGAGAGCGCGGGCTACGGCCGCCGCTTCGTGGCCGAGCGCGACACCGTGCTGGCCACCGTGCCCATCGGCTACGGCGACGGCGTGCGCCGCGCCCTGACCAACAACGCCGACGGGCTCGTGGGCGGCCGCCGGTGCCCGCTCGTGGGCACGGTCTCCATGGACAACGTGACGCTCGACCTCGGCCCCGACGGCGGCGGCGCGCGCACCGGCGACGAGGTCGTGCTCATCGGCCCCGGGCTTCCGGCCGAGGAGATGGCGCGCCGGCTTCAGACGATCAACTACGAGATCACCTGCGCGCTGACGACCCGCGTGGCGCGCCATCACCATCGGGACGGGGCGCCGGCGTGATCGACGTCGTGCGCGAGGCGCTGGCGGGCGAGCGCGCCTGGCTCGTGGGCGGGGCGCTGCGCGATCGCCTGCTCGGGCGGCCCACGCCGGACCTCGACGTGGTGGTCGACGGCGACGTGCGCGGCGCCGCGCGCCGCCTGGGCCGCGGGCTGGGCGGCGCGTCGTTCGAGCTCTCCGACCAGTTCGGCGCCTGGCGCGTCGTGGAACGCGATCGCGCCTGGCAGGTCGACATCACCCCGCTCCGCGGCGGCTCCCTGGAGGCCGACCTCGCCGCGCGCGACCTGACCGTCAACGCGATGGCCGAGCCGCTGGGCGGCGGCGACCTCGTCGATCCGCACGGCGGCGCGCGCGACCTCGAAGAGCGGCGGCTGCGCATGGTCAGTCCCGAGGCGTTCGCCGCCGACCCGCTGCGCGCGGTGCGCGTCGCGCGCCTGGCCACCGAGCTCGGGTTCGAGGTCGAGCCCGCCACCGCGCAGGCCGTCCGCGCCCAGGCGCCGGCGGTGGCGACGGTGTCGCCCGAGCGCGTCTTCGCGGAGCTGCGCCGCGTGGTCACGGCCGACGCCGCCGTGCAGGGCATGGAGCTCATCGACGAGCTCGGCCTCACGGCGCAGGTGCTGCCTGAGCTGACCGCGCTGCGCGGCGTCGAGCAGAACCCCTACCACCACCGCGACGTCCACGGGCACACGCTCGAGGTGCTCCAGGCCACCATCGACCTGGAGCGCGACCCGGCCGCGGCGCTCGGCGACGACGCGCTCGGGGCGCCGGTGAGCGCGCTGCTGGCCGAGCCGCTGGCCGACCAGCTCACGCGCGGCGGCGCGCTGCGCTTCGGCGCGCTGCTGCACGACGTGGCCAAGCCGCTCACGCGCACCGAGCTGCCCGACGGGCGCATCGGCTTCCCCCACCACGACGAGCAGGGCGCCGAGATGGCGCGCGCCGCGCTGGCGCGCCTGCGCGCCAGCGAGCGGCTGCGAGCCCACGTCGCGGCGCTCGCCCGCCATCATCTGCGGCTCGGCTTCCTGGTCCACGACATGCCGCTCGATCGCCGAGCGATCTACCGCTATATCGTCGCCTGCGAGCCCGTGGAGGCCGACGTGACCCTGCTCAGCGTCGCCGATCGCCTTGCCACGCGCGGTCACACGGCCGACGAGGCCATCGCGCGTCACCTCGAGCTGGCGCGCGGGGTCCTGGTCGAGACCCTCGAACGCCGTGCCGCCGGCCCGCAGCCGCCGCTGGTGCGCGGCGACGAGCTGGCCGCCGAGCTCGGCATTGCGCCCGGACCGGCGCTCGGCGTCCTCATGGCGCAGATCGCCGAGGCGCGCTTCGCGGGCGAGGTCACCACGCCCGAGGAGGCGGTCGCGTTCGCTAGGGCAGCGCTGGACGAGCGCTGACCCAGGCCATCGCTTCGTCGAGCGAGACGAAGGTGCAGGCCCGCACGACCATCCCGTCGCGGAACTCGGCGACGCAGGCCAGCGGGCTGTCGATCACGAGCTGGCCGTCGTGGTCGAAGGCAGCGATCCGCCCGTCGGACACCACGCAGTCGTCGGCCACCTCGCGCATGCCGTCGTAGACGACCGTGATGCTCTTCCAGGCGCGCCGTGCCTCGGTCGCCCACCGCTGGACGCCGGCGTGCCCGCGATAGGTGCTAGCAGCGAGGACCGTTGGGCGCCACTCGACCGCGGCGTCGACGTGATCGAGGATCTCCCGCGTTCGTCCCGTGGCGTAGAGGTTCCACACCCGCTGGAACACGGCTGCGTTCGAGCTCCCCCCTGTGGACCCACGTCCCCCCAACGCCTTGTGATCCTACTTCCGGTGTGACGTGCTGTCGACCGCCCGCCGGGGCGGTCCGCTGGGGCTGGCCCGCGCGCCGACGAGATAGGCTCGTCCGCGATGGCCGACCCGGATTGCCTGTTCTGCAAGATCGTCGGGGGCGAGATCGCCGCGACGATCGTGGCCGAGGACGAGCGCACCCTCTCGTTCATGGACATCAACCCGGCCACCCGCGGGCACGTGCTCGTCGTCCCGCGCGCGCACGCCTCAGACCTGCTGGAGATCGCCCACGACGATCTGGCGGCGTGCGCGGCGTCGGCCAAGCGTCTGGCCGCGCGAGCCAAGGAGGCGCTCGGCGCCGACGGCGTGAACCTCATCAACTCGTGCGGCGCGGCCGCGTGGCAGACGGTCTTCCACTTCCACCTCCACGTGATCCCGCGCTATCGCGGCGACCCGCTGAAGCTGCCATGGACGCCGAGCCCCGGCGACCCCGACGAGATCGCCGCTGCGGCGGCGGCCCTGCGCGCCTGACTCCGCTCCCTGGCACGGTTGGGCGGGTGCTTGCACGCCCGGCTTCCCGCGGCGCGACTCGTCATGATCCCGGGATGGCCCCCGGAGCCACCTGGCGCGCGTATCGCGGCCCGGCCGTGTGCTGCGCCTGCGTGCTCGCCGTGGCCGCTTCCGCGGGCGCCGCGGGGGCGCCTTCGCCCGTGGTGGTCAAGGACCCCAAGGACGCCGTCGAGGGGGCGCCCGACATCACGCGCGCCCAGCTCGGAGTCACCTCGCAGGGGCGGCTCCGCGCCGCCGTGACCCTCGCCACCGGCTGGGTGGCCCGCAACCTCCTGGCCAGGGGGGACGGCCCGCCCGGGTCGGTGTGCCTGCGCCTCTGGACCGTGACCAAGCCGGGCGCGGCACCGCCCGACTACCTCGTCTGCGCGACCTCCCACCAGGACGGCGAGACGATGCGCGGCACGGTCTTCAAGGCCCAGCCCGGCCAGCAGCTGCGCCGCGTCGCGAGCGCCACCGTCGGCCGCACGAGCGACCGCACGGTCACCCTGCGCTTCTCGCAGTCGGTCGTCGCTCGGCCCCGCACCATCCGCTTCGCGGCCGAGGCGACCAAGCCCGGCTGTGCGCGCGTCTCCTGCGTCGACACGGCGCCCGACGCGCCCAAGACGATGACCTTCCGCCTCCGGGGGAGCACCTAGCAGGACCCCGCGAGGGCGAAACCCCCGCACCACGAGCGTGTTCCATGGCCCTGATGCCCCGAATGACCTCCTTCGCGATCGTCGCCGCCGGCGCGGCGCTCGCGTTCCCCGCGTTTGCGTCCGCCGACATCATCGAGGTCGGCAAGCTCGATCCGCCGGCCACGCCAAGCTGCCCGACCCGCCCCTGCCTGGCCGTCAGCCGCACGACGGGCTACCAGGCCAAGGTCGGGGCCACCCGCGGCCTGATGACCATCCCCAAGGACGGCCGCATCGTCGCTTGGACCATCGTGCTGGGCAAGCCCGGCAAGAAGCAGACGGCGTTCTTCAACGACAAGCTGGGCGGCGAGTCGCAGGCCCAGCTGACGATCCTCAACCCGCGCCGCAAGCTGCGCTCGCGTGCCGTGGCCCAGGGCGAGCCGCAGAAGCTCGCGCCCTTCTTCGGGACCACGGCCCAGTTCGCGCTCGAGAAGTCGATCCCGGTCAAGAAGGGCTGGGTGGTCGCGATCACCGTCCCTACGTGGGCTCCGGCCCTGGCGGTCGGCCTGGGCGCCGACACCTCGTGGCGCGCCAGTCGCGGCAAGGGAACCTGCGAGGACACCTCGACGCAGACGACGCAGACGCAGCCCAACCAGCTCGCGCAGTACTTCTGCCTGTACCGGACCGCCCGCCTGGCCTACTCGGCCACGCTGGTGACCGATCCGGTCCCGGCCCCGACGGCCGCCAAGGCGCCCGCGGGCTGAACGCGAGCGCCGGTCACGGCGCCAGCCGCTCGATCCGCCAGCCACCGCCGTCGCGCTCGTAGCGCACCCGGTCGTGCAGGCGGCCCGAGCGGCCCTGCCAGAACTCGACGCGCTCGGGTGCGACCACGAAGCCGCCCCAGTGCGGCGGGCGCGGCACGTCCTGGCCGGCGAAGCGGGCCTCGATCTCGACCACGGCGCGGTCGAGCGCGTCGCGCCCGGCGATGACCGTGCTCTGCGGGGAGGCCCATGCGCTGATCTGCGCCGCCCGCGGACGGGCCGCGAAGTACGCGTCGCTCTCCTGCTCGGGGAGGCGGGCGGCCGGCCCCTCGACGCGGACCGAGCGATGCAGCGCCAGCCAGCCGAAGGTCAGCGCGGCGTGCGGGCGCTCGCTGAGGGCCTGCCCCTTGGCGGACTGGTAGTTGGTGTAGAAGGCGAAGCCGCGCTCGTCCAGGCCGCGCAGCAGCACGTAGCGCGAGCTGGGCCGTCCGTCGGCGCCCACCGTCGAGACCGTCATGGCCTCGGGCTCGTAGACCCCGGCCTCGCGCGCGTCCTGGAACCAGGCGCGGAACTGCTCGACGGGGTCGACCGCGACACGGGCGGGATCGAGCTCTCCGCCCTCGTAGTCGCGGCGCTCGCCCTCGAGCGGCAACTAGTTGCCGGGGCAGGCGCCCGGGTTGTCCTGGCAGAACTGGTTGAACTCGCCGGGCGAGGCGCCGCCGGTGTTGCCGGTGGTGGTGCCCGACGACGTGCCACCCGAGGCGGTGCCGCCGCTCCCGGCCCCGCCGGTGCCGCCCTGCCCGGTGCCGCTCGGCGCGGCACCGCCGGAGGAGGTACCGCCCTGAGTGGCCGTGCCGGTGGTGCCCGAGGACGGCGTGGACGTGGAGCCGGACGGGGTGGAGGTGGTGCCACCCGTGGTGTCGGTGCCCGAGCGCGCGGGCTTGGCCAGCGCCCCTGAGCCCTGCGGGGCCGTGAGGTCCGGCAAGGTCGAGGGCACGACGTCGTGGGACGAGCTGTCGCTGCCGCAGGCGCTCAGACCGAGGCCGGCGACGGCGAGGAGGGCGAGCACATACGTGCGCATATGACCGAAGAGGGTAGAGGCGGGCTAGGACGCGAGCGGCGCCATGCGCCGGCCGCAGGTGGGACAGTCGTTGAGGTCGCGTTGGGCGAGCTGGTCGCACCAGTTGCAGAAGCGCAGGTTCTCGACCGCCCACGGGAGCTGGGACAGCGACGGGGCCAGCGGGAGCACCTTGCCCACCACTTCGAGCTCCTCGCCCGTCTCGCGGTCCGTGTAGACCCTTCCGGGCTCGGCCTCGATGATGATCTCGCGCCCGGTCGAGGGCGCGCGCAGGCGGTATCGCTGACCTCCGGCCATGGGGTCAGCCTACTAACGTGCGCCGGCCATGCGGGTCCTCGTCTTCCACGGCTACCTGTTGCGCGGGACCGGCTCCAACGTCTACAACGCGCGCCTGTGCGCCGCGCTCGCCCGCCTGGGCCACACCGTCGACCTCCTCTGCCAGGAGCCCCGCCCCGAGGAGCTGGACTTCGTCGACGCGGTCGGCACGTGGGAGGGCGGCCAGCCGCGCGTGACCGTGCTGCGCGAGCCCGTGCGCGTCACCGCCTGGCGGCCCGACATCGGTGGCCTGCTGCCGGTCTACGTCGCCGATCGCTACGAGGGGATCGAGGCTCGCACGCTGCTCGAGTGCAGCGACGCCGAGGTCGAGGCCTACGTCGCCGCCAACGTCGCGGCCGTGCGCGACGTGGTCGCCCGCGACCGCCCCGACGTCGCGCTGGCCAACCACCTGGTGATGGGCCCGGCGATCCTCGCTCGGGCGCTGGGCGACGCCGTCCCGTACGCGGTCAAGGTCCATGGCAGCGCGCTGGAGTACGTCGTCAAGCGCGATCCCGAGCGCTTCCTGCCGTGGGCGCGCGAGGGTCTCTCCGGCGCCCGCACCGTGCTCGTCGGCTCGCGCCACACGGCCGAGTCGCTGTGGTCCGCGATGGGCGACGAGGGGCTGGCGGCTCGCACGCGGTTGGGGCCGCCCGGCGTCGACGTCGACGAGTTCCGTCCACGCGACGACGCCGCGCGTGCGGTGCGGGCCCTGGCCGACCGGCTCGCCGCTGCTCCGGCCGAGTCCGGCGAGGGGTCCTTCGCACGCGATGGCGCGCAGGCCGCCGAGGCGCTGCGGGCCCTGGACCTCGAGCACGACCGCCACGTCTGCTTCATCGGCAAGCTCATCGTCTCCAAGGGCATCGACCTGCTGGTGGCGGCGTGGCCGCTCGTGCCCGAGGCGCGCCTGGTCGTGGTCGGCTTCGGCGGCTTCACCGAAGGTCTCGAGCGCCTGATCGACGCGCTCGCCGCGGGCGACCGCGAGACGGTGCGCGCCATCGCGCAGGCCGGCCGGGAGCTCGAGGGCGGCCCGCGCGCGCCGCTGCGCCACCTGCTGGCCTTCCTCGACGAGGCCGGTGAGGGCTACTGGCGGGCGGCCCGCGAGCTGCGCGAGCGCATCGTGCTCACCGGGCGCCTCGAGCACGACGAGCTCTCGCCACTGCTGGCCGCGTGCGAGGCCCTCGTGTTCCCCAGCACCTTTCCCGAGGCCTTCGGGATGGTCGCCGCCGAGGCGGCGGCCTGCGGGGTGCTGCCGATCTCCGCGGCCCACTCCGGCGCGGCCGAGGTGAGCGCCGTGCTCGCCGCCGCGGTCCCCGAGCCGGCCCGCGGATGGCTGTCCTTCGACGTCGACGACGGCGCGGTGCCCGCCATCGCCGAGCGCGTCACCGGATGGCTGCGCGCTCCCGCCGACCTGCGCGCGCAGGCGCGCGCCGCGCTGGTGAGCACCGCGCGCGAGCGCTACTCGTGGGAGGGCGTGGCCGGCGGCGTGATCGCCGCCGCGGAGGGCCGCCTGGAGGTGCTTCCGACGGTCCCCGGGAGTGGATAGAGTCCGGCGCCGAATGGGTCCAGACCTCTCCAGCCCTCGCCTGCGGGCGGCGTTCGCGGGGCTCCTGGCGGTCGCTGCGAGCGTGCTGCTCAGCGCCTGCTCGACCCGCGCCGAGAGCGACGCCGACGTCATCGCCGGCAAGCAGCTGTTCGTGCAGAAGTGCGGCTCGTGCCATGTCCTCAGCCGCGCCCAGACGAAGGGGACGACCGGTCCCAACCTCGACGAGGCCTTCCAGCAGGCGCTCAAGGACGGGATGGAGCGCTCGGGCTTCCGCGGCGCCGTCCACGGCTGGATCCTGCACCCCAACCGCGAGGGCGTCATGCCGGCCAAGCTCGTCACCGGCGACAAGGCCTACGACGTCGCGGCCTACGTCGCGCAGTCGGTCGCCGCGGGCGGCAAGGACACCGGCCTGCTGGCCACCGCGGTCAAGGCGGCGGGCGGCGGCAAGCCGGCGGTCGAGAAGGACGGCACCCTCGAGGTCGATGCCGACCCCAACGGTCAGCTCGCCTTTGTGACCAACAAGGCGCAGGGCACGACGGGCGAGATCACCGTCAAGATGGCCAACAAGTCGGGCACGCCGCACGACATCGTCATCGACGGCAAGGGCAAGGGCCAGGTCGTCCAGAACGGCGGCGTCTCGCAGTTCAAGGCCAGCTTCTCGGCGGGCAGCTACACGTACTACTGCTCGGTGCCCGGCCACCGCCAGGCAGGCATGCAGGGCAAGCTCACCGTCAAGTAGCGGCTGGGCGCCAAATGGCGATCCGTTGGTCGCCCTCAAGCCGCCGCTCATCCTGTCCGATTACCGCTGGGCATGAGCGCGAACCCCGTTCTTCCCGGGCTCCGCACGTCCTCGCGCGGGTCCGTCACCGCCACTGGCGGCGGGCGGCCGTGGATCGAGCACTGGCTGGAGACCTGCCGCGACCTCTCGGAGCTGAAGGCGTCGCATCCGATGATGGACGCCGTCATCGAGGAGATCGACGGGCGCATGATCCGCGTCGGCGAGCACTGGCTGGCCGACTTCGCCTCGTGCAACTACCTCGGCTTCGACCTGGACCGCGAGATCATCGACGCGGTGCCGGCCTACCTCGACGCGTGGGGCACGCATCCGAGCTGGTCGCGCCTCCTCGGCAGCCCGGTGCTCTACGAGCAGATCGAGGAGCGCCTCACCGCGCTGCTCGGGAGCGAGGACTCGCTCGTGCTGCCCACGATCACCCACATCCACATGTCGGTGATCCCGCTGCTGGCGGCCTCCGGCACGATCTTCCTCGACGCCCGCGCCCACAAGACCATCTACGACGGCTGCCAGGTGGCGCGCTCGCGCGGCGCGGCCGTCAAGCGCTTCCGCTTCGAGGATCCCGACCACCTCGACGAGCTGCTGCGCGCCGAGCGCGACCCGACGCGCCTGATCTGCATGGACGGCGTCAACAGCATGACGGGCAACGCCCCCGACGTGCGCGCGTTCGCGGCCGTCGCGCGCGAGCACGGGGCACTGCTCTACGTCGACGACGCCCACGGCTTCGGCGTGATCGGCGAGCGCAGCCCCGACGAGCTGTGCTCGTATGGCCGGCGCGGGAACAGCGTCGTGCGCTACGCGGGCGAGAGCTACGACCACGTGGTCCTCGTCGGAGGCTTCTCGAAGTCGTACTCGTCGCTCCTGGCCTTCATCGCCTGCCCCACCGACGTCAAGGACCTGCTCAAGGTGGCGGCCCCGCCGTACCTGTACTCCGGGCCCTCGCCGGTGGCGTCGCTCGCCACCGTCCTGGCCGGGTTCGACGTCAACGACAGCCGCGGCGACGAGCTGCGCGCGAGCCTGTCGGAGAAGACCGCGCGCGTTCTCGACCGACTGGCGGAGCTCGGCGTCTACACGCCCAACCACTCGGGCTTCCCGATCATCGAGGTGCCGCTGCGCGACTACCAGCGGATCTCAGCGGTGGGCCACACGCTCTTCGAGCGCGGCGTCTACGTCACCCTGGCCGCCTACCCGCTCGTGCCCAAGCACGAGGTGGGCTTCCGGATCCAGCTCACCGCGGCCAACAGCGACGCCGAGATCGACCTGCTCATCCACGCGCTCGAGGACCTTGCCGAGCAGAACGAGCTGCGCACGCTCGACGACACCACGTGGCTGGGCGAGGCGGCGTGAGCATGCCGGCCGAACGCAAGCTTCTCGGGGCCTACCCGTGGCAGCTGTACCTCGCCGCCGGCGCGCTCGTGACCGCGCTCTACGTCTTCGTGGCGCCCTTCAAGGGCAGCGGCCCGGTCTTCAACCTCCTCGGCCTCTCGCCCGTGCTGGCCATCCTCGCCGGCATGCGCTTGTGCCGCCCGGCCTCGCGCGGCCCGTGGATCTGCTTCGCCGTGGGGATGACGCTCTTCTGGCTCGGGGACCTCTACACCTACAGCTATCCGCGCCTGTTCGGGGCCGACGTGCCCTTCCCGTCGATCGGCGACGGCGCGTACATCGCGGTGTACCCGGCGCTCATGGCCGGGCTCTCGCTGCTGATCCACCGGCGCAACCCGGAGATCGACCGCCCCAGCGTCATCGACTCGCTGATCATGACGCTCGGCCTCGCCCTCCTCTCGTGGGTCGCGCTCATCGCGCCCTACCTGCACGACGAATCGATGTCGCTGACGGCCAAGCTCGTGTCGATCGCCTACCCGCTGGGCGACATCCTGCTCCTCGCCGCGGCGATCCGCCTGGCCGTCGACACCGGCAAGCGGCGTCCGGCCTTCTACCTGCTCACCTCGGCGATCGTGGCGCTGCTCGTCACCGACTTCGCCTACGGCCTCGTCACCCTCAACGGCGACTACCACGGCCAGGTCATCCTCGACGTGGGGTGGATCAGCTTCTACCTGCTGTGGGGGGCCGCGGCCCTGCATCCTTCGATGCGCGAGCTCGACCAGCCGTCGCCCGAGCGCGTGACGCGGCTCACGCCGCTGCGCCTCGGCCTGCTGACCCTGGCCTCGCTCATCGCGCCGGCCGTCGAGGCCACGCAGGAGCTGCGTCGGGGGGACCTCGACCTGCTCGTCATCATCGCGGCCTCCGCCGTGCTCTTCGGCCTCGTCGTCCTGCGCATGGCCGGCCTCGTGCGCCAGCAGGAGCGCTCGGTCGCGCGCGAGCGCACGTTGAGCGCTGCCGGCGTCTCGCTGGTGGCCGCGGCGAGCCGTGACGAGATCTACCGCGCCGCGCTGGCGGCGGTGCGCTCGCTGGTCGGCCACGACGCCGCGGCTCGCCTGTGCCTGGTGGAGGGCACCCAGGTCAGCGTCGTGGCGGCCGAAGGGACGCTCGAGGCACCGGGCGCCGCCTGGCAGCTCGATCCCGCCACCGCGGCCAAGCTGCTGGCCGAGCCGGCCGACGGCATTGCCCTCATGGGCGAGACGCGCGAGTCGCTGCGCCTCGGCCAGGAGCACATGCACGCCCACGTCCTGGGCTTGACGGTGAGCGGCGAGACCCGCGGGCTGCTGGTCGTCACCTGCGCGTCGGCCGCGCCTCGGTCGCTGCGCGGCGCGCTGCGCGCGCTCGCCACGCAGGTGTCGCTGGCGCTCGAGAGCGCCACGCTGGCCGAGGAGGTCCACCGGCGGGCCAGCGAGGAGCGCTTCGGCTCGCTCGTGCAGCACGCCTCGGACCTCATCACCGTCCTCGACGCGGAGGCCACCGTCGTCTACCAGAGCCCGTCGATCGAGCGCGTCTTGGGCTACGCCCCGGAGGAGATCGTCGGCACGCGCTTCGACCACCTGCTCGATCGCGAGGAGAAGAGCCGACTGCTGCACCTGCTGGCGGACGGCGCCGCCTACGCGGGCAGCGAGACCGAGGTGCTCGAGTGCTCGCTGCGTCACCGCGACGGCAGCCTGCGCCAGTTCGAGGTGCTGCACACGAACCTGCTGCAGGACGAGGCCGTGCGCGGCATCGTCCTCAACAGCCGCGACGTCTCGGAGCGCAAGGCCTTCGAGGAGCAGCTCCAGCACCAGGCCTTCCACGACCCGGTCACGAACCTCGCCAACCGCGCGCTCTTCGCCGAGCGCGTGCGCCATGCCGTGGCGCGCAGCCGGCGCGAGAACCACGGGCTGGCCGTGATCTTCATGGACCTCGACGACTTCAAGACGATCAACGACAGCCTCGGCCACGCCGCGGGTGACGAGGTCCTCACGGAGGTGGCCAAGCGCCTGGCCACGAGCATCCGTGCCAGCGACACCGCCGCGCGCTTCGGCGGCGACGAGTTCGCGATCCTGCTGGAGGACATCGAGAACGCGCAGGAGGCGGCCGATACCGCCGAGCGCATCCTCGAGCTGCTCACCGAGCCGCTGCGCCTGGACCAGAAGGACATCGTCGTGCGCTCGAGCCTCGGGATCTCGGTCGTCGAAGGCGACACCGTGGCCGACGCTGAGGAGCTCATCCGCAACGCCGACGCCGCGATGTACATCGCCAAGCGCGACGGCAAGGGTGGCTACCGGCTCTTCGAGCCGGCCATGCACGAGGGCGTGCTCGCGCGGCTCGAGCTGCGCGCCGACCTCCAGCGCGCGATCGCCACCGACCAGCTCGAGCTGTACTACCAGCCCGTCGTCCAGCTCGACGACGGCTCGGTCTGCGGCGTCGAGGCGCTGCTGCGCTGGCGCCATCCCGAGCGCGGCATCGTCGGCCCCGACGACTTCGTTCCCCTCGCGGAGGAGATGGGCCTCATCGTCCCCATCGGCCGCTGGGTCTTGCGCGAGGGCTGCCGGCAGGGCAAGCTGATCCAGGAGATGCTGCCGGCCGACCCTCCGCTGTCGATGAGCATCAACCTCTCCGTCAAGCAGCTCCAGCACTCCGACATCGTCGCCGACGTGCGCGACGCGCTGGCGGAGTCCGGCCTGCCGCCCGCCAGCCTCACGCTGGAGATCACCGAGACGGTGCTCATGACCGACACCGAGCTCGCCGTGCAGCGCCTGCAGGAGCTGCGCGGCCTCGGCGTGCGCCTGGCCATGGACGACTTCGGCACCGGCTACTCGTCGCTGAGCTACCTCAGCCGCTTCCCCGTCGACGTGCTGAAGATGGACCGGTCGTTCCTCACCGGCGGCGCGTCTCCCGAGGCCTCGGGCCTGGCCACCGCCGTCGTCGCCCTCGGCCGCACCCTGGACCTCGACGTGGTGGCCGAGGGCATCGAGTTCTCCGAGCAATGGGACACGTTGCGCGAGCTCGGCTGCGGCCTGGGGCAGGGCTTCTACTTCGCACGGCCGATGCAAGCCGAGGACGCGGTCGAGTTCCTGCGCTCACGACAGAGCGCGCCGACCGATGCACCTTAGCTACGAGGGGCCGGGCCACGGCGGCGGCATCAGCCGCGTCCGCCTGCTCGCTCCGCTGCGCCACCGCGAGTTCCGCCTGCTGTGGACCGGGATGTGCGTGTCGCTGCTCGGCGACGGCGTGTTCCTCGTGGCGATGGCGTGGCAGGTCTACCTGCTGTCCAACGCCCCGTCCGCGCTGGCGCTCGTGGGCGTGACGATGACGATCCCGACGATCGTCTTCCTGCTGGTCGGGGGCGTCGTCTCGGATCGCTTCGACCGCCGCCGCATCATGCTCGCGGCCGACGTGACGCGCGGCCTGGCCGTCGGCACCATGGCCGTGCTGTCGCTGACCGGCGCGCTGGCGCTGTGGCACGTGGCGGTCCTGGTGGCCGTCTATGGGGCCGGGCAGGCCTTCTTCAGCCCGGCGTTCGACGCCATCGTGCCCGAGGTGCTGCCCGCCGCTGAGCTGCCCCAGGCCAACGCCCTGGACCAGTTCGTGCGACCGATCGCCCTGCGCCTGGCGGGACCGGCGATCGGCGGCCTGGTCATCGACGCGCTGGGGCCCGGCACGGCCTTCGCGCTCGACGCGGCGTCGTTCGCCGTCTCGGCCGCCGCGCTGCTGGCCATGGTGCCGCGCGCCCGCGTGGTGGCGGAAACGAGCGCGTCGATGGTCGACGACGTCCGCACAGGCCTGCGCTACATCCGCGGCCACGTCTGGCTGTGGGCCACGTTCGCGAGCGCGGCCATCGCCTATCTGCTTTTCATGGGGCCGGCCGAGGTGCTGCTGCCCTACATCATCAAGAACGAGCTGCAGGGCAGCGCCGCCGACCTCGGCATCGTCTTCGCGGCGGGCGGGATCGGCTCGGTCGGCTGCGCGGTGGTGCTGGGGCAGCGCGGCCTGCCCCGCCGCGACATCACCTTCATGTACATCACGTGGACGCTGGCGACGTTCGCCGTGGCCGGCTACGGCCTGGCCACCGCGGTGTGGCAGCTGATGCTGGCCAGCCTCGCCTTCAACGCGCTGGAGACGGCGGGCACGATCGTATGGGCGACGGCCAAGCAGCGCCACGTGCCGAGCGAGCTCCTCGGACGCGTCTCGAGCCTGGACTGGCTGATCTCGATCGGCCTGCTGCCGCTCTCCTTCGCGCTGACCGGACCGGTGAGCGGCGCCATCGGGGCGCAGTCCACGCTCATCGCCGCCGGCGTCCTCGGCGGCGTGGTGACGTTCGGTGCCCTGCTGCTGCCGGGCATGCGCGACGTCGAGGGCGCCGGGTCAGAAGAGAGCGCGGCCGATGAGGACCACGGCCACGATGGCCGCCACGACGGCCACGACCCATACGAGCGCCCGGAAGGCCTCCTCCTCGGAGCGCAGGGGATTCAGCACGCCCAGCGTCCCTAGAGGACGTAGACCGACGTGTACACGATCACCCACATGAAGTCGACGAAGTGCCAGTAGATGCCCGGCACCTCGACGCCGCGGTGCTCCTCCGGCGAGTAGTGGCCGCGGAACGCCCGCACGCTGACCATGGCCAGCAGGGTGAGGCCGACGAAGACGTGGGCTCCGTGCAGCCCCGTGAGGCCGTAGAAGACCGACCCCTGGGCGAAGTCGTGGGGCGCGAAGCCGATGTGGACGTACTCGTTGACCTGGATGAAGAGGAAGGTGGCGCCCAGGAAGAAGGTGGAGAGGATGCCCGCCTTCAAGCCGAGGCGGTTGCCGTGCTTGATCGACGTCTGGGCCCAGTGCATCGTGATCGACGACGAGAGCAGGATGCACGTGTTGACGCCGGCGACGGCGACGGGAAGCTTGTGGCCGTGCACGGGGAACCAGTGGTCGCCCGTCACGACCCGGATGAAGAAGTAGGCCGTGAAGAAGGCGCCGAAGACCATCACCTCGGAGATGATGAAAAGCAGCATCCCCAGGAGCTGGGGCTCGACCCGCGAGGAGCGGTTGGCGGGCGGCGGCCCGTGGTGATCGTGCTCGTGGGCGATGGATGCGGCTTCCATGACGCTCCTAGACCGCGGCCTCGGCGGTGTCGGTGGCCTCGACGTGCTCGACCGGCTTGTTGGACGCGCGGCGCACGCGCTCGATGAGGTCGGCGCGGAGCCAGCCCGAGCGGGTGGCGGGCAGCGTCGAGATGACGATGTCGTCGACGCGGAAGAACTGCACGGCGTTCATGACCGCGGTGTAGGGATCGGGATCGCCGATCATCCCGGCGCAGATGAGCCCGGCGGCCCGCGCGCGGTCGATGAGCTGCGTGAGGCGCGCCCGCGCCTGACGGGCGGCGACGCCCTGACCGCCCTCCTGAGGCACGACGAAGATGAAGACGTGGCGCTCGAGCTCCGTCGCGCGCGCCTTCAGCGCCTCCAGGAAGGTGGGGGAGGCGGCGGTGCGGTTGGCCACGGCCAGGCTCACCGCGAACGGCAGGCCCTCCTGGTCGAGGTCGACGATGACGTGCTCGACCGGCACCCGCGTCGCCTCTGAGATGCGCTCGACGAGGTCGCGCCGCAGCCAGCCCGAGGACGCGGCCGGCAGCGTCGAGATGATGATCTCGTCGGGATGGTGCTCGGCGATGGCGTCCATCGTCGCGGTGTAGGGGTCGGGATCGCCGACCTCGCCGATCGCCTCGATGCCCTCCTCGCGCAGGATCTTGCGGGCCAGGTCGATGCGCACCTGCGCAGCGTCGAAGACGGCCTCGTCGTAGATGATGTTGCCCTGGCGCGGGTTGGTGCGCGGGACGCACACGACGACGCGCAGCTCGTCCTCGGCCGCCTTCTCCTTGATCTTGGCCAGCAGCGGACGCCCGCCGAGCGTCTCGTTGGCCACCACGAGCACGGTCTTCACAGCCAAGGCCTCCTACTCGGCCGTCGTGGTCGTGGGCTCGGCATGGGCTCCCGCCGGGGCGGGCACCTCCGCGCCCTTCTTGAAGACGCCGTGGACGGCCCCCGGCACGCCGTATTCGTACGGACCGCCGACCACCGTCGGCACCGCGTCGAAGTTGAACACCGGCGGCGGCGAGGAGACCTGCCACTCGAGCGTAAGCGCCCGCCACGGGTTGGCCGTCGCCCGCGGGCCGCCGCGCCAGGAGGCGATCATGTTGTAGGCGAAGATCAGCGAGCTGAGCCCCACGACGAACGCCGAGATGGAGATGAACAGGTTCCAGGTGGCGAACTTGTCGGCGTAGTCGTAGACGCGGCGCGGCATGCCCTGCACGCCGATGATGTGCATCGGCCCGAAGGTCAGGTTGAAGAAGATGAAGGTCAGCCAGAAGTGCAGCCGCCCCAGCTTCTCGTCGTACATCCGGCCCGTCATCTTCGGGAACCAGTAGTAGACCCCGGCGAAGATCGTGAACAGGGAGCCGCCGAACAGCACGTAGTGGATGTGGGCGACGATGAAGTAGGTGTCCGAGACGTGGATGGTCAGGGGGATCATGGCCAGCATCACGCCGGAGATCCCGCCGCAGACGAACATCGTCAGGAAGCCCAGGGCGAAGAGCATCGGCGTATCGAGGTGCAGGACGCCGCGCCACAGCGTGGCCAGCCACGAGAAGATCTTGATCCCGGTGGGGATGGCGATGATCGCTGTGGTGATCATCATCGGCACGCGGATCCACGGCTGCATGCCCGAGACGAACATGTGGTGGGCCCACACCGTGAAGCCGAGCACGACGATCGCCAGCAGCGAGAAGGCCATCATCCGGTAGCCGAAGATCGGCTTTCGCGCCTTCACGGCGAGGATCTCCGAGATGATCCCGAAGCCCGGCAGCATCATGATGTAGACGGCCGGGTGCGAGTAGAACCAGAAGACGTGCTGGTACATCAGCACGTCGCCGCCCTTGCCCGGGTTGAAGAAGTTGAAGCCCAGGCCGCGGTCGAGCAGGACGAAGAACTGCGAGGCCGCGATGAACGGCGTGGCGATCACGACAAGCAGCGAGGTCGAGAAGTTGGCCCAGACCAGGAGCGGCATCCGGAAGAACGACATGCCAGGCGCGCGCATGGTGATGATCGTCACCAGGAAGTTCAGCGCGGTGGCGATCGACGAGGCGCCGGCGAACTGCACGCCCACGGTGAAGAAGAGCTGCCCGGGCGGCGCGCTGACGCTCAGGGGCGCGTAGGCCGTCCAGCCGCTGGCGAACGAGCCGCCGGGGGCCAGGAACGACACCAGCATCATCAGCCCCGCCACCGGCAGCAGCCAGTACGACAGGGCGTTGAGGCGCGGGAAGGCCATGTCCGGCGCGCCGATCATCAGCGGCAGGACGAAGTTGGCCAGGCCCGCGAAGACCGGGATGACGAAGAGGAAGATCAGCAGCGACGCGTGGACGCTGAACAGGCCGTTGAAGGTGTTGGCGTCGACGAACTGCCGGCCGGGCGCGGCGAGCTCGGCGCGCATGAGCATGGCCATCAGGCCGCCGACGAAGAGGAAGAAGAACGAGGTCACGACGTACTGGACGCCGATGACCTTGTGGTCGGTGTTCGGCCGGAAGTAGTCCTTCCACGAGTACGCGCCGTGGCCGGAGTGATCCTCGGGCCGTGTCGGACGGCCGGCCGCCCAGTAGAACCAGTAGTCGAAGCAGCCCAGGCCGACCAGGAAGAAGAACGGGACGGCGATCAGCCCGACGGTCAGGACCGACTCGCCGTCGAGCAGCGGGTCGTAGCCGAGGAGCGCTCGCGCGCCGATGCTGATGCCGTACGAGAAGGCGACGCCCACGACCGTGTAGGTGAGGGCACGCCACCAGCCGGGGGCGCGCAGCGCGAGAGCCATCAGGGGCGATACCTCACTTGTTCGTCACCTTCGCCAGGTACTTCACCAACGCGTCTACCTGCTCAGGCGACAGCGTATCGCCGAAGTTCGAGGGCATGATCCCGTCCTGGTAGCCCTTGGTGATGACCGCGCTGGGCTGGAGGATCGATTGCTTGATGAACGCCTCGTCCTTGCCCTTGAGGCCCTGGTCGAGG
Organism: Solirubrobacteraceae bacterium; assembly: GCA_036379935.1. Lineage (GTDB taxonomy): Bacteria > Actinomycetota > Thermoleophilia > Solirubrobacterales > Solirubrobacteraceae > JAOPZW01. The sequence continues at coordinate 9,466 of DASVFT010000062.1, read as the reverse complement.
TTCGGCCCCGTCTGTCCGGTGGCGCCCGCGTCGGCCAGCGTGTGACAGGTGGCGCAGGCCGTCGCGCCCGTGGCCGGGTTGCCCGAGCTGAAGAGCTGCTTGCCGCTCGTCGGCGCGGCTGCGCCGCCGCCGCCCGCGGGGCCGGCGATCATCTTCTGCACCCAGCGACCGAAGTCGCCCTTGGAGAGGACGTGCGCGGTCTGGCGCATGTAGGCGTGGCCGAGGCCGCAGAGCTCGGCGCAGACGATGGCGTGCTCGCCGATGGCCTGCGGGTCCTTCGGCGTGACGCGGTAGTGGGTCGTGATCCCGGGGACCGCGTCGATCTTCATGCGGAAGTCGGGGACCCAGAAGTCGTGGATGACGTCCTTGGAGACGACGTCGAACTTCACGGACTCTCCGGCCGGCAGGTAGAGCTGCGCGGTCTTGAACTTCTTGCCGCCCTCGTTGTACTCGAAGGTCCACGTGAACTGCTGGCCGGTGACCTTCACGACCCGCTCGGGGTTGCCGGCCGCCGGCGCCTTCTCGATGTCGCGCATCACGATGTACGCGTAGGTCACCAGCGCGACGATGAGCAGGGCGGGCAGCGCGGTCCAGATGACCTCGAGGCGCGTGTTGCCATGGATGGGCGGGCCGTCGAGGTTCTCCTCGCCGGGACGCATGCGGAACTCGAGGATCGAGAAGCCGACGATGACCGTGACGAGCACGAAGATCGGCACCGACGCGATGATCAGGACGTCCCAGAGGGTGTCGATCTCGTCGGCCTGCGTGGAGTCCGCCGGAGGGAACCAATGGATCGCGAGCCCGATCACGATGCCGACGACGGAGGCGATCACCCCCACGACGACCATCTGCTGGACCGTGCGCTTGCGCTCGCGGCGCGGCGTGCTCTCCTGCGGCATGCCCGCGGCATCCTATGGGTCGCCCGCGATAGAGCGCAACGCGGTACCGGCGGGGCCCGACGCGGAGGTCCGCGCGGCGACGGGCGGCGCCCTCAGACGGCCTCGAACGCCATGCGCGGGCCGTCGTCGCGGCCGCTGCGGGGCGCCCGCGAGCGGAACGTCGAGGGCGACGATCCGTGGTGGCGGCGGAACGCCTTGGCGAACTGTGCGGGCTGGCGATAGCCGACCCGGTGGGCCACCTCGCGCACGGTCAGGCCGCGGCTGCCGAGCATGTCCGCCGCGCGGTCCATCCGCACGGCCGTGAGGTGCTCGCGGAACGTCGTGTTCCCGATCTCTGCATAGGCACGCTGCAGCTGGCGGCGGCTGGAGGCGACGCGGCGCGCGATGTCGTCGAGGCTGAGGTCCGAGGCGAACTCGCTCTCGACGATCGACGTCGCCTCCTCGAAAAGGCTGGTTCGGTGGCGGATGGTGGCGGCTCGCTGCATGAAATTCTCTCTTGCGTTTACGCCTCCGTACCCGCCCCGGGAGGAGGTGACCCGGTTCACCGGGTCCATGTTGGCGCAGAGCCGCTGGACACTGTGTCAGTGGGTGCTAGATTGAGCCAATCGTTGCAAGCTAGCCGTTGGAGGAGGCCGCAGGCCACATGCACGTACGTGACGGCATGAGCAGGGTGGTCTTGACGGTCGGACCGCAGCACACCCTTCGCGACGCCGCGCGCCTCATGGCCGATCGCCGTGTCGGCGCCGCCGTGGTCCTCGATCCCGACACCCCGGGACCCGGCATCATCACCGAGCGCGACCTGCTCGACTCGGTGGGCCGCGGCGAGGACCCCGACACCGAGCTCGTGGGCGACCATCTCACCTCGGACATCGTCTTCGCCGCGCCGGACTGGTCGCTCGAGGAGGCGGCTGTCGCGATGGTGCGCGGCGGCTTCCGCCACCTGGTCGTCACCGACGGCGCCGAGGTCGCGGGCCTGCTGTCGATGCGCGACATCGTCCGTTGCTGGACCGACGACGGCGCGATCTGCGACGTGCCGGCCTCGGTGGGCTTCGGCGCCGCCGCTTAGCGGCACCGCGGCTAGTGATGCTCGAGCGGGAGCTCGTCGATGTCGCGACGCGTGCCGCGGACCCAGGCGACGATGACCGCGACCGTGAGGATGACACCGGCGATCGTGAGGACGATCGTCGTCGTCACGCCGACGATGGCGATGGTGATGGCGAAGGCCAGCAGCACCGGCTGGATGCTGGGGCCGGGGAGGTGGATCTCCTCGCCGACGGGCGGGACCTCGGGCTCGAGCGGGCTCATCAGGAGATGTAGATGGCCGCGGCCACGAAGGTCATGCCGAACATGAAGAAGCACACGGCGGTGACGATGAGGCCGGTGCGGATGTTCTTGCGAGCGAGGTTGCGGTCCATGGCGTGGTCCCGGATCAGAGCTTGACGTCGGCCACCATCGCGCCGAACAGCGCAGCCAGGTAGGCCAGGGAGAAGAGGTACAGCCGCAGCGCCGACCGGCGGTCGGCGCTGCGCTGCAGGACGTAGGCGCCGCCCATGAAGAGCGCGCCGAGCACGAGCGAGGCGACGAGGTAGATCGCGCCGAAGCCGCCCGCGCAGAACGGCAGCTGGGTCACGGCGTAGAGCAGGACGCTGTAGAGCAGGATCTGACGGCGCGTCTCGGCCTCGCCGCGAACGACGGGGAGCATCGGCACGCCGACCTTCTCGTACTCGGCCTTCATCAGGAGCGACAGGGCCCAGAAGTGCGGCGGCGTCCAGAAGAAGACGATCGCGAACAGGTACAGCGCGGTGCCGTCCAGGCCACCCGTGGCCGCCGCCCAGCCGACGAGCGGCGGCACCGCTCCAGCCGCGCCGCCGATCACGATGTTCTGGGGCGTCCGGCGCTTGAGCCACACGGTGTAGACCAGCGTGTAGCCCACGAACCCCGTGAGCGACAGCGCCGCAGCGAGGGGATTGACCCACACCGCCAGCACCGCCGTGGCCAGCGCCGCGAGGACCAGGCCGAAGACGAGGGCCGCGCGCGCCGACACGCGCCCGGCGGGCACCGGCCGGTCGGCCGTGCGCGCCATGCGGGCGTCGATGTCGCGGTCGTAGGCATGGTTGATCGCCCCCGCCCCGCCGGCCGAGAGGTAGCCGCCCAGGCACGTCAGCAGGATCAGCCCGAACGACGGCGAGCCTGCGACGAGCATGGTCGTCACGGTCGTGAACAGGAGCAGCGTCTGCACCCGCGGCTTGGTCAGCGCCACGTAGTCGCGCACGACCTGGCGCGCGCCGGCGAGCGGCGCGAGCCCGACGGCGGTCGCGCGCGAGTGGGCCATCAGGCGCGCACCGCCGACTCCGCCGTGGGCGCCGGCAACGCCTCCGCCGGCTCCATCTGCCGCTCCACCTGGCGGCGGATGTCCTTCATCGGCTCCACCGAGCGCACCCGCGGGATGACGTCGAAGTTGTTCACCGGCGGCGGCGACGTCGTGAACCACTCCAGCGTGTTGGCCTTCCACGGGTCGGGCCCGGCGATCGCGCCGCGCTTGACGCTGCGCAGGACGTTGACCACGGTGACGAGCACGCCCGTCGCGAGGATGAACGAGCCGATGGTGGAGATCAGGTTGTAGAGCTCGAGATGGCCCACGTCGGCGTACTCGTAGACGCGCCGGGGCATGCCGTCGAGCCCCATGGAGTGCTGGACGAGGAAGGTCACGTGGAAGCCGACGAGCACGAGCCAGAAGCTGAGCTTGCCCAGGCCCTCGCTGAGCAGCCGCCCGGTGATCTTCGGGAACCAGTAGTAGATGCCCGCGAAGATGCCGAACACGGCGCCGCCCATGATCACGTAGTGCAGGTGGGCGACGACGAAGTAGGTGTCGGTGAGCTGCCAGTCGACCGGGAAGACGGCCAGGAACACGCCGGTGATGCCGCCGATCAGGAACGTGCCGATGAAGCCCACGCAGAAGAGCAGCGCGGTCTTGTACTCGATCGTCCCGCGCCACAGCGTGGCCACCCAGTTGAAGATCTTCACCCCGGTCGGCACCGCGATGAGGAACGAGCCGAGCATGAAGAAGACGAAGACGAAGGTCGGGCTCGGCGTGGCGAACATGTGGTGCGCCCAGACCAGCAGTCCGAGGAAGGCGATCAGCACCGTGGCGGCCGCGACTGCCTTGTAGCCGAAGATCGGCTTGCGCGCGAAGACGGGCAGGACCTCGGAGATGATCCCGAAGCCCGGCAGCACCATGATGTAGACCTCGGGGTGCCCGAAGAACCAGAACAGGTGCTGCCACAGCAGCGGCGACCCTCCGTTGGACGCGTCGAAGAAGTGGGTTCCGAAGTGGCGGTCGGTGAGGAGCATCGTCACCGCGCCCGCGATGACCGGCAGGGCCAGGATGAGCAGGATCGAGTACGTGAGGATCGTCCACACGAAGAGCGGCAGGCGGCCCCAGCCCATCCCCGGCGCGCGCATGTTGGCGATCGTGGCGTAGAAGTTGATCGCGCCCAGCAGCGAGCTCAGGCCGGTGAGGTGGATGAGGAAGATCCACGCGTCCACGCCGCCGTTCGGCAGATAGGACCTCGAGGACAGCGGCGGATAGCACGTCCACCCGCACTCCGGCGGGTTGAAGAAGATCGACCCGTAGAAGACGATCCCGCCCGCCAGCAGCAGCCAGAACGACAGGGCGTTCAGCTTGGGGAACGCCATGTCGCGCGCCCCGATCATCAGCGGGATGAAGTAGTTCGCGAACCCCGCCATCATCGGCACGACGAACAGGAAGATCATCGTCGTCCCGTGCATCGTGAACAGCTCGTTGTACGTCTTGGGGTCCAGGAGGGTGTTGTTCGCCTGGCTGAGCTGCAGGCGCATGAGGAGCGCCTCGGTCCCGCCCAAGAGGAAGAAGACGAAGGTCAGGACCATGTACATGATCCCGATGCGCTTGTGGTCGGTCGTGGTCACCCACGACGTCCAGCCGCGCGGCTCGGGCTCGACGCGGTGAGCCACGATCTGCGGGACGGGGGCGAGGGCTTCCTCGGTGATGGTGGTGGCGGCCATGAAGGGTGGTTGAGGGCGTCTACGGGGTCTGCTGCTCGATGCGCTTGCGCTCTTGGGCCGCCGCGGCGTCGGCGGCCTTGATGTCGGCTCGGCGCTGTGCGAGCCAGCGCTCGAAGTCCGCAGGGGACACCGCCCTGACCTGGGCCGTCATGTTGGCGTGGTTGCGGCCGCAGAGCTCGGCGCACTGACCGGTGAAGACCTCGTTGACGTGCTTGGCGGGGACCTTGAACCAGGTGTGGTTGGTGTAGCCGGGCACCGCGTCGAACTTCCCGCCGAGCTTGGGGATCCACCACGAGTGCGCGACGTCCTGGGCGTTGATGTCCAGCGTCACTGTCGTGTCCACCGGGACGACCATCTCCTGGTAGGAGAAGACGGAGGTCAGCGGCGCGTTGGCGCAGTCGTTGGCGTAGGTGTAGCGCCAGATGTACTGCTGGCCGTTGACGCAGACGTTCAGCGACTTGCCGTTGGGCGGGAGCGGCTTGCTGGGGCCGGCGGCGACGAGGACGCCATCGGCCAGCTGCAGGCCGTTGGGCCCGGAGTTGGGCGGGTTGCGGATGGACGACAGCTTGGCGAAGGTGAAGGCGGCGAGCACGACCAGGATCAGCGCCGCGCCCACCGTCCAGCCCACCTCCAGCCGCGTGTTGCCGCGGATCTGCGCCGCGACGGCGCCCTTGCGGGCGCGGAACTTGAACAGCGAGTAGAAGAGCGCGCCCTCGACGCCCACGAAGACCACGACCGCGATGGCCAGGATCAGCTTGTAGAGCGAGTCGATCTCGTCGGCGTTGGGCGAGCCGCCGCTCTCGGGCGAGATCGCGTCGGCGAACGCCGGACCGGCGAGGACCAGCACCAGGGCCAGGGCGAGAAGGACGGCGGCGGCAAGCTGGCGCGACCGGCTGGTGGCTGGGGTGCGGGCCAAGGCGCGGCGGATTCTATTCACAGGTCCTGAGGAGGCGCGCCCGCAGACGCGCCCAGCTGTCCGTCGCCCCGGATGGCCGCGCCGACGAGCCTGTCCGCGGCCCGATCGCGGCGGCTACGCGCCGCCGAAGGCAGCCGCGCGCTTCTCGATGAAGGCGGCCACGCCCTCGGCGAAGTCACCGGAAGCGGCCATCTCCTGCTGGATGCCGGCCTCGACGTCGAGCTGCTCCTCCATGCGCGTGTAGAGCCAGTGGTTGAGCTGTCGCTTGGTCCCGGCGTAGGACCGAGTCGGTCCCGAGGCAAGGCGATCGCGCAGGGCCGCGACCTCGGCGGCGAAGGTGGCGTCGGACACCACGCGGTTGATGAGGCCCCACTCGAGCGCCTGGGTGGCCGCGACCCGCTCGCCGAGCATCGCCATCTCGGCGGCGCGCGCGAAGCCGACGCGCGCGGGGACGAAGAGCGACGAGCCCCCGTCCGGCACCAGGCCGATGTTCACGAACGCGAGCATGAAGTAGGCCGACTCGCTGGCGACGACGAGGTCGGCGGCCAGCGCCAGCGACAGTCCGATGCCCACCGCGGGCCCGTTCACCGCGGCGAGCACGGGCTTGGGCATCGTTCGGACGGCCGTGATGATCGGGTGGTAGCGCTCGGTGAGCACGCGGCGCACGTCGATGTGGCCCTGCGGCGTGCGGTCCGCGCGGCCGGAGAGGTCGCGCAGGTCGGCGCCCGACGAGAACGCCCGGCCCGCGCCCGTGAGGACGACCGCCCGCACCCCCTCGTCGTCCGCCACCGCCTCGATCGCCGCGAGCAGGTCGTCGCCGAGCTGTCCGTTCCAGGCGTTGAGCGCCTCGGGGCGGTTGAGCTCGATGGTCGCCGCAGCGCCGTCGCGGCGCAGGTTGACGGTCTCCAGGTCGGCCATGCCCGCACGCTATCCAACGCCGTGGCGAGACCCGCGACCTCGCGCGTACCGTGGACTGCACCGACACAGCCTCGCGCTCGCGCCGTGGCTGCACCGACGCAGCCTCGCGCTCGCACCGTGGACTGCACCGACAAAGCCTCGCACTCGCCATCGACCCTCGCTGCGGCACGCCCGTGCGCGTGGCGTAACGCGGACGTCCGCGCGGCGTCGTGCCGCTGCGTGGCCGGGCACTGAGCGGCAGGGGTCTGTGCGTTCGCGGCTCCGCCGTCCGCGGCGCCGCCCCGGCGTGGATGGGGTCGCGCGCGGCGCGTGGCTGGGGTCGCGCGCGGCGCGTGGCCGGGGTCGCGCGGCGGAGAGTCTGCGCGCATCGCGCGCGAGCCGTAACACTTCGGCGGCCGCGGCAGGGGGTGGGCTGTCTTGTGCATCGCATAGCTGCTTAAGACAGCCCACCCCTCGCCGGGCTGTGCGATGCCTGTGCGATGTGTGACGAAAGGCGCGCAGCCTCTGTCCGGCGGCGCACGGCCCTGCGACATCACGCGCTCGGCCGCAACACCACGTCCTCGGCCTGCGGACACCACGCCCTCGGGCGCGAGCGCTGGGGCAGCGTGCCGAGGCGGCTCGCCCCGTGCGGCTCGCCCCGTGCGGCTCGCGCCGTGCGGCTCGCGCCGTGCGGCTCGCCCCGTGCCCCGAGGCCCCGTGCGGCTCGCCCCGTGCGGCTCGCCCCTCGGCCGGTCCCTTCTTCCCTCACTGCCCTGGCTGTGGCGCGCCGCCGAACGCGAGCGGAGACGGCGACGTGCGGGTCGCGGGCCCTCGTCGGCCGCCGCCTCCCGGTTCCCCCATCCTCGCCGCCGGGTAGCGTGGGAGCCGATGTCGCGACCGGTCATCGGGATCTGCACCGCGCTGGAGCGCGCGCGCTGGAGCGTGTGGGACCAGCAGGCCTACCTGCTGCCCCGCTCGTACATCCAGGCCATCCAGCGCGCCGGTGGCCTCGCGCTGATGCTCCCGCCCGACGAGGCGCTGGAGCGCGAGCCCGACGAGGTCCTCGACCTCATCGACGGCCTCATCCTGGCTGGGGGAGCCGACATCGATCCGGCCGCCTACGGCGACGAGCCGCATGCCGAGACGCACGGCACCGTCCCCGAGCGTGACGACTTCGAGCTGGCGCTCGCGCGCCGGGCCATCGAGCGCGACCTCCCGCTGCTGGGGATCTGCCGCGGGATGCAGCTCATGAACGTGGCCGCCGGCGGGACGCTCCTGCAGCACCTGCCCGACAGCCACGGCCATCACGAGCACCGCCGCCACCCGGGCACGTTCGACGGCGCCGACCACGACGTGCGGCTCAGCGAGGGCTCGCTGGCCGCTCGTGCGACGGGCGAGGTGGTGCATGCGACCAAGTCCCACCACCACCAGGGGATCGATCGCCTCGGCACGGGCCTCGAGGTGACCGGCTGGTCGCTCATCGACGATCTGCCCGAGGCGGTCGAGATGCCCGAGCGGCGCTTCGCGCTCGGCGTGCAGTGGCATCCCGAGGCCGACGAGCGCAGCCGGCTCGTCGCCGCGCTCGTCAAGGAGGCGGACGCCGCCCGCAACGGGCGGCGCTGATGACCGCGCGCGCCGAGGTGCGCGCCGCCCGGCGGACGGTCCTCGTGGCGCTCGCGGCCAACGCGTCGATCGCGGCGGCCAAGCTCGTCGCCGGCCTCATCTCGGGGTCGTCGGCCCTGCTGGCCGAGACGGCCCACTCGGTGGCCGACACGATGAACCAGGTCTTCCTGCTCTACTCGCTGAAGTTCTCCGAGCGCGAGGCCGACGCCGAGCATCCGTTCGGCTACGGCAAGGAGCGCTTCTTCTGGGCCTTCCTGGCCGCGGTGGGGATCTTCGTCGCCGGTGCCGGCTTCTCGCTCTACGAGGGCGTGGACCGCGTCTTCGGGCCGGCGCAGGAGTCGGGGCCATTCGGCGTCGCCTACGCCGTCCTTGCCTTCTCGCTCGTGGCCGAGGGCACGTCGCTGGCCCGCGCATGGCGCCAGACGCGCCGCGAGGCGCGCGAGCGCCGCGCCGCGCACGTCGAGTACCTGCGCGCCAGCCGCGACCCGACGACGAAGACCGTCCTCTTCGAGGACTCGGCCGCGGTGGTGGGCCTCGTCCTGGCCCTGGCCGGCGTCACGTTGCACCAGGCCACCGGCAACCAGGTCTACGACGGCCTGGCCTCCATCGCCATCGCCATCCTGCTGGCGACCATCGCCTTCGCGCTGGGCCGCGACACCCGCAGGCTGCTCATCGGCGAGGCGGCGACGCCGCAGGAGCGCCAAGCCATCATGGAGGTGCTCGAGTCGCATCCGGCCGTCGACCGTGTCCTCGAGCTGCTGACGATGGCGCTGGCCCCCGACCGGCTGCTCGTCGCCGTCCGCGTGGACCTGGCCGACGGCCTGACCGCCGCCGAGATCGAGCAGGCCTCGAGCGAGATCGAGCGCCAGCTGCGCGAGCGCGTGCCCACCGTCTGGCAGGTCTTCCTCGACGCCACGCCGCGCAGCGAGGTGGCGCAGCCGTCCGACTAGTTGAGCTGCCTACGTTCTTGGTGAACGCCTGAGAAGGCGTCCGGGTCCGTCCTGAGGCTGTGGGTCTTCCACAACTCGCAGCGTTCAGGAGGACCCGGACATGGAGGACGGTAGATGCAGGCTCGGACCTGGCGGGC
>DASVFT010000061.1:0-15546 GCA_036379935.1 Solirubrobacteraceae bacterium | reverse complement strand
GCGCACCGACGCCGGCGCGGCGTTGGGGCGCGCGGCGACCGACAGCCCCGCGATCCCCAGCGTCAGCGCGCAGCCGAGGGCCAGCGCGATGCCGCCCACGAGCAGCAGCCCGAATCCGCGGACCATGGGCCCGGGAGAGAGCGCGAGCACGAGGAAGCCGGCGGCGGTGGCGGCCGCGGCGACGGCGACGGTGGGCGCGCCGCGCGAGGCGGTGCGAGCGACCGCGGCCTGGAGGCCGTGGGCGCCGCCGCTCGCGCCGGGGACGCGGCGCGCGGCCTGCTCCTCCTGCACCCGCGACTGCATCTGGATGGCGTAGTCGACCGCCAGCCCGATGAGCACCGGCAGCACCGCGATCGAGGCCATCGTCAGCGACGCGCCGGCCAGCGACAGCGCGCCGAAGGTGAGGGCCGCGGCCGCGACGGCGACCACGAGCGGCAGCAGCCGCAGGCGCGCCCGGAAGACCAGGGCGAGCGTCACGGCCATCACGGCCAGCGCCGCGACGATGAGGACCAGCAGCGAACGGCTGATCGACGCCGTCAGGTCGCTGACCACCACGGGCGCGCCGGTCACGACGTAGCTGCCCTTGCCGTTGGGCAGCCTCCACTCCGGCATCGCCACGGCCTCGCGCACGAGCGCGATCGCCCGGTCGCGCTCGGCCTCGCCGAGGTCGGGCCGGAAGCGGACCTGGATGAGCGCGCTGCTCCTGTTGGGGAAGAGGTAGGCGAAGCGGCCCTTGGGCACGCCCGGGTCCTTGGTCTCGTCGAAGACGATCTTCGAGACGAACTGCGGGTCGTTGAGCTCTGGCGCCGACCGGATGCCGTACTTGAGCGCCAGCGCCAGCACGTTGCGCGTGAACTCGGCATAGACGAGCTGCTTGGCCTGGGCGCCCAGCCGCCGGGCCTGCGCCTCCGACTTGTGCTGGCTGCGCGCCAGCGCCCGCGCCGCCCTGGCCGCTCGCTCCGCCTGCACCGCCCGCGCGCGGGCCTCGGCCGTGAACTGGTCCTGGATCCGGCCGACGGCCTGGTTGAGGAACGTCCCCGGTCCGAAGACGACCTTGACCGGCTTGGTCGTGGCGAGCCGCGCGCACGGCCCCGCCTTTCCGCCCGGCGGTACCTGGCCGGCCGGCGCGTTGCCCGAGATGCACCCCTCCAGACCGAGCACGCGATTGATGTCCGACGTCAGCGTCAGCTGCGTCACCGGCTCGCGCACGAGCACGTAGACCGGCTCGTCGCCGAAGCGCTGGTGCAGCCGCTCGGTCGCCGCGAAGCTCGGGCTCCCCCTCCCCACCAGCGTGTCGGTCGCCGCCGTCGGCTCGAGCCGCAGCGCCGCGAGCCCGGCGCCCAGCGCCAGCGCGACGACGGCCAGTCCGACCAGAACCGGTCGCCGGGCGGCGGCCCCCATGACCAGCCGCAGCAGACCCGGCAGCCTCATCGCGAGTGGCAGGGTACCCCCGCCGGTGGTCAGCGGTGCCGGTCGGCGGCGCTAGGTGCCGGCACGTGCGCGTGAGCGTTGGCTGGACCTGAGCGCTGCGGTCAGGCGACGCCGGCGAGCTGGCGCGGAACCCGCTCCAGGAGCCAGCGGATCGATCCGCGCTCGCCGCAGACGCTCTGCCATCCGACGACGAGCCGCTGCACCTCGGCGAAGGAGCCGAAGCGGCCCAGCACGTCGACACGGCCACCTCCGAGCGTGCCCTCGTGCTGCATGAGGTAGAGCTCGCCGGTGTTCTCCACGAAGGCGGCACGGTACGTCGGCGAGAGCGGGCCGTCGCCGCGCCACCACAGTCCGACGTCGCGCTCGCGGGAGAGGGCCCGATGCCGATCGGCGGCGTAGAAGGCTCCGAGGGAGAGGTAGGTCGACATGGCCCGAACCATGTTGGGCGACCGGGGCCGCGTCTGCCATCGTGCTGCCCGTACCTCGACCCGCGGGCAGGCCGGCCCTGCTCAGGTCGCGCGCGAGGCCCGCGACCCGGGGCGTCCGCGCCCGCTCTTGCCGCGACGCACCGCCGGCTCAGCGTCGGCCGGCAGCCCGCCGTCTGTGCTGTCGGGCGGCGCGGCCTCGAACAACATGGCCACCAGCGTGGCGCGGATCCCCTCCTCGTCCTCGCGCTGGAGTCGCTTGCCCGCGCGCTCCTCGGCCGCGGTCACGTCGTCCAGCGCCTTGGTGAGGATCGCCGAGATCTCGCCGAAGCCCTCCTCGTCGACCACGACAGGTCGGCGCGAGATATGCGAATCGGGTCGGGCGAAGCCCTCGTGACTGAGCGCCGCCGTGGCCAGGTGGACGACCTGGCCGAGGATCGCGCCGGTCATCGCTTCCTTGACGGACTCGGGCAGCTGCTCCCACGTGTCCGCCGTGATGCGCGGCCGGCTGGCGGTGCGGTAGAGGTGCTCGACCGCTCCGCGCCGTCCCATCCGTCGGCGCTCGAGCTTGATCAGGCCGAACTTGGCCAGCGTGCGCACGTGGTAGCTGACGTTCTCCAGCGGCAGATCGAGCTCGGCGGCGATCTGCTTCGGTGTCAGCGTGCGCCCTTCCAGCAGCTGTAGGGCGCGCACGCGAATCGGGTGCGCGAGCGCCTTGACCAGACGCGGATCGGTGATGTCGTTGATGACGGTCATCGGCTGTGCTCCTTGTCAAGGAATGCGCGCCAACGGTGCGCGAGCACCTTCATGGTGCCCTCGCGGAGGTCGAGCCGACGTGCGATCGCGGGATGGTTTGAGGTCGTGCTCATGGCGCAGACGCGGAAGCGTACGGTCTCGAGCGGTCAAAAGGCATAGGCGATCTGCCATTTAGACGCGTTCGAGCGCCTGAGCTATCACATCCTGTGCTTTTGGGTCGGCCTGGCGCGTAAACAAGCCCCCAACCGTCAGTCGATAGGGCTCTCGGCGTCGGCGTCGGAGTGCAGGTCTCGACGCGCGCCGGCGGTGCCAAGCGGGCGCTACTCCATTCCCAGCGGGCCCTGCGAGTCGCCGGCCAGGAACTGGCGGACGAAGTCGTTCTCGGAGTTGAACAGGTGCTCCGCCGGGCCGGACTCCACGATGCGCCCCTTCCAGAGCACGGAGATGTGCTCGGCGACGCGCCGGGCGCTCATGATGTCGTGCGTGATGACGACGTAGGCGCCGCCGTTCTCCTCGTGGATCTCCTTGATGAGCTCGCACAGCAGCGCGGTGCGCACCGGATCCAGGCCCGAGTCGGGCTCGTCGAAGAGCACGATGTCGGGGTCGAGCACGAGTGCGCGCGCGAAGCCCGCGCGCTTGCGCATCCCGCCCGAGAGCTCGTTGGGCATCTTGTCGCCGGAGTCGGCGAGGCCCACCTCGGTCAGGCGCCGGTGGACGATGTCGAGGATCTCGTCCTCGCCCTTGTCGGTGTGCTGGCGCAGCGGGAAGGCCACGTTGTCCCGGAGGTTCATCGAGCCGAAGAGCGCGCCGTCCTGGAACAGGACGCCGAACTTCTTGCGCATCTCGAACAACTCGTCGTCGGTCATGTCGGGCACCGACTCGCCGTGCACGAGCACGTCGCCGTCGTCGGGATAGAGCAGGCCGACCATGTGCTTGATGCACACCGACTTCCCGGTGCCCGAAGGCCCGAGGATCATCGAGATCTTCCCGTCCGGGACGCCCATGCTCACGCCGCGCAGGATCTTGTTGCGGCCGAACGCCTTCTCGACGTCGACGAACTCGATGGCGTCCTCGCCGGCGGTCCTGCGCTCGCGGTCCATCGTCATCCTCCGATCGGGGCCCTGGGGTTGGCGCCCCAGAACAGCTGCGTGCCGAGCATCCCGATGATGTGCACGAGCACGATGTTGAGCACCATCGACTTGGCGGTGGCGGTGCCCACGCCCACCGGACCTCCGCGGGCCGTGTAGCCGTAGTAGCAGCCGACCAGCACGATGGCGGTGGCCATGAACATGGCCTTGATCAGGCTGAAGAGCAGGTCGGGTGGGTTCTGGAACATCCAGAAGATCAGGAAGAACCCGCCGCTGGACACCTCGCCGATCTGCTGCACCACCGCCAGGTAGCTGGCGAAGAAGCCGGCGCCGACGGCCGCCAGGTACACGAACGGCAGCACGATCCACGCCGCCAGCAGGCGCGTGGCGCACAAAAAGAGCATCGAGTCGATGCCCATCACCTCGAGGGCGTCGATCTCGTCGGAGATCCGCATCGAGCCCAGCTCGGCCACGATGCCGGTGCCGACCTTGGCCGCCATCATGTAGCCGAAGGCGTAGGGCACGAGCTCGCGCAGGTCGCACCAGGCACTGAACACGCCGGCGTAGGCGGGCGCGCCGACCGAGCGGTTGAAGTACGCGCCCTCGATCCCGCACTGCAGTCCGATGATGAAGACCAGGCCCCATATGACGAGGGTCGAGGAGATGATGAGGATGCCGGCCTGCCGCAGCGACTCGCCGAAGAAGCGGAGCACCCGCAGCCGGTAGACCTGGCCCAGGATGCGCCCGCAGAACTTGAACAGCTCGCCGGCCGACTCCACCCAGTTGCGCAGGACCGCCGTCACTTGATGACCGTGATCTCGGGGTGGGTGGCCAGCAGGGTCTGGGTGAAGACGTAGTTGAAGGCGAAGACGCCGAGGAAGGCGATGACCACCGCCTGGTTGACCGCGCGCCCGACCCCCTCGGCGCCGCCCGACGCCGTCATCCCCTTGTAACAGCAGACGATGGCGATGATGGCCCCGAACAGCGTGCACTTCAGGACGCTGGCCCACAGGTCCGTGATGTTGGCGGTGGTGAAGAAGGTCGCCCAGAACGGGCCCAGCGGGGCGTGGTTGACGAGCGTCGCCATGATGCCGCCGAAGATGCCGAAGATGACCGCGTACACGTCGAACAGGCCTGTTACGAGCATGAGGGCCAGGAAGCGCGGCACGACGAGGTTCTTGACGGGGTCGACGCCGAGCACTTCAAGCGCGTCGAGCTCCTCGCGGATCTTGCGGGCGCCGAGGTCCGCGGTGATCGCGGTGCCGGCCACGCCCGCCAGCACGATCGCCGTGACGAACGGCGCGAACTCGCGGATGACCGCCAGCACGAAGAAGCCGCCGAGCCGGTCGATCGCGCCGAAGAGGACGAGGAAGTTGGCCGCCTGGAGGCCCGGCGCCGCGTAGCCGAAGGCCACGGTCGAGATCAGCAGCGGGAACCAGCACAGGCGCAGCGCGAAGAGGAACTGGCTGACGAACTCGCCGCCATAGGGGTAGGGCGGCCGCAGGGCCGCGACGCTCGTCCTGGTCGTGAGGATCATCATGTCCCCGACTTCCCCGAGCAGGTTCTTCGTCGGAACGAACGCTCGGTCGGCGACGGTGCGGACCATCCCCGGCTCACTTTAGGCAAAGCTCCGGATCACTGACAAACCGGAACCGTCGCCGTTCGATCAAGCGGCCAGAGCGAGTTTGGGCCGCGCCAGAGCGGGTTTGCGCTGTGGTAGCGTCGGCGCGCCGTGGGAGGGTCAGGCCCGTTCGCGCGCCGTGTCGCGGCGCTCTGCGCCATGGGCGCGGCGCTCGTCGCGGCGGGCTGTGGCGGCGGCGAGCGACAGGACGCCCACGAGCCGTCGGGGACGCTCGCCGTCGCCGTCGTGCGCGCGAGCTTCCCGGCCAAGCAGCACCTGGCCAAGCCCGAGCGCTTCGTCATCGCCGTGCGCAACACCGGCTCGCGCCCGGTCCCGAACCTCGCGGTGACGGTCGACTCCTTCGCGTCGCGCTCCGAGCAGGCCGGGGCGGCCGATCCCAGCCGCGCGGTGTGGGTCATCGACGACGCCCCGCGCGGCGGCGACACCGCCTACGCCAACACGTGGACCCTGGGGCGGCTCGCCCCGGGCGAGACTCGGACCTTCGTGTGGCGGGTCACCGCGGTGCAGACCGGCACGCACACGGTGCGCTGGGAGGTGGCGGCCGGCCTGAACGGCAAGGCCAAGGCCGTGCTCGCCGGTCGCCGCGCACCGTCGGGCTCGATCACGGTGGACGTCTCGGGCCGCCCGGCGCAGGCCCACGTCGACCCGGAGACCGGCCGGGTGATCCGCGAGGGCGGATGAGGCCGCCCTCGCGTGCAAGACCGGCGTCCTGCGGCCCTCAGGCGCGAGCAGTCTGCTTCACTGAGGATTGACGTCAACAGGCCGGAGGAATCCTCGTGCGCGAGCGCTTCGATGCCGGCACCGGGCTCATCGCCATCGGTGCCATTCTGCTGCTGGTGAGCCTTTTCGTCGACTGGTATCGCCCGGGCGGCGATGCGTGGGCGGTGTTCGAGTTCGTCGATCTCGCCCTCGCCGGCGCGGCGATCTGCGCGCTGCTGGCGATGGCACCGCGGCTGGGCAGCGGCGGCCTGGGGCGCGCGCTGCCGATCGTCGGCGCGATCGCCTTCGCCGTCGTCGTCGTCCAGCTGATCGACCCGCCGCCCGCCGCGCGCGACGCCGACCTTCGGACCGGCGCGTGGCTGGCGCTGGCCGGGACCGCGCTGATGGCCGGCGGCGCGCTCCTGGGCGCCGCGAGCATCTCGGTCACCGTCGACGTCCGCGGCCGTGAGCGTCGCCGGCGCACCGCCGCGATCGACGCGCGCGAGAGCGCCGCCGAGGCGGCCGAGACGGCGGGCGGCGGCAAGGGGATGAGCGGCGCGCGCCGCCGCCAGCGCCGTGAGGAGCCGCTGCTCGACCCGCGCCAGCCCCTGGGCCCGGTGCCCTCCGTCGCCCAGCCGGCCGAGGACCCTGAGCGCACCCAGGCCCTGGAGCCCGTGGACCCGCCGAAGGAGACATGAGCGCCGTCGCCAGCCAGCTGAGCTTCGAGGTGCTGCGCTTCGCCGCCGAGCCGGTCAGCGGCGAGGTGGCGCTGCTCGAGCTGGAGGGGCGCTTCCGCGCCGGCACGCGGCGGCGTCTCGGCGTCCCGCGCCTCGTCGCCGAGGACGCCGACGGAACGCGCGAGGTGCCGCCGGCGGCGGCGGACGAGGCCACGGCGGAGCCCGACGGCGCGCTGTGGCGCGCCAGCTACGCGGTCTCGCTCGAGGAGCTCGGAGGCGGTGTCTTCTCGCTCGCCGTCGGCCGCGAGCTGCTCGTCGGGCTGCCCGCACCGGATCCCGCGGATGGCACCGGCGATCGCGAGGTGCGACTGGCCCGCGAGGCCAACGCCCTGCGACGGACCGCCGACGAGGCGCGCGCCGCCGCGGCCGCCGCGCTGGCCTCCGTGGGCGACGAGCGCCGCACGCGCGAGGCGGCCGAGACCGAGATGGCGGAGATCCGGCTGGCTCGCGACGACCTCGCTCGCCGCGTCTCGGGCCTCGAGGACGAGCTTGCGACGATGCGCCGCGAGCATGCCGCCGAGCTCGTACGCCGCGACGAGGAGCGCCACGCCGCCGTCACCGGCCACAGCGACGAGGCCGCGCGCGCCGCCGACGAGCGCGTGGCCGACGTGGAGGCCGAGCTGGCCGAGGCCCGTCGCGCCCTGCGGGCCGCGCGCGCCGAGGCGGAAGGCTTCCGGCGCGAGCTGGAGCGGGAGCGCCGGGCACACACGCCCGGAGGGCGTGGGTCGGGCGTGGAGACCGCCGAAGCCTCCGTGCGCCGCGGGCGCGTGACCGAGATCGCCGGTACGGCGGTCGAGGACGCTCAGGGGGCCCTCGACGAGCAGGCCACCGACGTGGCG
The DNA here is from genome assembly GCA_036379935.1 of Solirubrobacteraceae bacterium. Classification (GTDB taxonomy): domain Bacteria; phylum Actinomycetota; class Thermoleophilia; order Solirubrobacterales; family Solirubrobacteraceae; genus JAOPZW01. The sequence continues at coordinate 7,929 of DASVFT010000061.1, read as the reverse complement.
ACGCTCGACGCCACGACACCGCTCGACACGACCGCGCTGCCCGACTCGCCCGCGCCGCCCGACTCGCCCGCGCCGCCCGACACGCCCGCGCCGCCCGACACGACCGCGCCGCCCGGCACGCCCGCGCCGCCCGACTCGCCCGCGCCGCCCGACACGACCGGGGCGCGCGACCGCACCTCCCCGTTCGACTCGGTGCCGCCGCCGGGCACAACCACAGCGGCGCCCGCCGCCCCCGGGGAGACCGTCCGCGTCTTGGGGGCGCGCCGCCCGCGCCGCACCGGCGAGGGGCCGCCGGCCGAGCCCGCCCCCGGTACCGCCGCGATCGGCGCGCGCTTCATCGAGCCTGGCCAGACCCCCCGCCGCGGCACGGTGGCCATCTGGCTGACCCGCCTGCTCGCCCTCGCGGCGCTTGCCGTCGCGATCATCGCCGTGCTCGTCGTCGTCAAGCCGTTCTGACGCCTACTTCGGTAGGCGCGGCGCGATGATCCGGTAAGCCTTGAGGCCGAGCCCGAGGCGCTCGCGGTCCTCGGAGAGCATCGGGTCAAGGCCGCTGAGCTCCTTCACGCGCTCGAGGCGATAGGCGACCGTGTGGCGGTGGGCGTAGATGGCGGCCGCCGTGGCGTTCATGTTGCAGTTCTGCTCGAGATAGGACTCCAGCGTGCCCACGAGGTCGGTGCGGTACTGGTCGTCGTAGCGCACGATCGGCGCGACGGTGTCCTCGTAGAACGAGCGCACCTCCTCGGGATGCGAGGCGAGCACGCGGAAGAGCAGGCGGTAGGTCCCGGTGCCGATGTCCTGCGCGATCGGCGCGTCCGACTGGCGCAGGACGTCGAGGACGAGCTCGGCCTCCTGGATCGCGCGGCCGAACTCGCCGGGATCGGCGTAGAAGCTCGAGAGCCCGACCGTCCCGTGCTGGCGCAGGCGCTCGGCCAGGCGGCGGGCGCGCTCCAGCGTGCGCTCGGGGGCGTCGTCGCCGCCGACGGCGGGCAGCAGCGCGTAGACGCGGCCGTCCATGTGCTGGGCCAGCGCGCCCGGGTGGTCCTCGGCGATGGTGGCCACCACGTGGCGCGGGCGATCGGTCGTCAGCTCGGCGCACAGGACCACCGCGCCGCGCGAGAGGTCGCAGCCCAGGCGCCCGGCGCGGCGCACGATGTCGCGCGGCTCGAGCTCGGGTCGCGAGCGCAGGTCCTCGAGGAACGAGCCGCGCAGGTTCTGCTCGACCTCCTCCTTGGCCTCCTCGACCGCCACCTCGGTGAGCGAGGCGACGGCGGCGAGGTGCAGGAACTCGCTCGCCTCCGGTCGCGGCGGGCTCGGCCCCACGAGCATGAGCACCGCGCCCACGACGTCGTCGCCGGACATGATCGGCACCTCGGCCGCCACCATCGGCGGGACCCGGGCCGGGCGGTCCTTGACGCGATCGGCCACGTACCGGCGCAGGGTGGCGAGGTCCTCCTCGGATGCCGCCGGGGCGGCCGCGACCGCGCCGAGACGCGGGATCACGACGGCGACCGGCACACCGGCCGCGTCCGCCGCCAGCGCCGCCACCCGCTCGAGGCCGTCGCCGCCCAGGACGGCGTCGACCATCTCGAGGTGGACGGCGCGCAGCCGCTCGACGATCCCTCCAGCGCCGCCGCGCGGAGCGGCGGGCTCGCGTTCCGATCCCGCCGCCCGGGCCATGCGACTCACTCGGTCCTCAGGTGGTGGCCGCCGCGGCGTCCGGGTGGGCCTGGAGGACCTCCTCGCCGGACTCGCCGGTGCGCACCCGGTAGCTCTCCTCCACCGGGAGCACGAAGACCTTGCCGTCACCCACGGCGCCGGTGCGAGCGTGCTTGAGGATCGTGTCGACGATCGTCTGCACGTCGCGGTCCGCCACCACGCACTCCAGCTTGACCTTCGGCCGGAGGTAATTGGTCAGCTCGGCGCCGCGGTAGCGCTCGGTGATGCCCTTCTGCCGGCCGGAGCCCTTCACCTCGCTGATGCTCAGCGACGGGAAGCCCAGGCTCAGCAGCTCCATGCGGATGGGTTCGAACGCCTCGTGGCGGATGTAGGCCTCGATCTTCTTCACGCCGTCACCTCCTTGGTGGTCGACACGGGCGCGGCCGGGGCCGGCGCGGGCGCGGGCGTGGCCACGTGCGGAGCCGCACCGTAGCCCACGAGCTCCGGGATCGGGATGAACTGCTCGGGATAGCCGTACATGCCGTGCTCGGAGATGTCGAGGCCGGCGTCCTCCTCGTCGGCGGTAACGCGCATGCCGTAGGTCTTCTTGATGAGCCAGAAGGTGGCGAAGCTGGCCGCGAAGACGAAAAAGAAGACCGTGACCACCCCGAGCGCCTGGACGCCGAGCTGGCCGAAGGAGCCCGAGTAGAACAGGCCGGGGTCGCCGACGGCGTTGTACCTGGCGAGCGACGGCAGCGTGAACAGGCCGCACGAGAGCGTGCCCCACACGCCGCACAGGCCGTGCGCGGTGAGGGCGCCGACGGGGTCGTCGAGCTTGCGGTCGATCGCGTAGACGCCGAGCGGGACGATGACACCGGCGATGAACCCGATCACCACCGCAGCCCACGGGGCCACGTAGCCCGACGGCGCGGTGATGGCGACCAAAGCGCCGATCGCGCCGTTGCCGGCCATGCCGATGTCGATCTGGCCGGTCTTCAACCGCGCGGTGGCGATGGCGCCCAGCACGCCGGCGGAGGCGGCCAGCTGCGTGACGATGAGCACCTCGGTGAAGCGGCCGTCGAGGGCGCCGAGGGTCGAGCCGGGATTGAAGCCGAACCAGCCCAGCCACAGGATCAGCACGCCGAGGCCGAACAGGGGCATGTTGTGGCCGGGGATGGCCCGCGCCGTCCCGTCGGGGTGGTACTTGCCCCGGCGCGGTCCCAGCAGGAGCAGGGCCGCGAGCGCGCCGGTGGCGCCGATGAGGTGGACCGCGGTCGAGCCGGCGAAGTCCTGCATGCCGAGGTTGCTCTGCAGCCAGCCTCCGCCGAACACCCAGCCCGACGCGATCGGGTAGATCAGCGCGCTGAAGACGACCGCGTAGATGACGTAGACGCCGAACTTGATGCGCTCGAGCGTGGTCCCCCACACGATGGCGAGCGAGACGGCGCAGAACACGAACTGGAAGAACCACTTCGACTCGACCGTCGCGTCCGACAGGCCCATGATCGGGAAGGCCTTCTGCGGATCGCCGAAGTCGCGCAGCAGGAAGCCATGACTGCCGATGATGTGCCCGGCTTCACCGCCGAAGGCGAAGGCGAAGCCCACCGTCCAGTACATGATCGCCGCGATCGAGAAGTTGGTGAGGATCTTGGCCACCACCGTGCCGGCGTTCTTGCCGCGCGAGAACCCGATCTCCAGGAAGGCGAAGCCGGCCTGCATGAACATCACCAGGCAGCCGGCGACGATCACCCACAGCGAGTTGATGCCCACCGAGTCCGGCAGCCCCTTGCCGGCGGCGTTGAAGGTGTCGGCCATCGCCCCGGTGGGCAACAGCAGCAGCACCGCAAGCCCCAACACGAGGGCACGGGCGGTTGACGAACGTCTCATCGGTCCTCCTGAGTCGAGTGCGCCACGCAGTCTGCGGGCCGGCCGGGAGAGCGTCTTTCGCCCCGTGTCGAAAGATCGGCACCGGCGTTTGGCCACGCGGTCGAGCCGCGGTGGGCGAGCCGTCCAACAGGGCGAACCCGGTCCGCCGATTCTTCGACGGGTGGATAAGGTGGGCCGGCCGCCACACCTCTAGGCTCACCGTGCGTTCGTACGCACGCGATCAGCGCTCTCGAGACCAGGAGGACCCGACCCGCCCATGGCACGCACCCGCCAGCAGAACGTCACCGCGGCGCAATGGAGCGCCAACGGCGCCGCGCTCGGCGCGCCGGACCTCACCGAGCCCGGCAGCTATCCGTTCGGCGACAACGTCTTCAGCCTCGCCGTCCAGAAGGGACGCCTGCCGAAGGAGGTCTTCAAGCAGCTCCAGGCCACGCTCCACCGGGGCGAGGCGCTGGACCCGTCACTCGCGGACGCGGTGGCCAAGGAGATGCGCGAGTGGGCGATGGAGCGGGGCGCCACCCACTTCACCCACTGGTTCCAGCCGCTGACCAACTCGACCGCCGAGAAGCACGACTCGTTCTACGAGCCGGTCGGCGACGGCACCGCGATCTCCGGGTTCTCGGGCAAGGAGCTCATCCAGGGTGAGCCCGATGCCTCCTCGTTCCCCACCGGGGGCGTGCGCGCGACCTTCGAGGCGCGCGGCTACACCGCGTGGGACCCGACCTCGCCGGCCTTCATCATCGAGAACCCCAACGGCGCGCTGCTCTGCATCCCGACCGCCTTCGCGTCGTGGACGGGCGAGGCGCTGGATCACAAGATCCCGCTGCTGCGTTCGATGGACGCCCTGTCGACGTCGGCCATCAAGGCGCTGCGCCTGCTCGGCGACGGCGACGCCGGTCGCGTGTTCACGACGGTCGGGCCCGAGCAGGAGTACTTCCTCATCGACGAGCAGTACTACTTCGAGCGCCCCGACCTCTACACGACGGGACGCACGCTCTTCGGGGCCAAGCCGCCCAAGGGACACGAGCTCGACGACCACTACTTCGGGTCGATCCCCGAGCGCATCCTGGCCTGCATGCTCGAGACCGAGCGCGAGCTCGCGAAGCTCGGGGTGCCGACCAAGACCCGCCACAACGAGGTGGCGCCCAACCAGTACGAGATCGCGCCGATCTTCGAGAACTCCAACGTCGGCTCCGATCACCAGCAGCTGACCATGCAGGTCATGCAGAACGTGGCGCGTCGCTACGGCCTGGTCTGTCTCCTGCACGAGAAGCCGTTCGCCGGCGTCAACGGGTCGGGCAAGCACAACAACTGGTCGATGGGCACCGACACGGGGCTCAACCTGCTCGAGCCGGGCGACACGCCGCACGAGAACATCTCGTTCCTGTTCTTCACCGCGGCGGTCATCCAGGCCGTCAACAGGCACCAGGCGCTGCTGCGCGCGAGCGTGGCCAGCATCGGCCAGGACCACCGCCTGGGCGCCAACGAGGCGCCGCCGGCGATCATCTCGATCTTCCTCGGCGCCGAGCTGCGCAAGGTGTTCGACACGATCGAGGCGGGCGAGGGCGATCCGGCCACGCCGGGCTCGTTCCTCGGGCTCGGGACGCCGGTGCTCCCGCCGCTGCCGATGCATGGCGGCGACCGCAACCGGACCTCGCCCTTCGCCTTCACGGGCAACAAGTTCGAGTTCCGCGCGCTCGGGTCGAGCCAGTCGCTCGCCCTGCCCAACACCGTCCTCAACACGATCGTGGCCGAGGCCATCGACCAGCTCGCCGACGAGCTCGAGACGCTCACGAGCGGCGGCACCGACGTCAACGAGGCCGTGGTCCAGGTGGTCCGCGCCTCCTACGCGGCCAACAAGCAGGTCTGCTTCGACGGCGACAACTACTCCGAGGACTGGCACGCCGAGGCCGAGCGTCGCGGGCTGACGAACCTGCGCACGACGGTGGACGCCCTGCCGTGGCTCGTCGAGCCCCAGACCCTCCAGACGCTCGAGCACTACAACGTGCTGTCCGAGCGCGAGCTCGAGTCGCGCTTCGAGGTCTTCGTCGAGCAGTACTCGACGAAGCTCAACATCGAGGCGGAGACCGCGGCCTCGATCGCCCGCACGATGCTCCTGCCGGCGACCGTCCGCCACCTCGCCGACCTCAAGGCGGCCGGCAACGACGAGCTGATCGCCGAGACGCAGACGCTCCTCAGCGACTTCGTCAGGGCGATCCAGAAGCTCGAGGACGTCAACGCCAACCCGGGCGAGCTCGGCAGCCTCGACTTCGCCCGCTGGATGCGCGACAACACCATCCCCGCGATGGACGCCGTGCGCGAGATCGCCGACAAGCTCGAGCGCATCGTGGCCGACGACCTCTGGCCGCTGCCGAAGTACTCGGAGATGCTCTTCATCAAGTAGCGTCACCGTCGACAAGCAGACGCACCGAGGGCCCCGCTCACCGCGGGGCCCTCGTGGTTCGAGAACGGACATCCTCTCGGGTCCTCGAGTCCCGACGCCACGTCGGAGCCCTAGCGTCGTCTCCCCACAACAGAGGGAGTGAACATGTCTCGCCTTGTGCTCGCAGCCGCTGCGGCGGCGGCCGCCGCGATCGGTGTCGGTGCGATCGTCGTGACGACGGGATCCGCGCAGGCGCCGGGCCCGACCACGCTGAATCTCGTCTCGACGACGCAGAAGACGGTGGGCTTCGCACCGAAGCACGCACCGCACCAGGGCGACCGCTTCGGCTTCGGCGACAAGATCACCGGAACCGCGACCGGCTACGACCGGGGAGTGTGCACCTTCATCGGCCGCAGCAAGGTGCTCTGCGACGTCGTCGTGCATCTCACGAACGGCACCCTGACCGCCTCGGGCCTGCTCGGCGAGAAGTCGACGAACGCGCCTGTCGCAATCACCGGCGGAACCGGCGCCTACAACGGCGCCCGCGGAACCGCGCTGGTCACGGACGTCAACTCCAAGACGTCGAAGATCGACGTCACGCTGCTTCCGTAAGCAGTGCGGGGAAGGGCGCGCGGACCGGAGGAGAAGAGGCCCGCGCGCCCAGCGCCACCTCCTAGGTGAGGGCGGCCACGAGCCTGTGGTGGCGCAGTTGCTCCGGTGGCGATCCGTGCAGCACCCAGTCGCCGTTGTCGCGGCGGCTTACGGCGCCGTCGCGTGCGAGCTCGCCCATGGCCGTGGTGACGGTCGGGCGGTGCGCGCCGACGAGGTCGGCCAGCCGTTGGTGCCCGAGCGGCAGTGGAAGCACGATCCCGTCGAGATGGACGCGCCCCCAGCGCTCGGCGAGGTGCCAGAGGGTGAGCAGCAGTCGGTCCTCGACACGATGATGGTGGGCTATCGCCAGCGCGACCGCCAGATGGTGCGCGCGGCGTGTGCCGCGGTTGAACAGCTCCACGCCCAGCTGCGGCCACGGCACGATCCGCACCACCAGGCCATGATCGAGGACGGCCAGGCGGGTGGGCTCGAGCACCTGCCAGCCCACCTCCGCCTGCACGTGTGAGCCCTCGTCGTCCCAGCGCCACGGGCGCATGACGTCCCCGGGACCCAGCAGCTCGACGCAGCGCCGGCCGAGCACCTCGACGTCGCGGCTCAGCAGGCCATCGATGATGAGGAAGCCGCGGTGATGGACATCGGCTTCGCGCGCCGCGCCCGCGTCCCACGCGCCGGGTGACAGCTGCTGGACGCGCGCGAGCGCCTCGCGCCGCGCTCGCTCGAGGTCGCCCGGGTCGAGGAGCTCGCCAAGGTCGGGGTCGGCGTCGACGATGCTCATGCTGTTGCGGCCGCGAAGGGACACGGAACGGTCATACCCGCACCGCCCATGTCGGATCTCAGACGTCGGCCTCGTGACCCAACCTGCGGTCATCGCGCGTGGCCGCACCTACGTTGCCGGCACACGACCGAAGGGAGAAATCCATGCTGTGGCTCATCGTCGGCGTCATCCTGCTCATCATCGCGATCGCCGGAGGCGCGATCGTCCATCCGATCCTCTTCGCGCTCGGGATCCTGGCGCTCGTGGCGTTCTTCGCCGGTTCGCGCGGTCGCGGGCGAGTGTGAGCGTGGCGCGACCCGCAGCGCGGCAGATGTCCGGTCCCCGAGGTGGCGACGAGGCAGGCGGTGCGCCGCCGTTCGAAATGCGCGACTTCGCGCTTGCTTGTGTGGCCGGCGTCGCCGTTCGCGGCGAGATCGAGCTCGCCACGGCGCCGCTGCTGACCGCGGCCCTCGACGACGGGATCCGACGCAGCTCCGGCCCGTTCGCCATCGACCTCTCGACGGTGGACTTCCTCGACTCGTCCGGGATCAACTGCCTCGTCCGCGCGCGGGCGCTGCTCGGCCGCGACGACCGCCCGCTGGCCGTCATCTGCCCCCCGGGCAACGTCCGGCGCGTG
>DASVFT010000060.1:0-3176 GCA_036379935.1 Solirubrobacteraceae bacterium | reverse complement strand
CTCGATGCAGCGGGCCACGCTGTCCACCTCCTCGACCGAGGACATCATCACCACCGGGATGTCGCGCAGGCGCGGGTCGGCCGAGAGCGCCTGGAGCGTCTGGTAGCCGTCCATCTCCGGCATCTCGATGTCGAGCAGGACGAGGTCCGCGCGGCGGCGCGCGAGAGACTCGAGCGCCTCGCGGCCGTTCTCGGCGAAGGTGACGGTGTGGCCGAGCTGCTCGAGCGCGCGGCCGAGCAGCAGCCGGTTGACCCGGTTGTCGTCGACGACCAGGAGGTCGCCGGCCTGCGCGTTACGCGGGGAGGTCACGTCGAATGGCTCCGAGGGTGTACGCCACCCTCTCGTAGTGCTCGGCGAGCGCCTGCACGCGAGCGCCCGCGCCGTCCAGGCTGCCGGCCCGCGCCGCCCTCTCCAGCTCGCGCGCACGGGCGGCCAGGCCGTTGGCGCCGAGGCTCTGGCTGGTCGACTTCAGCGAGTGCGCGGCGCGGCGGAAGCCGTCGACATCGGCCGCGGCCAGGGTGCGGCGCAGCGTGGCAATCAGCTCGACCGCATCCTGGCTGAACGTGTCGATCAGCTCGCCGACGAACGGCCCGCCCATCGTCTCGACCAGCCGATCGAGCGCGGGTCGGTCGATCGGCGTCTCCGCGTCGGCCCCGCCGGGCGCCCGGCGGTCGCCGGCCTCGCCGGCGGGCCGGGAGCGCTCCAACGCGGCGACCAGTTCCTCGACCCGGATCGGCTTCGCCACGTAGTCGTCCATGCCGGCGGCCACGCACAGCTCGCGGTCGCCCTGCATGGCATTGGCGGTCATCGCGATGATGCGAGGCCGCGTCTCGCGCGTCCAGCGCCGGTTGATCTCGCGCGAGGCCTCGAGGCCGTCCATCTCCGGCATCTGCACGTCCATCAGCAGCACGTCGTACGTCTGTCGCTCGACCGCGTCGAGGGCCTCGAGCCCGTTGCCGGCGAGATCCGCCCGGTAGCCCATCTGGGCGAGAAGACGCAGGGCCAGCTTCTGGTTCACCACGTTGTCCTCGGCCAGGAGGATGCGCAGGGGCAGGCGCGCGGCCATGCCGGGATCCAGGTCGCTGCGGCCCAGCGCGCGCGGGGCGACGTGCACCGGCTGCTCGGCCAGCACCGAGACCAGGGCGTCGAAGAGCTGGGAGGGCTTGATCGGCTTGTGCAGGTAGGCCGCGAAGCTCGCGTTGTCGGCGAGGGCCTCGCGGCGCCCGAGCGAGGTGAAGAGCACGAGCGGCAGCGTCGCCGCCGACGGGTGCTGGACGATCTCGCGGGCGAGGGCGACGCCGTCCATCTCCGGCATGTGCATGTCGAGGATGGCGACGTCGAAGCGCTCGTCGGCCCGGATCCAGCCGAGCGCCTCGTTGGGCGACCCGGTCGCCCGCGCCGGCATGCCCCAGGTGGCGAGGTAGGTGGTCAGGATGCGGCGGTTCGTCGCGTTGTCGTCGACCACGAGCACGCGCTTGCCGCGCAGGGAGGGCTGCACGCCGCTCAGGTCGCGGCGCGCGGGCAGGGGCGCCGCCGCGGCGGGCGCGCGGATGGTGAAGTGGAACTCACTCCCGCGTCCCATCTCGCTCGTGACCTCGATGCGGCCGCCCATCAGCTCGGTCAGGCGCTGGCTGATCGCGAGGCCCAGGCCGGTGCCGCCGTAGCGGCGCGTGGTGGAGGCGTCGAGCTGGCTGAAGGACTGGAAGAGCCGGTCGAGCCGGTCCGGCGCGATGCCGATGCCGGTGTCGCGCACCGAGAACGTCAGCTCGTAGGGGCGATCGGGCCCGGGCGGACGACGGGCGCCGACCGTGAGCACGACCTCGCCCGCCTCGGTGAACTTCACCGCGTTCGAGAGCAGGTTGAGCAACACCTGGCGCAGGCGGGTCACGTCGCCCACGATCGCGGCGGGCATGCCGTCGCCGAGCAGGTAGGCCAGGTCGAGCCCCTTCTCGGCGGCCCGGCCGGCCACCAGGTCCAGCGCGCCCTCGACGCACTCGCGCAGATCGAAGGGCTGCGACTCCAGCTCGAGCCGGCCCGCCTCGATCTTGGAGAAGTCGAGGATGTCGTTGATCACGGTGAGCAGGGCGTCGCCGCTCTGGCGCACGACCTCCGCGTACTCGCGCTGCTCGTCGGTGAGCGCGGTATTCAGGAGCAGGCCGCTCATGCCGATGACCGCGTTCATGGGGGTGCGGATCTCGTGGCTCATGGTGGCCAGGAACGCGCTCTTGGCCTCGTTGGCCGCCTCCGCCTCCTCGCGGGCCTGCCGGAGCTCGGTGATGTCGTGGTAGATGCCGATCATGCCGACGCGCACGCCGTCCACCGCGACCGGCACCGACGAGATCTCGAGATCGACCATCGTGCCGTCCTTGCGGGCGCGGCGTCCCATCGCGCGGATCCATTCGCCGTCCAGCGTCTGGCGGATGTTGTCCCGCACTTCTTCGCGGCCCTCCGGCGTCGAGACCAGATCCTCCATGCGCCGGCCGAGGGCCTCCCCGGGCGCGTAGCCGAAGAGCCGCTCCGCGCCCGGATTCCAGCTGGTCACGATGCCGTCCAGATCGAGCGTGACGATGGCCACCGGGCTCGACTCCACCAGCGTGTCCGAGTACTGCTTCTGCCGCTGGATCTCGTGGAACAGCCGCGCGTTCTGGATGGCCAGGACCGACTGGGTGGCGAAGGTCTGCAGCATCGCCACCACCTCGGGGGAGAAGGCGCCGCGCTCGCGGCGGATGATCACCAGGCCGCCGAGCAGCCGGTCCTCACGCACGAGTGGCACGGCGAGCAGCGAGCCCATGCGCTGCTCGACGAGCTGCCGGCGCACCTGGGGCGCGACCATCTCCACCTCGGCCTGGAGATCCGCCACCTGGACCGGCGCGCGCGTGACTCCGGCCCGACCCATCACCCCTTCGCCGAGCCGGATGGGGGCGGCCCGCACCGTCTCGACGTACTCCGCGGTCATCCCATGGGTGGCGCGCTGATGGAACGTGCGGCTCGCCTCGTCGAACTCGTAGACCACTCCCTGATCGCTGCCGGACAGCTGCACCGCCCGTCCGACGATGGTCTCGAGCACCGCGGCGAGATCCAGCGTGGAGCTGACCGCCTGGCTGACCTCGCCGAGCGCCTGCAGCTCGCCCACCGAGCGGGTGAGCTCGGCGGTGCGCGCCTGCAGCTCGTTGAAG
>DASVFT010000059.1:0-60383 GCA_036379935.1 Solirubrobacteraceae bacterium | reverse complement strand
GGCGATGGCGGGAACGACTCGCCGCTTGGACTGCTGTTCAGCGCGTACCGCCGCAACGATCCCGGCAAGCGCTACCTGACCGTCGGGGACGGCAAGACGCGCCGCGATACATCGGCGTGGGTGGAGAAGTTCCACGTGGGCGACCCCGAGTACCAGACCGACCAGAAGTGGTGGGACGCCGTAGTGGAGCACGAGCGGATCGCCGCCCAGCGCCAGAAGCAGCGCGAGCAGACCAAGCGCGAGCAGGGCGAGGACACCCGCGCAGACGACGAAGACCCGACACGCGAGTTCTCCGGGCCGCCGCCCGCCCGCCCACTGTCGGAGCCTCCCGCCCGCCACGACCTCGGCGAGCGCGACGCGCCCGTCGAGGAGGTCTTGCCGGACCCCGATGTGCCGTACGCCGAACGGGTCGAGCGGCTCATCGAGGGCGGCCGACCGATGCCCGAGATGAGGGCCGAGTACACCGCCCGGGGCGTCCCGGGCGCGCCGGTGCCGCTCGACGCAGTCGCGGTCACCGCCCCCGTGTTGACCGAGGACGGCGACCGAACTCCGGTCCTGCTTCACCCGCGAGCGAGGGGCGCGTTCACCGCAGTGGTCGACGAAGCGCATCCGCTGTTCGCGACCTTCGACGACGATCCGGCCGACATCGTGCTGATGGCGCTGGCGCAGCAGATGCTGGTCCGCCGGAACGCGGCCGTGCCGATCGGCGCGGTGTTCGCCGAGCTCAAGGACCGCTACCTGTCCTCGAAGGCGATCGACCCGACGCGGCTGCAGCCCGAGGCCAACCAAATCCTCAACCGAATCCAGGAGCGGATGGTCGCGTGCGTGGCCGAGGATCCCGAGCGGCCCTGGAAGCGCGCGCTGGCCGAGCACGAGCGCGCGCAGACGGCCGAGCGGATCGCGACGATTTTGCGCACCGACGACTCGGACGCCGTGATAGCCAGCGGCCAGTACCTGCCGATCATGCCGCCCTCCGCGGTCCCACGGGCGGTGGCGGAGTGGCCGGAAGCATTCCTGGACGGTCGCCTGTTCATCGGGCCGTACGCCAAGCTGGATCCGGGACCGGCCGAACAGGTCGTCGGGCAGTTAATCGGCTTGCTCAACGACATCGCCTGGATCGCCTCGGCGCCGACGCAAACGTCGCGCGAGGAGCTCTCCCGCGCCCGTCTCGCGCTGGAGATCCTGCCGCTGGAACTCGCCGAGGCACCGTGACCACCGAGCGTTCGGCGCCATTCCTCGACCCGACGCGGCTCGTCGGCGGCGGCCCGACGGCGTTCACGCGCGCGACCGAACGACTGTTGCTGTTCCTGGACGCCAACGACATCCGCAACATCGACGGGCCGGGGGATGAGGGCGGCGACATCCTGGCCCGGCTGCGCAACGCCCGCTGGGTGTTTCAGACCAAGTGGACATCCCACGCCACGATCGACCGAAAGGGCGTCGAGCAGGCCGATGCGGCGAAGGCGTTCTACCGGGCCGACCGCGCCGTGCTTGTCACCAACGCCACTGAGAGCGCCGACGCCCGCAAGCGCCGCGCCCAACTTCGGTCGGTCGGCAGCCGGATCGACCTGTGGGACGGCGACACACTCGTCAAGTTCGGCGAGCAGGTCATACCCGACTGGCCGCCGAGCCGCATCCATGGCGACCGGCTGCGCCCCTACCAGCGCGCCGCGGTCGGCAAGGCGCGGGTCGAGCTCGACCGCTCCCGCCGGGCTCTGGTCGTGCTCGCCACCGGCCTGGGCAAGACGGTCGCCGCAGGGGAGGTCATCGCGGCGTTTCTCGCCGAGCACCCGGACGCGGACGTGCTGGTGGTCGCCCACCAGAAGGAGCTAGTCGGCCAGCTCGAACGCGCCCTGTGGCGTCATCTGCCTAAGTCCGTGCCCACCCAGCTGCTGAACGGCGACCAGCGGCCGCCTCAACTCAGCGGCGTGACGTGCGCGACGGTGCAGAGCGCATTACGCGTCGTTCGCGAGGACGCCTACCGTCCGGGGCTGGTGGTCGTCGACGAGGCACACCACGTGTCCGCGTCCGGCACGTACGCGGACCTGCTCGCTGCGCTGTGCGAAGTGCCGCAGTTGGGTGTTACCGCCACGCCGTGGCGGGGCGACCGCTACGACCTCGCCCACCACTTCGGCGAGCCGGTCTTCCGCATGGGGATCGCCGACGGCATGGCCGCCGGCTACCTGGCCGACGTCGACTATCGGCTGCTCGTTGACGAGGATCTCGACTGGGAGGACGTGCACGAGGCCAGCGAGCTGCGCTTGACCATCAAGGACCTCAACCACAAGCTGTTTCTGCCGCAACGCGACGATGAGATCGCCGACCACATCCGCGCCGTCTGGGAGGAGACTGTTCAGCCGCGCGCGATCGTGTTCTGCCGGACGATCAACCACGCCGAGGAGTTCGCGCAGCTCCTGCGCGAACGCGGCTGGCCGCGGGCGCACGTGCTCTCCAACCGGCAAAGCAAGCGCGAGCGCAACATCCTCATGAGCGAGTTCGCAGACGGTCGGGTCCCGATCATCTGCGCTGTCGACGTGCTCAACGAGGGCGTCGATGTGCCCGACGTCAACATCCTGTGCTTCTTGCGCGTCACGCACTCGCGGCGGATCTTCGTGCAGCAGCTCGGCCGCGGCTTGAGGCTGCGTCCGGACAAGACCAGGGTGGTCGTGCTCGACTTCGTGTCCGACATCCGCCGGATCGCTGCCACGATCAACCTCAAGCGCGACCTGGAACGGCTCGCCGACGAGGACATCGAACGGCTGCGGCTGCCGAACTCCAGCTTCACTTTCAACCGGCCTGAGGTCGGCACCCTGCTGGACGAGTGGATCAAGGATGCAGCCTCGCTGGAAGACTCCGACGAGGAGGTCAAGCTGCAGTTCCCGCGCACCGACCTCGCCGGCTGACCGCAGCCTACGCTTCCGGCGTGGCGGACAAACTCGATAGGGCGACTCGCAGCCGGATCATGAGCCGGGTCCGCTCCAAGGACACCCGGCCCGAGCTGGCATTGCGCAAGGCGCTGTGGGCGGCAGGCGTGCGCGGCTGGCGCTGCCACGTTCGGTCGGTTCCCGGCACCCCGGACCTATGCTGGAGAGGCCGACGCGTCGCGGTGTTCGTGGACTCCGCCTGGTGGCACGGGCACCCCTCCCGTTGGACGCCCGGGCGGCACCCCGCCAAGTGGGACGAGAAGATCGCCGCCAACCGCCGCCGCGACGAACAGGTCAACCGCGCGCTAGCTGAGGACGGCTGGACCGTCATCCGGATCTGGGACTTCGAGCTGGCAGACAACCTGCCGGCTGCGGTCGCCCGAGTCTACGAAGCTATCTCGGCGTAATTGGGCGGAGGCGGCCGCAGAGCTGGTCGCTCCTGCCGCCCTCCACCTCCGGCCGTGGTCGCAGGCGGGTGGAACGTATCCACGACCCATGAACCGGGCGCTCACCGCGACTATGCGGCCTGCGGCAGCCCACGCGCTTGCTCAGCTTCAGGCGCGGCGTGAGCGGCGTCGCCGTGGACGAGCGTCTTGAGGCGTTGGCGTTCGGCGGGGTCGCGGCGCATGACGTGGGTGTAGACGCGGAGGGTGAACTTGGGGTCGGTGTGTCCGAGCTGGGCCATGACGGACGCGGGGTCCTCGCCGCAGGCGACGAGGGTGGAGGCGAAGGTGTGGCGGAGCTTGTGCGGGGTGACGCCCTTGGGCAGCGGTGTTTGCTTTCGCTGTTGGAGGAGTTGGTCGGCGCGGTCGACGGCGGCGGCGAGGATGCGGTTGCGCAGGTTGTCCTTGTCGCGGACGCCGCCGGTGCCGGTGGGGAAGACGAGGTCGTCGGGGCCGGAGCGGTAGGCGCGGGCCTTGTGGGCGGCGAGCTCGTCGCGCAGGATCGGCAGCAGGGTGATCTCGCGCAGCCCGGCTTGGGTCTTTGAGCGGCCGATGTGGATGCGGCCGTTGGCGAGGTCGACGTCGCGCCAGAGCATGTGGCACAGCTCGTGGGCGCGGGGGCCAGCGAAGATCAGGGCGGCGATGATCGCGCGGCGATCTTCGGTGCGCCAGTAGGGCGCGCGGTCCATCTCGCCGGACGCGTCGAGGAGGCCGACGATCTGCTCGGCGGTGTCGAGGTGCACGGGCCGACGCGGCGGCAGCTTGAGCCGGCGGCGCCGTCCGGCGGCGGGGTTGGTGGCGAGGTGGCCGTACTCGACGGCCATGGCGAGGATCGATTGCAGGACCTCGATGGTCTTGTTGATCGAGTTGGGCGACAGGGGTCGAAGGACGCGGCCGTGGTCGTCGCGCAGGGGCTTGCGGCGTTCGATCGCGCGCCGGCGTAGATCGGCTTGTTCGACCTTGTGGCGGCGGTAGGCGTCGACGGCCTCGATGTCGATCGTCTCGACCGGCCAGTCGGCGAAGTAGGGCAGCAGGTGCGAGAGCGCCCACTGCTGGTAGCCGTGCGTGTTCTCGCTGACCTCCCCCTCGCGGGCCGCCACGAGCCTGCGCGCGAACGGCCCGAACAGCGTCACCTCGTTGGCGGTGCCTTGGTCGCCCTTGGTGGCGCGGCGGTGCTTGTCGGGTGGGATCCAGATGCCGCGGCGGACGTCGGCGAGGATGTTCTGCAGTTCCTCCTCGGCGCGCCGGCGGGTCCACCCTTCGGTCTCCAGGCCGAGGGTGAGGTACTGGCGCTCGCCGTAGGCGGGGAAGCGCAGGGCGTAGCCGCGTCCGTTCTTCCATGCCCGCTCGAGGACCTGCCCTTTGGATCGTGTCGCCATCTCGGTTCACCTCCGGTTGGTCGGGCGGCGAAGCCGTGGCGGGCAGGGCGCGGGCAGCTGTCCCCGGTCGGGGATGCACCGGTCCCGGGGTAGGCTGATCGACGTGCCGAAGGCCATTACTTCGGCGCCGTGGCCGGGGGCGTTGGCGCGCCGCCCGGCCGACTTGTCTTGCCTTGCGACCATAGCTCTGGTTCGCGGTGCAAGCGAGTCGAATGACGTGGATCGCCGCGCATCCGGGGGGATCGCGAGCGATCGGCGGAAGGGGTGGCGTCGCCGAGGCGCTCGGCGACCTCGTCGGGGTCAAACCGTAGCCGGGGACGCTGGCCGGCGCCCAGGCGCCGTGCGCCGAGCTCGTCGGCGTGCGCGTAGACCCAGGAGCGCTCGACGCCCCACCAGTCAGACACCTCGGCCGCGGTCAGCAGCCGTCGCGGCACCGACGCCTTGGGGTGCCCGGCGAGCAGTTCGGCGAGGCGTCGCGCGACGGCCTCGACGGACTCCGGTGCAAGCCGGATCTCGCCATCGCGCGGCGTGGGTGGATCGCGGGTCATGCCGACTTGGCGAAAGGGACGGCCTCGTGCTCCTGTCCGTCGCGGCCTGACCAGTGCCCGATCCGCGCGCGAGCGATCACCGCGTACTCCGGACTGGCCTCGATGCCCAGGAAGCGCCGGCCTTCGAGCACGGCGGCGGCGCCGGTGCTCCCGGACCCGCAGAACGGGTCGAGGACCAGACCGTCCTCGGGCGTGGCGAGCCGCACGAGCCATCGCATGAGCGCGAGCGGCTTGACCGTGGGGTGTTGGTTGTGAGCCGGCGATGCCCCGCCGGCCGCCTGGGCGTTGGGGAACAGGTCCAAGGCGCGGGGCGGGAGCTGCTCGCAGCCGGCGTCGCGTTCGGGGCGGCTGACCTTGGGGCAGTAGAACAGCCGGCTCGCAGGCCCGGCCGCGTTCGAGGGCGCCCGGCCCTGCGCCGCGTCGGTATTGACGAGGGCGACGGCGCAGCCGGGGTCGCATCGGTCAGGTTGGCAGGCGGGCGCGTGTGAGGAGATGACGTTGGCCGGGTGGCGGCCGTTGATGCGGCAGGCGTCGATGTTCAGCGCGCCGGTGCCGTGGCGCTGGATCGTCTGCGCGATCGGCGCCGCGGGCGGGCGGCGGGCGAGCAGGATCGGCTCGTAGGCGGGCTTGAGCGCGGTCCCGCGTCCACCGGCAAGGCGGCGGGACTTGGGCATGCCGGTGCCGTAGAGCCACAGCAGCGTGTCGCGCAGCTCAAGACCGGCGTCCTCCAGGCCCGCGGCAAGGCGATGCGCGGTCCTGGGCGAGCCAAACGCGAGCAGCTGCCCGCCGGGCTTGAGGACGCGCAGGCACTGGCTCGCCCAGGCGCGGCACCACGCCTGGTATGCCTCGCTGTGACTCAGCCGCTGGTGCCCGGCGCGGGCGGCGGCCTCCCTGATCGCCGCGCCGTCCCAGCGCTCGCCCTGGAAGGCGATCCCGTAGGGCGGGTCGGTCACCACCGCGTCGACGGAGGCCCGGTCGAGGTTGGGTAGCAGCGCGAGGCTGTCGCCCTCCTCCAGGCGCCAGCTCGCGGCGTGGGGCGGTTCGGCCGCGGCGTGGCGGCGGCTAGGTCGAATGGTCTTGAAGGTCTGTGATCGTGAGCTCAGGGCGTTGGGGGCCGGCGGAGGACCCGGACAGCGGGGCGCGCTCGCGCCGCGAAGCGGCGTCGGGCGCAGCGGAAGCCTTGGCGAGCTCGGCCAGCGAGACGCGGCGCTCGGCGCGGGCTGCGAGCCAGTTGGCGGCGAGCGGGTCGGCGTGGTGGCGGTCGGCGGTCGTGGTCAGCACGCGCACGCCGTCGGCGGGACGCAGGGCATCGAGGATGTGGCCCTCGCGCCGGTCGCCGGGGGCGACGAACAGCAGCGTGAGCAGCTGGTCGACGGCGAGGCCGAGTTCCTCGTAGCGGTCGAGCTTGTCCTGGAGGCGGGCGTGGGGCTCGGTGGCGCGGTCCCATTCCAGCCATACCTCGAGCGGGCCGGTGGGCAGCGCGAGGCGGGCGTGGCCGTCGGGGCGGACGAGGTCGCCCCAGCGCTGGGCGCAGCGGCGCTGGCCGGACCATTCGACGAGCGCGGCGCCAGGGGTGCGGCCGAGGGTTTGGGCGAGGCGGGTGAAGAAGCCGCTGGCCTCGATCAGGTGCTGCAGCTGGGTGCTGGTGGCCAGGCGCAGGGTCTTGGCGCGGGTCCAGTCGAGGTCGGCGAGGTCGAGTCCGCGTTCGGCGGCGACGAGCTGGGCGCCGAGGCGGTCGAGCAGGTAGTGGTAGGGATGCGATCCCTGTTGGCGGTGCGGGCGGAAGCGCTCGAGCACCCCGAGCCGGTGCAGGGCGACCAGGCGCTGGCGTGCTCGCTCGGGGCTATGGAAGTACAGCTGCGCGAGCTGCCCTGCGGTGAGCAGGCGGTGCTCGTAGAGCGCCGCGCAGATCGCCCGGTCGCGGGCGGTGACGTGGGCGGCCAGTGCGGCGACGCGCGCGTCGTCGGACCGCGGCGATGCCGTGTTGCCCGACAGGGGTTAGATCACCACCTTTGTCGGGGCTAGCGCGGGTCGGGTCGCAGGCCGCGGTGTGCGGGCAGTTCGTGTGGCTGGGCCGACCGGTCATGAGTGGTCGGGGGACCGGTCGGCCGATTGGTCGGCGCGTTGGTTGGGCGGGTGGTCGGCGTGAGGGCCGCCGGGGAGGACGCGCAGTTGGCGGGCGCGCAGGCGCCGCTCGATGTGGGCGGGGTCACGGCCGAAGCGCCGCTCGGCCGCCGTGCGTAGCCGCATGGCCCGCGCCTGGTCTGCGGCGGGTAGCGCCGTGGTCTGCAGCGTGAAGGCGGGCGCGTCCTGGCCGTCGGCGAGGGTGCGGCAGGCGGCTTGGTAGCGGGCGAGGTTTGAGAGGTCGTGCGCGGTGAGCTCGGGCGCCGTATGGCGCTCCAGGGCTCGGGCGTCCTCGGGCGAGCAGGTGAAGATGAGCTTGGTGCGGGCGTTGGCCGAGAGGGCGTCGCCCATCGCGCGGGGGAGCTGACCGAGGTGCTGGTGGGCGAGGCAGAGCGAGAGGCGGTAGCCGCGGGCCTCGGCGAGCAGGTCCTCGAAGCTGTGCGGCAGCGCGAGGTAGTTGTGGACCTCGTCGACGTACAGCGCGGCGTCGCGGCGGGCGTGCTCGGGGATGCGGCTGCGACCGAGCACCTCCTGCCAGACCCGGGCCACGAGTAGCGCGCCGAGCAGGCGGCTGGTCTCCTCACCGAGCGTGCCCTTCGGGAGGCGGGCGAGCAGCAGCCCGCCGTGGTCGAGCACCTGGCCGAGGGGGAAAGTGGTCTGCTCCTGGCCGACGATCGCGCGCACCGGCTTGCGAAGCAGGAAGGCGCGCAGCTTGTTGAGCAGCGGCCCGATGGCCTGGACCTGGGCGGCCTCGGATTGCGCGTCATGCCAGCGCCAGAACCCGGCGAGCACCGGGTCCTCGCGCCGCAGGCCGTCGGTGAGCGGTGAGCGCCACGCGGGGTTGGTCAGGCAGGTGGGGATCTCGGCCAGTGTCAGGCGCGGATCGCGCGCGAGAGTGAGCACACACGCGCGCAGGATGTCGTCGGTCCTCGGTCCCCAGAACTGCTCGAAGATCCGCCGGAAGGTGCCGACCAGGTGCTCTGCCGCCAGGTCGCGATCCGGACCGTGCAGGACGTTGAGGCCGACCGGCCGCTGCTGGCGCTCGGGGTCGATCAGCACCAGCGGCGCGGGCAGCGGATCGGTGAGGCGCTCGAGGATCGCGTCGACGAGGTCGCCCTTGGGGTCGATCACGACCGCGCCCCGACCGGCGCGGGCATCGTCGAGCACCAGCCGGGCGATCAGGGTTGACTTGCCGGCGCCGGTGGCGCCAAGGACGTGCAGGTGCTGGCGCGCGTCGGGGACGCTGAGCGCGACGCTCCGCTCGGGGCCGGTGTCGGTGATGCCCAGCGGCTTGCCGCGCTCGGGCACCGCGGGTGGCGGCGCGACGCGGCGCGCGGCGGCACGGATCACGCCGGGGAGCGCTGCTCCGCCGGGGAGGTGCGCAAGCGCGGCGAGCTCGGGCACCGAAAGCAGGAACGCCCGGCGCCCCAGGCTGCGTGCCTCAACGCCTTGGCGGGTGTGGCGACGGCGCAGGCCGACGCGTCCCTCGTAGGCGGCGAACGCGCCGGCGATGGCGTGCATGCGGCCACGCACGACCTTGCGGTCAGGCGCGGTGACCGTGATCCGGATCAGGCAGTGATAGAGCGGCCTGGAGGCCTTCTCCATCACCGCACGTACGTCCGGGGTCACGGTCGGGTCGATCGGCCGGGCAGCCGGCGCGACGCCGAACGGGTCGACCAGCCGCATCAGCCGACTGGTCGGCGCCTGGGCGCGCATCCTGCGCGCGACCGCGAGCAGCCACTGCTGGTGACGGCTGGTGGCCGGACGGGCGAGGATCTGGACCACGGCATGCTCGCCGGCCTCCAGGCCGGCGAGCTGGGCGAGCACGAGGCCGAGGGGATCGGGGCCGTCCTCGCCGCCGAGCGGGAAGCAGTCCGGGCCGGAGAGGACCAGCTTGCTGCTCACGCGCGCGTGCGCGCGCGAGAGAGGTTCGGATGCGACTTCGGGGCAGCGCACGCTCGCTCCCGGCCACGCCGCGGTGAGCGCACGCTCGATGAGGCCTGGCGGAACCGACCCCGGGATCCACATCCGGAAGGCGGTGCCCACCCGGTTCGCGGCGATCTCCCACGCCAGGTGTGGCTGGCCGAAGAGCAGCCGTCTCAGGCGCGGGCGCAGCAGGTCGTGCAGCGCCGACCACAGCAGCAGCGCTCCATCGGGATCGGCGTCCGGCGGGACGCCGACCTCGAGGATCCGCCCGCCGCTCGCGGCGCGGCGGGCGCGCACACGACCGACGAGCACGAGCGCAATCGTGACGGCGAGGACGGCGGCGAGCAGCTCGGGCGCGAGCCCGACGAGGTGCGCGAGCCCGCGGCGTGCGGTATCGAGGAGCTGGTGCGCGCCGTCGCCGGGGTCACGCAGAAGGTGGCGCAGGCTCAGCGGCCCGTCCTGGTGGTGGGGATGGGTCATGGGGTGCTGCCGGCGGTGGGTCGGGTGGCGCCGAGGTAGACGTCGCTGGTGCCCCAGGGGTCGCCGATGCGGTCGGGGTAGGGCTCGGTCCTGACGACCGCGCCTCGGTGTGGGGCGTCGACCATCTCGCCCGCGCGGACGACGATGCCCACGTGCCCGACCGCGCCGGTGTCGGGGCCGAAGAAGACGAGGTCCCCCGGTTGCAGGCGGGTGCCGGGCGCGAGATGCGGGCCGCTGTCGAACTGCTGCTGGGCGGTCCTGGGCAGCGCGATCCCGGCCGTCTGGTAGGCGGCCTGCACCAGGCCGGAGCAGTCAAACCCCTCACTCGGGCTCTCGCCGCCCCAGTGGTAGGGGACGCCGAGCTGGGAGAGCGCGTAGGACACCGCCCGGGCGGCCGCGTCGTTCGGTGGGGCGGCGGAGGCGCCTGGCTGGGTCTGCTCGTAGACGGAGGCCCAGCGCAGGACGTCGTCGACGTAGGTCTGGGAGTGGTTGTAGGCGAAGATCGCCGCCCGCAGATCGTGGGGCGCGCCGGAGGCGCGCAGGTAGTTGGCGGCGCCGTAGATCGCGTCGGCCGGATCCCAGCGGTCGGCGCGCCCGTCGGCATCGGCGTCGACGCCATACGTCGCCCAGGTTCCCGCGAGGAACTGCATCGGTCCGCCGGCCCCGGCGGAGTTCTCAGCGCCTCCCTCCGTGCAGGAGGGGGCGGGGTTGCGGCCGTGGTCGCATTCGACCTTGCCGACCGCCGCCAGGATCTGCCACGGGACGCCGTAGGCCGAGCCGGCGGCGAGGTAAAGCTGCAGATAGCCGGACGGAATGTCGGCGCTCGCCGCGTCCGACGGGTCGGCGACGCCGATGCCCTGGAAGGCGCCGGTCGCGGCCGCGATCACCAGCACGGGCAGCAGCGCCACGGCGGCAACCCCGGACAGCGCCCACCTCGTCACGCGTCCTCCGCGAGCTCGGCGGGATCGGTGGTGATGAGCGCGTGCTCTTCGGGACTGGCGACCACGTGCAGCGGGATGCGCTGCTCGCCGGTCAAGGCCAGTCCGTGGCCGGTGGGGCAGGCGGCGAGGTAGCGCCGCTCGCCGGCCGAGAGCTTGAACGCCTCGCCGACCTGCTCGACCGCCTGCGGCGCCTGCCTGAGCAGCAGCTGGGTGGCGGCGTTGGCGACGACCGACTGGCCCAGCTCGGTGCCGAGCAGATCGCTGGCGTCCTGGGTGATCGCGGTCAGCCCGCACCAGCGCTTCCTTGCCGCCTTGGCCAGCCGGAAGAGAAAGCGCGCGCCGGCCGGCTCGCGCATCAGCAGCCACGCCTCGTCGACCAGCACGCAGCGGCGGCGCAGCGGCCCCTCCAGCGAGCGCCACACCGCATCCAGGCACAGCAGCAGGGCGGGCGCCTTCAATCGCTCGGGCAACCCACGTAGCGAGAAGCAAACGAGGTGCGCGTCGGGCCGCGCGGAGGTCGGGCGGTCAAACAGCGAGGAGTGCGACCCGGTCGCGTACGGGGCGAGCTGCTCGGCCAGCGCCGTGCCCGTGGCGCCCTCGGCCTCCAGCGCGCGGACGAGGTCGGAGAGCAGCGGCGCCGGTCGCCGGTGCGTGTCGGGGTCCGCGGTGATGCCGGCCTGCTCGTACGTCGTGCGTGCCGCGCGGTCCAGGACGGCGAGCTCGCGGCCGGCGAGCCGGTCGCCGAGCAGCAGCTCGACGAGCTCCGCGATGAACAGGATCCGCTCGTCCAGGGTGCGGGCGTGCCCGCCCGTGGGCAGGTCGAGCGGGTTGAGCGTCGCCGGTTGGGGGCCGGTGAGCGCGAGGTAGGCGCCACCGACCGCCTCGGTCAGGCGCCGGTATTCGTCCTCGGGGTCGATGACGAACACCTGCACCCCGCGGTACAGGAGGCGCAGCGCTTCGAGCTTGGCCAGGTAGCTCTTGCCCGCGCCGGAGCGCGCGAGCAGGACGGCGTTGAAGTTCTCGCGGGCGAAGCGATCGACCAAGACGGGTGCGCCGACGTCGGTGACGCCGTAGAGCACGCCTTCGGGATCCAAGGGCGGGTCGGTCGCCGCGAACGGGAAGGCGGCGGCCAGCGCCTCGGTGTCGAACGCGCGCCGCAGCCCCAGCCGGTCCAGCCCGAGTGGGAGCGTCGTCGTCCACCCCTCGAGCGCCCGGAAGGTCGCCGGGACGACGTGGAGCAGCAGCGACGCGCACAGCGTCTTGACGCGCTCGGAGCGCTCGTCGAGTTCCTCGCGGCTGCCGGCGTGGACGGAGAGGTACAGGCCGGAGCGCAGCATCCGGCTCTCGCCGCGGGCCAGGCGGGCCGCGAGCTCGTCGGCGTCCTGCGCGGCCGCGTCGATCGTCGGGTCGGCGAGCCGGCCCTTCTGCAGGTCGATCCGCCGCGAGGACTCAAGCCGCGCTCGCTGGCGGCGCAACCGGTCGGCCGCCACCCCGGGAGCGATCGGTTCGATGTGCAGCGCGAGGTTGAGCTCACCTGCGGCCTGCACCAGCGGCCCCAGCCATCCGCGCGAGACCTCGCGGGGGTAGCCGATCACCGCGAACGTGCGCTGCAACTGATCACCCGCTTGCAGGTGGTCGGCGCTCACCTGGACCGCGGGCGGGCCGAGCAGCGCGCCAGCGGGCGCCCGGCGTCCCCGGCGGGCGCGGGTCAGCATGCGTGGATCTCCCCGTCGAGGTGCACGCCCACAGGTGGGCCGGGCGGGTCGAGCGTGCGGGCCAGCAGCCGGGCGGCGTGGTCGCCCTCGAGCGGGCGCAGCGTCACGCCGGCGCCCGCGAGCAGCTCGGTCGCTTCGACAGCGCGGCGTTCGAGGATCGCGGCGGCGCTCTCGCGGTCGCGCGCGTGCGAGCCGAGGACGAGCAGGATCTCGCGGCGACGCACCCGCTCGCCGCCGGCGAGCTCAGTGAGGAAGCGTGCGTGCCCGCGGGCGGCGTCAGCCAGCGCGCGATCGGGCATCTCGGCGGCGGCCTCCTCCAGGGCGGCGGCCCGAGCGGTCAGGTCCAGTGGCTCTCCGCGCACCGTGATCTGCACGGGCTCGGTGAGGGCGTTGAGGAAGCGCCCGAACGCCTCGACCAGGGCGGCCTGCTCCTCGTCGCTGCGCAGCGCAAAGCTCGTTCCCGACGCCGCCAGCACCCGGCAGAACCGCCCATCTGTGAGTTCGACGACGCCGGAGCGCAAGACCGCGCGAACCGGCCCGTCCAGACCCGCCACGCGCGAGCTCGCACGCCCACCGTGACCGGCCGGGAGGCCTTCCGGCGCGAGGACGCGGCGTCGCGGAAGGGCGAGATGACGGCCGGCGAGCATCGCAAGCCGGTCGGCCGAGACGCCGTCGCGGCGCCCGAGCGCGAGCAGCACCCCGGCGATCCCGACAGGCGTGCACAGCGCCGCCGCGACCGGCGCCGAGAGGGCCGGGGCGAGCGTGGCGAACGCGAGGTACGCGACGATCGCGGCGGCGACCAGGATCGCGAGCTGGCGAGCGGTCAGGCCGAACGCGAGGCGGTCCTCAAGCTCGACGTCGGCCGGGAGCTTGGTGCGCTGTCCCTCGGTCATGCGGCCAGCGCTCCCGCGCGGGCGACCTTGGCGATCACGTAGGTCTTCGCGGCCCGCGTGACCATCGACGGGCGCACGGAGAAGGCGAGGTCCTTGGCCCAGAACGGGATCCGGATCAGGATCCACAGCAGGCACAGCACGACCAGCAGGTCGACGAGCCCGCCGGTCGCGCTGAGCCCGAGCGCGCCGCGGCCGTCGGGGGTCAGGAAGACGTTGACTGCGGCGGTGAGCACGAGCGCTTGGGCGACCTGGATGCCCAGCGCGGCGAGCAGCGCCCGCCACCACAACCGCGCGAGCCCGTCGGTCTGTGGCAGCGCGTGGCAGAGCAGCGTCAACGGGGCCGCGCAAACGAGGAGCACGATCAGCGCGGCCCGGACGATGTAGACGACGAGCAGGATCACGGCGACGACCGCGCACGCCAGCCCCAGGAAGATGAGGAAGATCCCGCCGCTCGAGATCGCGGCGACGACGAACCCGCTCAGGCGGTCGGCGGCGCCGCCGGGATCGACGCCGGCGCCGAGCAGGCCGGCGGAGAGAGCGTTGGCGATCGTGATCAGCTGGCCGCAGAGCGCGAGGCTGGCGTTGACCGCGGGCGCCGCGAGCGCCACGCGCGGCAGGATGTCCTTGAGGGCGTGGCGGGTCTGGACGGTCTCATGACTCATCACGATCACCCCGCCGCCGATCACGAACAGCACCAACATGGCGTCGGCGATCCCCAGCGCGACCTGCCACAGCTGCGCGACCCGACGCTGGGTTGCGACCTGCGGCGTCGCGAGCACCGTCTTGCCGACGAGTTCCATCGTCGGGTTCAGCGCGTCCTTGACCAGACCCCTGAACCAGTCGTCGATCGCCTTCTTGATTTGCCCCGGGATGTTCAAGAAGAACGGGTGATCGCCACCGCCGCCCGTGTCCACCTGGCCGCCCGGCGGCTGGGGCGCCGGGGGCAATGGCGGACCGACCTGCACGCCGCCCGCAGCGCCGCCGGACGTCGCGGCGGGCGTTGTTGCCGCGGGCGGCTGGGCCGCCGTCGCTGCGGACGTCGCCGTCGCGAGGAGTCCGCCGGCGAGGAGCACGAGTAGAAGGCGCCTCATCCGACGATGCGGTGCACGATCGAGACGAGCACCGGGGCGAGCAGCGCGAGCGCGTAGCCACCCAGGGCGGCTTTGATCGCGCCCTTGGCGCGCTCGAGCTGGCCGGGGTCGTGGCCCGCCGCGATGTAGCGGACGCCGCCGATCATCAGCAGCACCGTCGCCAGCGCGGCGAGCAAGCCGGTCAGCCAGACCCTGAGGTTGTCGATGACCTGGTTGAGATCACTCGCGGCCAGCGCCACCTGCGGCGCGAAGAGCGCTGCGAGTACGGCGGTCGCGAGCGCGAGGACGAGTTGCCTCGTGCGCATTGGGCTCGGGCCCGGCGCGGGAGCGGGCCCGGGTTCACCTCCTTCAGTGACTCGATTGGTCGCTTCCGCCGGCAGGGCCCGCAGGCCCACGCCCGGCGACCCGAGCAGCACCTAGAAGTCGCTGAGGCCCCCCGGACCGAACACCCGCGCGACGCGGAACCAAGAGATGCCGGTCTCGCGGCGAAGGCAGGAGCTAACTCCACCTGTACTCCGCTTTGGCTAATAGATTATTCTTCGGTGATGAGACCGCACCGGTATGCCCTGCTGCCAGACGAGGATCTTCAACCGACCGACCCAGTGCCGCACGTGCCCGTCAAGCGCCAGGCCGAGGCCATGCGTGAGCTGCGCTCGATGCACAACCAGATCCCGAATGGCTACTTGAAACGGGACCGCCAGATGCAGGCGTGGGCGCTGAGCAACAGCGTCAGCAGGCGCGATATCGCAGTGGCGACCGGCCTAGTGAAGAGCCGCGTCGATCAGATCATCCGAGACTTGACCCTCGCCGACGACGCGCGGAAGGCGCGTGAGGCTGTCGAGCGCGTCCGCCGGCATCTGCCGGACGACGCTGATCTGAGCATGTTCTCCAGCGAGCAGCCCGACGTCTTCGGCGATGATCGATACGGCGAGGGGATGGGCGAGACGCTCACCTAAGCCTGGCCATGGAGAGGCCCTCGGCCGATGAGCTGCGAACGACCACCCGACCGAGCTGGGGCGACGGTGGCTCGCCGCCATCGTCCTACGGAGCGACGCCAATGCTGATCGTCCCGTCGTCCGTCACAGTCACCGCGAGGCGTCCGTCGCGTTCGAGCCCGCGCATGGTCCCGATCGTCTCCAGCGCACGACTCAGGTCCTGGAGATGCGGGCGACCAGAGGCGACGTTGGACACGATCAGAGCCTCGGCGAACGCGAACACTGCGATCCAGTACGGGCGCAAGTCCTCGACGAGGTTGCGCTCAGGCTCGCCGTCGACGGTGGCGACCACCGGGTCTCCGGCCAGGTGGGCGAAGACCTGCAAGCCGGTCGTCGTCGGATGGTCGTAGGCCGCGAAGTGGTCGTAGATGTCGCCGTACAGGCTCTGGAAGTTGACGATGTGCAAGGACTCGGGCAGCGACGACCTGACTCGCTCGCGCCAGTACTCGTCGGACTCGCGTGACAGCCGCGGCAGCTTCGGCAACTCATGGCCGACCTTTCGGGTGTACGCGCTCAGGCGCTCCCGAACGGCGTCCTCGAGCAACGGGGCGTCCCCGCGCTCTCGATACCGGCCGTCCTTCGCCAGGATGTCCTTGAAGCTGGAGCGGAGGAATGCAGGCAGGCGTCCCTTGGGATCGGCGCTCGTCCAGGCGAACGTGATCACGTGGCCGACCAGCGTGCGTGCCAGCGCGAAGCCGTCCAGCCGGGAGTAGGACGGCGCCAGGTAGCCAAGGTGCCGCAAGGTGCTCGCTAGCCGTGCCATGAGCGCCGCGCGCGTGACCTCCCAGTCCTCGAAGAACGACGTCTCACCACGCGGCGTGACGCTCACTGGTAGGCACTCGCGCGCCAGCTCCAGCATTAGGTGATGCGACGCGAGCAGGGTTGCGTGGTCGCGCGTTGGCATCGGGTGGCCGTGCATGAAGCGGAGGTCGTCCGGCTCGGTCATAGGCAGAGGATCGCGCAGTCGGCTATGTGCCGCCCGCCGTCACAATCGCGGGCACCGAGACGGTCCAACACAACTCGGCGCTCCCTCGCCAGCATCGCACTCCAGAGCGTCTGCACCACGCGCCCTGTTCTAGCTCCGCCCGTCTTAGGTCGCCGGCGGGAGACCGAAGAGGTCGGTGATCGGCCAATCGGAGGGACGGATGACGCCAAGGGTCTCGCGGATCACATGGAACTCGGCCGCGATCCGATCGAGTTCCCGCTCCACCTCGGCGTCGGTCGACGCGAGGATTTTGAGACTCGTCGCCTGGCCGCGATCGGTGACCTCGAGCCAGCGGTGCGCAGGCGTTCCACCCCCGATCGCGGTTCCGCTCGCGGCGACGTCGACGGGCAGGCCGACGGCAGTCAGGGCCTCTTCGGCGACCTCGTCGAGGGTGGGCTCGCCTTCGCCCCGGGGGTAGCGAAACGCCTCGAGGACGATCTGGTCGTCGCGGTGTTCCAAGCTCCGATCCTCCCGCACACGCAGGCCGGCGCGGACCAGGGCGGCTCGCGCGTCGCCAGCGCGCTCCGCCGGGAGGCGGTAGCTCACGTGGATAGTGCCCTTCGGGCTCCACTGCTCGAGCTCGCGGAGGGTCAGGACCTCGGCACGGACACCTCGGGCGTCTTGGGCGAGCTTCTTGGCGGCCGGCGTGTAGCCCTCGGTCGTTACGAGCATTCCGAGGTCGGCTCCGATGTCGTCGAGGTAGCTCAGGAAGGCGCCGGCGTCGGCGACGTCGAGCTTCTTCTTCCACAGCTTGCAGTCGACGGCAAGCGTCGCGTTCGGGAGGCCGAAGATCGAGCCGCGTACGAGGACGTCGACTTGCCGTTCGACGCCGCTGCGGCGGCCGGGCACCCGGACGTCGCGGTGGACCTCGACGTCGCTCCCGGCAATGAAGCGCAACACGTCCGTGACGCCGTTCTCGTACTCGCGGTAGTCGATCATGGCCCTGACATCAGACTACGGCGGCTGGGGTCCTGGTCGGCGGCGAATCGCCGCGCCTGTCGTGCCACGTGACGCCTCGGTTCCGCTTTCGTGTGGATCCAAGCGCGTCTAGCAGTGCAGCTCACGCTCGCTCGAGACGGATCTCGATCGTCTTCGGCATCGCCGGCCGACACCCGCGATTTCGAGGAAGCAGGTCTATGCCGTGGCGACCCAGCGGCTTCTGCTCCTCGCCGATCTCGCGACTCGCTGCATGGTCGCCGGTCCGCCGCCGCGGCCCAGCCGGTCTGAAGCCCATGTTTGTTGCCATCTTGCGCGCGCGCCGGCCGAACGAAGGGACCCCGCAGCAGTCGCGACCGCTAGCTCTGGCCGGGCGAGCGTGCCGGTACACGGCGGGCGACCGGCTTAAGCGGCGACGCTGCTCTCATGAGCGTCGTGCGCCGGCTTCTGCGTCGCCACACCGAGGTAGAGCAGCAGGCGGCGCTCCGCGCGCCGGCGCCGGACCCGAAGCGCGTCGTAGCTCGCGCCGTGCGACTCGGCGAGCGAGACCAGGGACACGCCGTCGATCCGGGTGCGCAGGATCAGCTCGGCCTCCGCCGGGTTGAGCGCGCCCGCGTGCACGGCGCGAGCCAGCAGCGCCTCGACGTCGGTGTCGATCTCCGTTCGTGTGGCCGGCGGCGTGCCGGGCGCGGGATCGAGCTCGTTGCGGTCGCGCACCGCGCGGCGGCGCGCCGCGACGGCGTCGTGCATGACGTCGAGCAGCACGTTGGCCGCGACGCGCCGAGGGCGCCGGTCGATCGGGTAGCCGCGGATGCGCTGCCACGCCGCTGCGAGCAACGCCGACCACAGCTCCTCCTGGTCGCGGGTGTCGATCAGCAGCCGAGCCGACAGGCGCTTGAGCCCGGGCAGCAGCGCGTGCAGCACGAGCCGGGCGGCGGCCGGGTCGTGGGCGGCCCTGGCCAGGAGGGCGAGCAGGACCCGGTCCTGACGCTCACCCGGCGCCGAGCGCCGCAGGAAGCGCACGACCCCGACGGGATCGGCGAACGGGCGCAGCGCCGCCTCGATCGCCTGCCACGCCGCCAGTCGTCGGGCCAGCGCGGCGCTGGCCAGCTCGCGGCGCCAGTCGTGCTCGAGCCGAGCGATCGGTACGGGGTCCATGCGGGTCTCCCTTCATCGCGAAAAAGGACGCACGAAGGTGCCCCGCAGGGCTAACCGGCGACTGACATAACGCTGCACCTACGGCCACTAAGCGTCTCTCAGTAGTCGAACAGGCTCCGGTTTCGAGAGCGACACGCGGGGTACGTGCATAGGCACCACGCGCACGGTTGCGAAGAGCTCCCCGGCCCCGCTTCGGCCCCAGGGACGTTCCGCCGGCCGGCGGAACGCGCACGGTCTTGTGCGTCTCGGCTGCCAGCAGCACGGTTGGAGCGCGGTGCGTGACGCCCAATTTCTCGGGCGTTTCTTCTTGCTTCAGACGGGACTGTCAGCGGGTTGTCAGTCGCCTGTGAGCGCTGACAGGGACCACTCGTCGGTATGAGTCGCTGGCCGCATCTGCGCAATCGCGAAAGCGACGGGCACGCCGAGCTGACGCTGCCGCCGAGTACCGACGGCGGCGCGCCACGGCTGCGATCACGCGAGCCGGCCACACCGTCGTCAACGCTGGCGGCGTCGCGTCTGAGGCGGCTGCGCGAGCCGTTGCCGCTGATCGGGATCGCGCTGGTGCTGGTGGCGTTCATCGGTTACCTCGCGGTCTACAGCTCGACCACGCACCGCACGCCGGTGCTCGTCACCACCCGCGCGCTGGCCGCCGGGACGGTGCTCCACGCCTCCGACCTACGGACCGTGGAGATCGCCGGCGACGGCTCGCTCATCGCCGGCTTGGAGCCCGAGAGCGGTCTTATCCAGGCGGTAGGCCAGCGCCTCGCCGCCGGGCTGCCGGCGGGCACGCCGCTGCCGCGCTCGGCACTCGCGGCGCGCGCCCCGGCGACGTCGGCGATGACGCTGGCCGTGCCGGCGCTGCACGCGCTCGGCGGCGCCCTCCAACCGGGTGACCGCGTTACGGTCCTCGCCACGTTCGGCGCGGGATCGGGCCATGCCCGCAGCCGGCCGATCGCGCGCGACCTGCAGGTCCTCGAGATCGGCTCGGCGCCGGCCAGCGCAGACCAGACGACCGCGACCGTGCCGGTCACCCTCGCGCTCCCCGACCCCTCGATTGCCAGCGCGCTCGCCCTCGCCGAGAACGACGGAAAGGTGGACCTCCTGCGCGACGGCAGCGGCGCCGCGACCGCGCCCATCCCCCAAGCCAGCGACCGCAACAGCCCGTGACCGGCGAGCGCCCAGGAGTCCTACTTGCCCTCACCCCGGTCGCCGAGCGTGCAATCGAACCGTGGCTGTTCGGCGACCAGGCCGCGGTCGCGCCGGTGGGAAGCGTCAGTGAAGCCGACGAACTCGATCGCGACGCCTCCGCGCCCGGCCTCCACGCAGTCCTCATCTCGCCCGGCCTGTCGGGCCTCACGACCGCGCACCTCGAACGCGCTCGCGCCCATGGCCTTCGCCTCGTCGGGGTCGCGCTCGACGAGCACGACGAGCAGGCGCTAAGCGCACTCGGCGTCGAGGCGATCATCGACGCCGACCAGCCCGCCGACGCCCTGCTGGCCGGCCTGCGCGACGAGGAGCCGCTCGCCCGCGCCGCGCCCCCACTCCCACCCGCGCCGCGCGAGCCCGACCGAGATCGCGGAACGCTGCTCGCGGTAGTCGGCACGCGGGGCGCACCCGGCGCCAGTGAATGCGCGGCCTCCCTCGCGCTTCTCGCCTCCAGGCGCTGGCCCACGACGCTCGTCGAGCTCGACCTGCTTGGCGGCGGCCTCGACGTGCGCATCGGCGCCGACCCGCACGCCGGCTCGATCGTCGGTCTCGTCCGCGCCGCCACCGCGGGTGAACAGCCGCTCGCCGAGCTCGTCGAGCGGTGGGTGACCAAGGTCCCCGGCTGGCCGCCCGTGCTGCTCGCCCCCGCCGATCCCGAAGGCGCGCTCGCCGAGCTCACCCGGCCGGGCGCCATCGCCTCGGCCCTGCACGCCCTCAAGTCCCGCGTCCCGCTCGCCGTCTGCGATGTCGGCGCGCTCCTCGCCACAGGCGACCCGATCGCAGCGCCGGCCCGCGCGCACCGCGAGGCGCTCGTCACCGCCGACGCCGTCCTGCTCGTCCTCGGCGCCCGCGACGCGCACATCAGGCCAGGCCTCGCCCAACTCGACCGGCTGCTCAACGACCTCGGCATCCCGCCCGAGCGGCTGCGCATCGTCATCAACGGAATCGGTGGCCCCGGCGCCGCGTCCGAGCGCCAGCTCGACGACACGCTGGTGCCACGGCTGGCCGAGCGCGGCCTGGCCGCCGACGCGTGGCTTGCCTTCGATCAGCGCGCGCTCCACCGCGCCCGACGCAAGGGCGTCCCACTCGCCGCGACCCGCAGCCACGGCCGCTACGCCCGCGTTCTCACGCACCTACTCGACGAGCTGTTCCTGCCGTCCGCGCCCGCACCCAGACGACGCAAGCACAGGCTCACCGCGCCAACTGCCGCGACCGAGGACGCCTGGGAGGAGGTGGCGATCCCATGGAGGAGCTGACCGACCCACGGGCGGTCGTCCGCCTTCGCGTCGAGCGCGCACTCGCCGCCGAGGAAGTCAACCTCGCAAGCCACACGGGCCGCGAGCGCACCGAGCAGGTCATCAACGACGTCCTCGCCACCTACACCGCCGAATCGCTTAACGGCCAAAGCCCCGAGCTCACCCCCGAGGAACGAGCACGCCTCGCCCAAGAGCTGCGCGACGACTTCGTCGGCCTCGGAACTCTCGCCGAGCGCATGCTCTCCGACCCCGACGCCCAGGAATGGATGATCAATGCGCCGCGCCGCGTCTTTCGCGACACCGGCCAGCGGATCGAGCGCGTCCCCAGCGTCGTGTTCAACGACGACCGCCAGGTCCGCGCCTTCCTCGACCGGCTCCTCGAGCACGTCGAAGGCAAGCGCCTTGACCGCATCACCCCACGCGTCGAGGCGCGCCTCTCGGACGGCTCACGCCTCACCGCCGCCATCCCACCCGTCTCATCCAACGGCCACACCATCTGCTCGATCCGGCGTTTCCGCCTCGCCGCCGGCACCCTCGACGAGCTCGTCGACCTCGAATTCCTCTCAAGGCAGGCAGCCGACTTCCTCGCCGCGTCCGTCCGCGCCGGCAAGAACATCGTCGTCGCCGGCCGGGTCTCGTCGGGCAAGACCACCCTGCTCAACGCGCTCGGCGGCGCGATCCCCGGCACCGAACGCGTCGTGGTATGCGAGTCGTCGGCCGAGCTCAAGCTCCCCGAACTCCTGCAGAACTGCGTCGGCTACGAGGCGCGCCCCGCCAGCGCCGACGGCCTCGCCGCCGTCACCCTCGAACACCTCGTTTCCGACGCCCTGCGCATGAACCCCGACCGCATCATCGTCGGCGAGTGCCGAGGCCCCGAGACCATGGCCATGCTCTGGGCACTCGCCACCGGCCACGCCGGAATGACCAGCGTCCACGGCGAGTCCGCCGAACACGCCCTCCAAAACCTCACACGCTTCGCCCTCATCTCCGGCGCACGGATCGAAGCCGGCCAAGCCCTCGACTGGCTGCGCGAGATCGACATCGTCATCCACTGCGACCGCCCACGCAGCTACCAAAGCGGGGAGCGACGCTTCCTCCCCCGCCGCATCGATCAAATCGTCGAGATCGCCGGCATCGAAGGCCGCCGCCTCACGCTCAACCCGCTCTTCACCGGCGCCGGCGCAGACCTCACCTGGGCCGACACCCACCCCGCCTTCCTCGACGACCTCCAACACGCCGGCTTCGAGGCGCCACAGTGCGGCGAGCGATCCTCCTGAGCTGCGTCCTGATCGGGCTGCTCGCCGGCTGCGGAGGAGGCGGTCAGCACCCTTCGGCCTTGCCCCCCAAGCCAACCTCGTCCACACCGCCCAAGCAGGACGCACCGCCGGACACCGCCTCGTTGCTCCAAGGAGTACGCACGGCGGTGACCACGAACGCGCATCTGTCGAGCTACGTGTTGTGGAGGAACGTCGTTCCGTCGTGGGCTGAGCGATCCACGCGCGGGCCAGCACTCACCGGATTGAAGTCTTCGGCGTCGAGCCGACGATCGCGTGGGCTCCGTATCCGCAGCGTGTCCCAGCACGTCGCGATCCTGAGCATCAAGCTCGACCCGTCGTATCTCGTCGCGACGGCGCGCGTGCGCGAGAGCGGGAGGATCGTCCCCTACCGGAAGGGGCACCGCCTCGGCCATTCGACCGCCCTCAATGAGCTGGCCCAGATCGAACTGCACCGCGTGGGTAAGACGACGCGATTCGTCGTGTGGAAGGTGTCGCCGGCAGGATGAGGCTGGTTGTAACAGTGACTGCAACGGCGCTCCTCCTGTGCGCGGCCCCGGCGGCAGCCGACGTTCACGTCGGCTGGCTCTCTCAGCAGGTCACGCCCGGCAAAGCCAGGATCGGTGCATCCGTGCACGTCTCGCAGCGCACGCCGGCACGGTCAGGCAGGCCGGCTCAACCGAGCACGCCCGGCGGCGGGGGCACGGACTCCGCGCCGTCGATCCCGTCGCTGAAGAGCACGTCGCCGCTGCTGCAGAAAACGCATCCCGCCGGCAAGGGTTCGTTCTGGTACACGACCCTGGACGGCCAGCGGTGCATGTACGTGCCGAACGCTGTGGCCCCGTGCTTCAACGTCACCCCTGGCGGTCGCCCGGCGCATGCGCAGCCGCCGGTCGATCCAGCCGTCGTGGCGGCTGGCGCGGCGAAGCGACTGGCGCTGGGTCCGGGGCGTATCCATGTAAGCCCGAGTCCGCAGACGGAGGGCCTGGCCGGCGCGCCGTCGTGGTTTTGGCTTGACCCTGCGCCGGCCGTGCGGTCGGTGTCGGTGTCGGTGAGGCGCGAGCACGTGAAGGTGACTGCCAGTGCGCGTGACGTGCGCTGGGTGTTCGGCGACGGCTCGTCGTTGGCCGGCGGCTCCGGCGTCCCGTACCGATCGGGTGAGGACGTGCCGGATGGTGCGGTGCGTCACGACTACCAGACACGCTGCCTGCCGGGTGACCAGGGCCACGATCCGTACGTGCTGTCGAGCTGCGGTCCCCGCGGGTACGCGGTAAGCGCGGAGCTGGCCTGGGATATCTCCTTTGACGCGAGCGGTCCGGTCTCCGGGAGCGGTACCCTGCCGTCGCGCACGACGGCGACGTCGTTGGACTATCCGGTCAGCGAGGCGCGTGGATTCCTCACCGACGGAGATGGCACGTGACCGGCTTGCTGCTCGCGCTGTGCGCGGCGTCGGGGGTCGCGTTGATCTGGCTCGGCGTCGTTGTTCGTATCCGGCCGACGTTCCAGTCGCGCGGATTCGCGGCGCTGCTCGCCGAGGCGGCGGTCCCTGTGCGGCCGCCCGTGTTCGTGGCCGGCTGCGCGATCGTGGGGGTGGTCGTCGGTCTGCTCGTCTCGGCGCTGATCGAGGTGCCGGTGCTCGCGCTTGCGGCGGGCGCAGCGGCCGCGTGGGCGCCGGTGAGCTGGGTGCGGCGTCGGCGCGAGCGCAATCGCCGCGAGCGTGAGCGGGCGTGGCCGGCGGTGCTGGGCCAGCTCGCCGATGCGTTGGAGGCGGGCATCGCGTTCCCGGCCGCGGTGGCGCTGGCCGCGGAGTCGGGTCCGGCGGCGCTGCGCGGGGAGCTGGCCACCTTTATCGCTCGCCTTCGCTCCGCCGGGATGGCCGCGGCGCTCGACGGGCTCGCTCGTGCGCGCGAGCGGACGGCGGACACCGTCGTGTTGTTGTTGCGGGCGGGCCTGGTGGACCTTCCGGCGGGCGGCCTTGCCCCGGTGCTGCGTGAGCTGGCAGGCGTGCTGGCCGAGCGCTTCGAGGCCCGCCAGAAGGCTCGTTCGCGTGCCTCGAGCCTGCAGGTCGAGGCGGCGATCCTGGCGCTGAGCCCGATCGCGTTGCTGTTGTTGGTGGGGATCGCCTCGCCGACCTACCTGGACGCCTACAGGACGCCGGCCGGGACGCTCGTGGGCGTACTCGGCGGGGTGATGATCTACAGCTGCTACGCGATGATGCGCCGCCTCGGCCGCATCCCGGAGCCGCGACGAACGGGCGGGCGGCGGTGAACGCCGGGCTCGTGCTCTCGTCGCTGTGCCTGGTGGTCGGCGGGCTGCTGCTCGCCTACTGGGCGCTGTCCTCACGGCGCCCGGCGCTGGTAGCGCGACTCGCGCGCGCCGAGGGTGCCGGCCGGCCGCTGAGCGGCGCGGTGCATCGACCGGCGCCGGTCCCGGCTCCCGCGTGGCTCGAGGCACTCGCCGCCGGCTATCGGCGCGATCTGCGGCGTGCCGGGGAGGGCAAGACGCTCGGGCGATTCTTCGCTGAGAAGGCGCTGCTGGCGGTCGCCATCCCGCTCGTTCCCCTCATGCCCTACGCCGCGGCGACGGGTCAGTTGCCGCCCGCCGTACTCCTGCTGCTGCTCGCGGCCGGTGGCTTCTTCGTGCCCGACCTGGTGCTGCGAACCGACGTCAGGCGCACGCGGGAGGCGATCTTCCTGGACCTACCCGAGGCGATCTCGGTGATGTCGCTCGCGCTCGGTGCCGGCAAGTCGCTGCGCCAGGCGCTCGAGCTCGCCGCCCAGGACTGCACCGGACCGCTGGGCCGTGACCTCGAGCGTGCGCTGTCGCTCGCTCGCCGCGAGCGGTTCCTCGGTGAGCGCGAAGCGCTCGTCCGGGTCGCGCGCGACAGCAGCGAGGACACGTTCGCCAGGTTCGCCGAGCTGCTGGCCGCCAAGGAGAGCCCCTACCTGGAGTTCCTGCGCGTCCAGGCCGCCCAAGCCAGGGCGGAGCAGAACCGCTACCTCGAGCGCGCGGCCGATCGCGCCTACCTCGCCATGCACGCCCCCGTCGCACCGCTGATCGCCGTGATGGTGCTGCTGTTCGCCTACGGCTTCCTGCACTTCCTCGCCACCACGATCTAACCCCCGAAGGGAGGAACGAGATGCTGGTCGACAAGCTCTGGTCCACACTCCTCAACGCGGCGGAGCGCGCCGCGCGCGAAGAGCGCGGCGACAGCCTGGTCAACTGGGTCGTCCTGGCCGTGGGCCTCGCCGCCGCGGCCGCCGCCGTCGTCGCGCTGCTGCGCCCCGCGATCGAGAACGCGGCCCACAAGATCGTCAGCCTCCTCGGCGGCTGACCGCCGGGAGCAGCGGTGAAGTCCGAGCGCGGCGAGGCGCTGATCGACGGGCTGCTGATGCTCGGCGTCGTCGTGCTGATCGTCGTCGTCGCGATCCAGGCGCTCTTCTACGCCCACGCGCGCTCCGTCGCCCAGGCGGCCGCGCAGGACGGCGCGCGCGCCGCGGCCAGCGGCGGTGCCGGTGCTGGCGTCGCGCGCGCCAGCGCGGTCCTCGGAGCCGCTGGCGGCACCGGCTCGGGCCTTCAGCCCTCCGCGCAAGAAGGCGCTGCGCGCGTCACCGTCCGAGTGGCCGGGCACGCGCCGCGGATCTTCGGCGTCTCGCTGTTGCTGCCCTCGGTGATCGCCAGCGCGAGCCTGCCGCTGGAGCGCTACCCCGCCGACGAGCGCGCACCATGACCAGGTCGCTCGCACATCGGCTGCGCGGCGAGCGCGGAGAGGGCCTGATCACCGGGCTGCTGCTGACCGCCGGCGTGCTCGTCCCGCTGATGTTCATCGTCGTGCTGTTCGGGCGCATCGAGAGCGCGCACCTCGCCGCCCAGCAAGCCGCGCGCGACGCCGTGCGCTCGGCCGCGCTCGCACCCGACGACGCGCACGCCCAAGCGGCCGCCCGATCCGCGGTCAGCACGGCGCGCGCCCAAACCGGTGTGCCGCTGAACCTCACGCTCGCCGGACGCTTCGCCCGCGGCGCCACGATGACCGCCAACACGACCGCAACCGTCGCACTCGGCACCCTGCCCGGGCTCGGGAACTTCGGCACGGTCACCGTCCACGGCCGCGCAAGCGCCCCCATCGACCGCTACCGAAGCCTCCTGGAACCCGGGGCGCAGCCATGAGACGGCGGTTGCGTCACGAGCGCGGGTCGGTACTGATCACCGGGCTGCTGCTCTCGCTGGCCCTGATGTTGATCATCGGCGCCGCCGTCGACATCGGCCACGCCTTCATCGTCCGCCGCGAACTTGTGTCCGTCGCCGACGACGCCGCGCTCTCCGGCAGCCAGGCCATCGACCAGCACGCCCTGCACACCGCGGGGGCGCTCAAGCTCAACCCCGATCAGGCACGCTCGGCGGCGCTCGGAGCCGTCACAGCGCAGAGCGGCCAGACGGCGCAGGCCACGGCGACGGCGACCACCGTCAGCGTCGAGGTCAAGCGCCGCTTCCCGACGATCCTGCTGCGCCTCGTCGGCCTGAGCACGCTCAGCGTCGGCGCCCACGCCACCGCCCAACCCAGGCGCCCATGAACCGCCGTGCGTTCCTCCTCGCCTGCGTCGCGGCGGTCGCGTTCGGACTCCTCGGAGCCGGCGACGGGCCGCTCGGGGTCATCAGGTTGTCGCTGTGCGGCGCCGCGCTGGCCGCGATCGCGGCGATTGACGTCGCCGAGCATCGAGTCCCCAACCGGGTCGTCCTTCCCGCCGCCGCGGTATGTGCCGCCCTGTCCGTCATCGACGGCATGGGACTCCCCGCGCTGCTGATCGCGCTGGCGATCGTGGGCACCCTGTTGCTGGTCGCCCTCGTGTGGCCGGCGGCGCTGGGAATGGGCGACGTCAAGCTCGCGCTGCTCATGGTGGTCGGCCTCGACGGCGACGCCTCGCGCGCGCTCGCCGCGGGCCTCGTCCTCGCCGCGCTCGCCGGCGTGCTCGTGATCGTCCGCTCGGGTCCGGCCGCCCGCCGCCGAGCGCTTCCGCTCGCGCCGTTCCTCGCCGCCGGCTCACTCCTAGTGCTGCTGTCATGACCCCGCGCCGAGACCGGGCCGCCGTCACCTCGCGCGTGGTGCGAGCACTGCCGCCTGCGCTCCTCGCCGCGGTGCTGTGGGTGCTGCGCCCGGGGCTTCCAGACGTCCCCGACTCCTTGGCCGGACCACTGACGGTCGCGCAGCTCGAGGACGTCCTCGCCTTCCTCGGCTGGCTGGCGATCGTCGTTCTGCTCGTGCTCACCGCGTTCCGGCAGACGCGAGCTCATCGCGGCTCTTGGAACGGCATGCCGCTTGCCCACCCTCGCCGGGGCGCACGCTCGAACCCGGCCGCGGGGACGCTGGCGGCTCGCCGCGCGATCGACGCGGCCCCGGCGCTCACCGTCGTGGCCCGCCCCGGCCAGCACCATGACCCGCCCGCGCCGCCTCGATCACCGGGCCTCGCCGAAGCTCGCCTCGAGGCACCGACTCCGCGACGACGAGTCACGCTGCTCGGCGCGTTCTGCATCCAGGGTCCCGAGGGCGCCGTCCGCGGCGCGCGGGGCTCAACCGAGCAGCTGATCGCCTACCTCGCCCTGCACCCGCGCGGCGCCACGCGCGACGAACTGACCGAAGCGCTCTGGCCCGGCGATGACCCGCGGCGCACCCGCCAGCGGCTGTGGCAGAGCACCAGCGAGGCACGCAAGCTCATCGGCGACGCGTTCATCAGCCAGCGCGGCCACTACGCCCTGGACCGCACCAAAGTCACGGTCGACACCGACGATCTCGACACGCTCCTGGCCGAAGCCAACACGGCGACCAGCCCGGGAGGCGAGCGGCGCGTGCTCGAGCGCGGCCTCGGCCTGCTGCGCGGGGAGCCCCTGGCCGGCTGGGACCACGTCTGGGCCGACGCCGACGCCGGGCGCCTGCGCGCGACACAGGCCGAGCTGCTCGAACGACTCGGCCGCGCCCGGCTGGCGACCGATGACGCGCACGGCGCGCTCGAGGCCGCCGAACAGGGCCTGGACCGCGACGCACTCAACGAGGCGCTCTGGCGCGTAGCCATGCAGGCGGAAACCGAGCTTGGCCTGCGCGAGTCGGTGGGGCGCCGCTATGAGCGCCTGCGCGACTTGCTCGGCGAGCAGCTCGGCCTCGAACCCGAAGCCCAGACGCGCGCGCTCTACCGCGAGCTGCTCGGCCAGCGATAGATAACTCCGGTGGCGTCAGCAGCCGGGCAGGTGATGGCGAACGCACAGCCCGGAGAGATGCTCCATAGCCGCCTGCGGCTGCTCCGGTGGCCGCTCGTCCGGGCTCCCCGGGCCGATCGAGCTTCACGGGGATTTCGGCCTTGATCGTTCCGGGGGTGGTGCTGAGCACGATCACGCGGTCGACGAAGAGGATCGATGGAGCACACGGCCCTAGCACCGAGCGCCGGCCCTTCGCCGCTTGCGTCGCCGGGAGTGCTGCTTCAGGCTGCGCGCTGGCCGCGACCGACGTGCGTGATCGCCAGCGGCCGTACGACTTCCGTCTGCGGCTTTTGGGCGTCGCGGTCGAAGAGCGCGCAAACGTCGAGCGTGGTGCACGAGCAATCGGTGGCGGTGAGCAGCCAGGTGCGCATGGCTCGCGCGCGGGCGATGAGCGCATCGACTTCGGGCAGCTTGCGGGCGGCGAGCTCGCGCAGCGACTCAAAGGCGGGCGAGCCGGCGTCGCTGCGCTGCAGCAGGACGCGTGCTTCGTCGAGGGTGAAGCCGGCACGCTTGGCGACATCGAGGATCTCCAGGCGCTTGATCGCGTCGAGGCCGTAGCGGCGCTGGCCGCTTTCGCGCGCCGGTTCGGGGAGCACCCCAACGCGCTCGTAGTAGCGGATGGCCGACGTCTTCAGTTCGAAGCGATTGGCGAGCTGGCCGATGGTGAGAGTCTCGTCCACGAGAAGGTCCTTGACTTCAAGTTGGGTTCAAGGTGCACAGTATCGGCAGCACCAAAGCCGCTTTGGAGACAACGATGCCTTCCGAACTGCCGATCGCCTGCTCGCTGAGCGCCAGCGAGCTCCCTGCCCGCCTTGCCGAGATGGCCGATCTCGGCCGCAACGCGCTGATCGACGCGCGCACCGAACCGACGCGCGCACAGCTGCGGTTCGCCGCCGGCGCCGGCGTTCGCGCGCGGGTTGAGGCGATCGTCGCCGCCGAGTCGCAGTGCTGCGCGTTTCTCATCATGCGTGTCGGCGATGAGCCCGACACGGTCGTATTGACGATCGATGCCCCCGAGGACGCGGAGCTCGTGCTTGCCGAGCTCGTCGACGCGTTCCGCGGTGACCGGCAGGTCGCCTGATGGGCACCGGCCCCGGCGCGGGGCGACGGTCTGATCTCGCGCTCGTCGGGGGGAGCGTCGTGATGGTGCTGTGCTGCGCGGTCGGGCCGGCGGTCGTCGGCGCTGTGGCGGGCAGCGCGATCGGCGGCTGGTTGGGGATCGTGTGCGCGATCATCCTCGCCGCGATCGTCGGCTTGATCCTTCACCGCCGCGCACGCACCCGGGGTGGTTGCTGACATGCGCGCCTGGGTGGCCGGCCTCATCGTGCTGGCGACGATCGGGTTCGTGATCGGCACCAGCATCGAGCGTCACAACAGCAGCCACGAGTCGGCCGCCCAGCTGCGCGCCGAGGGCGCTGGCTCGAAGTCCGCCGGCACAGGGGAGGGCAGCGAGAGCGCAGCAACGCACGCCGCCGAAGGCGAAACCAAAGAGAGCACCGAGGGCGCAGCTGCTCCGAAGGAGAGCGGCGAGGAGGCACACGCAGCCGAGACGCACTCCGGCACGAGCACCGAAAGCCACAAGGAGCTGCGGCCGCTGGGCGTCGACATCGAGGCGGTGCCGTTCATCGTGCTCGCAGCGCTCGCCTCGCTGGCGCTGGCGGCACTCGGCTGGATGCGGCCACGGTGGCTGCTCGGCCTGGCGGCGATCGCGGTGGCGATGATCGTGTTTGGAGCGCTCGACGTGCGCGAGGCGTTTCACCAGTCCGACGAGAACCAGACGGGCCTGGTGATCCTCGCTGCCGTGATCGCGGCGCTGCATTTCGCCGCAGCCGGTGTCGCCGCCGTGATGGCGCGGCGCGACGGACCTGGCACGCCCGCTGCGGCTGGCACGATCCCGGCGTGACCGCCCGCTCGATCGCGCTGTTCATCGCCGCCGCCGTTGCGGAGATCGGCGGCGCCTACCTGATCTGGATCGGGCTACGCGAGCACCGCGGCGCCCTGTTCGTAGCACTCGGCGCACTGACGCTTGCGATCTATGGCGTCGTGGCGACCTTCCAGCCAAGCAACGAGTACGGGCGCGTGCTGGCAGCGTACGGCGGCGTCTTCATCGTCGGATCGCTGCTCTGGGGCGTCATCTTCGACAACTTCCACCCCGACCGCTCCGACGTCATCGGCGCCGCGATCTGCCTGGTCGGCGTTGCCGTGATCATGTACGCGCGCTGAAGCGCGTCGGCTGCAACGATCACGCAGGCCGGCCTCGACCGGCGGCCCAACGACCAGCATCAGCCGCCCGGATGGCCAGCACCCCGACTAAGCCCGAATCCACGCCACCACCGCCTGAGCAAGAGCAGTGGCTCACCCCGGGCGTCCGCGGGATCAGCGGTGCAAGCCTGCTCGCCGACGTCGGTCACGAGATCCCGACCTCACTGCTGCCCTCGCTGCTGACCAGCACGCTGCACGCCCCTGCCGCCACGCTAGGACTCATCGAGGGCGTCGCCGATGGCCTCGCCGGAGCGGCGCGCTTCGCCGGCGGAGCGCTGGCTGACGACCCGCAGCGGCGCCGCACGATCGCCGTCGGCGGCTACGGGACGACGGCCGTGCTGTCCGGGCTGATCGGCGTCGCCACCTCCGTCTGGCAGGTC
The DNA here is from genome assembly GCA_036379935.1 of Solirubrobacteraceae bacterium. Classification (GTDB taxonomy): domain Bacteria; phylum Actinomycetota; class Thermoleophilia; order Solirubrobacterales; family Solirubrobacteraceae; genus JAOPZW01. The sequence continues at coordinate 29,221 of DASVFT010000059.1, read as the reverse complement.
GCGATCCTCCGCTCCGCGGCGTGGGCGGCGCGTGGGCTGCGGGTCCCGGCGCGCAACGCGCTGCTCGCCGACGTCGTCCCCGCCGCCGCGTACGGGCGCGCTTACGGCTTCGAGCGCGCGATGGACAACCTTGGCGCGATCCTCGGACCACTGCTCGGCATCGCCCTCGTAGCCGTGGCCGGGGTGCGCGGCGCGATCCTGCTCTCCATCGTCCCCGGCATGCTCGCCGTCGGCGCGATCCTCTACGCGATCCGGGCGGCCAAGCTTCCCAAGGTCGCCGAGCGGCAACCGATCCGCTTCCAGGTCCGACCGTTGATCAAAGGACGGCTCGGGCGGCTGCTGCTCGCCGTGTCGGCCTTCGAGCTGGGCAACATTGCCGCGACGCTGCTGATCCTGCGCGCCACCGACTTGCTCACGCCCGGCCACGGCAAGGACGCCGCCGCGCAGCTCGCTCTGGCCCTCTACACCGCCTACAACCTGGCCGCAACGCTGATCAGCATCCCCGCCGGCCACCACGGCGACCGACGCAGCCCCGTCCACGTCCTCGTCGGCGGGACCGCCGCGTTCGGCGCCGCCTACGTCGTGCTCGCCCTCACCGGAGCCAACCTGCCGACCCTCGCGATCGGGTTCGCCCTCGCTGGGATCGGCATCGGCTGCGTCGAGACAGCCGAGACCGCCGCGGTAGCGCAGCTCGCGCCCGAACGGCTACGCGGCTCAGCCTTCGGCCTCCTCGCCACCGTGCAGAGCCTCGGCAACTTCGCCGCCAGCGCCATCGCCGGCATCCTCTGGACGGTCGCCTCACCGGCCGCCGCGTTCGCCTACTCAGCCACCTGGATGCTGGTCGCGCTGATCGCGTTCGCTGCGACCCGGGCGACCGATCGCTGAGCGCCATCGCCCCGCTTCGGTTCAGGCACTCATCGCCAAGAGTGCCTGACTCCGCGAGCATCGCCGACAATCCACGGCTATCGGCATGGATGCTCCCAGAGGGACCACCACGAGCACTCCCTGCAAATCGGCCACTTTTCGCGCGGATCGTGCGAGCAGAGCGGGTGCATCGCACCCAGGAGGTCGGGGGTTCGAGTCCCCCTAGCTCCACTCGGAAGGAAGCCCTGCACACGCGGGGCTTCTGTCGTTTCGGGGATCGGCCGCAATCGCCGATGATCGCGCTCCATTTCAGGCACTAGTGCCTGAAATCGCGGCGATAGCCGCGGATTGCCGGGGATTCACGGCGATTCGGACTCGCTAGGGCGGCGGGCCGGAGCTATGGTCGCCGCCGTCCGTATAGGTGGCCCCGGCGGCGCTGGAACGCCCCGGGGCCTGGCACCGAGGACGCAGGCCGCGATGCATCGCCGATTGTCGCGCGCCTCTGACGCGGCCGTCGGCCGCTGCTGGACGCCTGCTCCTCGGTGCCCGACCGAAGGGAGCAGAGCAATGCCGGTAACGATCTCCCGCGCGCAGCGCGACGCGATCTACGAGATGGTGATCACCCACCTGACCGCGATCGGGGATGTGTGGCTGTGCGTCAAGCGTCGAGACTTCGCGAGCGCCAAAGAGATGGGGCGCAAGTTCGCAGAGGACTTGCGGCTGCTGGAGGACCTCGGCTGGTCGGAGACGATCGACCACGAGACGGTCACGTTGACGATGCCGCTCGGCGAGCTGACGCGCACGCTCGCGCGGCTGCACAAGGACGCCGCCGAGGCGCTCGGCACCTATGTGTCGCGGCCCAAGGCGGATGAGGAGCTCGCACAGCGCGACCTCGCCGCCTCGGAGGCGCTCGGCGAGATCCTCAGCCGGCTCGCTGAGCCCGCGGCCGACGCACTGGAGGTGACCCCGTGAGCACCGCGAAGCCCAGCAGCGAAGAGGCGGTGGCCAAGGCCCTCGCCTCCGGGACGGACATGACGGGCGCCGAGATCGCGACGGCGACCGGGCTGGGTCGCTCGATGGTCGGCAAGGCGCTGGCCGCGCTCGAGCGCGATGGCACCGTCCGCCGCCATCGGGGCGGGCGTGACGGTCGTCGCCGGCTGCCGGACCGGTGGTCGATCGGCCACACGGCCGAGCGCAACGACCCGGCGGGCGCGGCGACGCAGCGGTTGCGTCCCGGGCAGCTCGACGGGCTCGTCCTCGACTACATCGACGCGCAGGGCACCGACGCCATGGGGGCGACCGCGGTCGCCAAGGCGCTCGGGCGCTCGGCCGGCGCGGTGGGTAACTGCCTGAGCCGACTGGCCACCGCCGGCCGCGTGCGCCAGGTCAGCGACAAGCCGCGCCGCTACAGCAGCGCCGCGTCGGCGCCACGCAAGCGCCGCCGAACAAGCCGCCCGCCGAAGGAGCGGTCATGAAGGTGATCGGACTGGGGTCCCCCGACGACGTTCGCGTCCGCTTCACGGCTCGCGAGCTCGACGTGCTCGTCGACGTCCTTCGCGACCTGCGAGCCAAGGCCACCCGCGACGCCGCCGACACCTACGCCACGACCTCGCCGCACGACACGCAGCCCATCGACGACCGCCACGACCGGTTGCGCGGCATCGAGGCGCTGCTTATGCAGCTTGAGGAGCAGCCGCCGGACAACCAGCCGGGCGCGATCCTCGTCGCTGCCACGCCGCTGATGCGCGACGTCTCGCACGAGGCGGCGCGGGAAGCGCTCGAACGGCTCCACGACGCCCACGAGCGCTACGAGGAACACGTGACGTCGCGGTCCCGCGACGCGCTGCGCGGCGCAGCCGAGACGGCCAAGGCCTGGCTCACAACGCTCACCGCAGTCGAGCAGGTCGACCTGGGCTGGGACGCATGATGCGCCCCAGCCCGCTCGCGCCACCGCCTGCCCCCGTCATTGGCGTTCGCCAGCCACCGCGCCGCAAGCTGGCCAACCTGACGGCTGCCCGTGCCCTGCGCACCCTCGAGGTGCTCGTATTCCACGCGGCATCCCCGCCACGGCTGGCGGCGACGATGGGCATCCACGACCGCACCGCACGACGACTGCTACAGGCCCTCGAAGAGGAGGGCTACCTCCAACGCGGCCACGGCAACTACCGCCAGCGCGCCACCTACGTGCCCACTGCGCGCCTGCTTGCTCTCGCCGGGCAACTCGCGGCGCGACTGCCGCTCGTCACGCACGGCGCCGACGCGGTAGACCGGCTCACGCGGCGGACCGGCCTCGGCGCCTACCTTGTCGTCCCCAGCTACGGCGACGTGCTGGTCGTCGCGAGCGCCGGCGACCATGCACCCGCGCTGTGGTCCCTGCTGCCCGCCACCGAGTCGGCGGGCGGCAACGTCCTGCTCGCCCACCGCCAGTCATGGCGCGACGCACAACACCCCGACGACCACACCGGCAGCCTCGACCTCGAAGCACGCGCCGCCGAAGTCCGCCGTCACGGCTACGCCGTCAACACCCAGGGCAACGCCACCACACTGGCCGTCCCCGTGCCTATGGAACCGGCCCCGCTCGCCGCGCTCGTCGTCTCGTTCGAGGCGCTCGCTCTGGGAGAAGACGATCGCGACGCGCTCCTCACCGTGCTCCGCGACACGGCAGAGCAGCTCAAGGATGCCCAACCATCCACTCTGTCTCGGAGGGCCTGATGCCGGACGTCTTCGACTCGGCCTTGTCGATCCGCGCGGCGCTCAACCGCAAAGCGCTGGCAGACGCACGCCACCGTGCCGCGCTGGCCAGACGACTCGGCCTCACGGAAACCGAGGTGCTCGCCGTCCAGCACCTCGCGCGAACGGGCGGGCTGACACCCGGACAGCTCGCAACCCAGCTGCAGCTCTCTTCCGGCGGCACCACCGGCGTCGTCCATCGCCTCCAACGAGCGGGCCACATCACCCGTGGCGCGCATCCACTCGACCGGCGCAGCACAGTCTTACGCCTGACGCCAACGATCGAGGAGCCGGCGAGCGAGGCATGGGCTCCGCTAGTCGCCGAGCTCGACACGCTCGCCCAACAGCTGCCCGGTGACGCACGCGACGTTGTCGCGCGGTTCCTCGAGAGTGTGGCGAACGCGGCCGAGCAACATGCCGACCGCCTCGCTCGCGACGCCGATGCCCACGCACAGAGCGCGCTCGCCGTCCCGCTCCCAGCGCTATGGGCGTAATCCTGAGCGTGTTCGCGCTCTGTATGGGCGAGATCCTTCAGTGCCTGGTTCGGCCTTGCGTGGTTCGGCTTTGCGGACGAGTCTGAGCACTCGCGCGATCTCGTCAGCCGTCAGAGGGGGAAGCCGCGTCGGCCCTTCCATCCGCGTGGGTTTGGTCGCAAAGCCGCCTGGAGCGTCACGCGCCCGTTGAAGGCATCCTCTTCTGAGCCCAAGTCCTGGTTGGCTTTCATCGCCTCAGTGCCAGAGTGAGGCTCGTGCTCGGCGGCCCTAGGCGTCGTTGACGACGGCGGCCGCTCCGGTGCTTCCGAGCAGGCGAGTGAGTCCGTTTTCGAACTCACGACTCACATCAGGGGCGCCGCTGAGTGCGTGCCCGATCTCGTGGAGCAGCGTCCCAAGGAACGCCGGCGGGCTGATCAACTGGTCGCGCTTGATGACGATGAGTTGCTCAGCCTCGTCCCAGACTCCCACCGCTTCGTCGTTGTTGTGGGAGTCGATGCGCATGGTCCGGGAGATGCGCACTCCCTTGACTCGATTCGTTTCGCTTCGAAGTAGCTGCATGATCGGCGCGGTTAGGGCGAAGACCGTCTGTTCCGGCAGCGTGAGTTCGTCGCTTGGGACGAAGTCGTAGACGAAGCTCTCGTTCCATTCGTGGCGGTACTCGTCGAGGTCTCGGATCGCGTTGCCATTGAGATCCGTGAGCTGGGGCAGCTTTAGCGCGACGTTCTCAGGGACGACGATGACCCGGTACCCGTCACCCTCCGCGTTCGAGAGGAGACCTGCGCTGAGGTACACCTGGTCAGCGGTCGCGAACACGACGCGCTCGTGAGAATTGAGGATCCGGCAAGCGTGGAGGGCGACGTCGATCCACCCCGTCTCATCGTGCGCGGTTCCGGCGGCAAAGGCCGCCAGGTCTTCAGCGAGCGGCCCGGCGACCTCTGCGGATTCGCAGGCCAAGAGGATCGCCTTCACGCGATCGGAGTACGCCTGGCGCCCGACGTTGCTGCGCTCCCTGTTCAGCGCGGCGCGTAGCGACTTGGTGAGCGACGTGATGTTGTAGCTGAAGAGGAAGTCGGGCTCCGTCGCAACGCGCAGCCCGTTGACGTAGATGCGGGCGTCTCCTGCCTCGCGATGCAGGACTGCGCCGTATCGCGTGGATTCCAACGCGGTCTCGTCGGAGTAGCGCAGGAAGAACTCCTTGGCCCGGTCGACATCGGCGCGACTCAGCCCTGTGAGGATGAATTCGGTGCCGGGCATCGTCGGGTCTGGCGGCTCGCGTACGACGGCGTGGAGGGTGCGCACGTCATCGAATCCGTGCTTTGCGACGCTCTCGATCGTGATTTCGGCGTGGGCGCTGCGGATCAGGACGCCGACGTCGTGGCGATCGAAGGTCGCGAGCGCGTCCTTCAGCCCAACACCGAACTTCCCGATCACTAGGCTCGGCGAGCGAGCTTCTCCGGGTTCTCGTTTTGGGTGAAATGCTCGTAGCGCAGTCCGCGCCCGAAATCCCGGATGTGCCACACAGCGTCCGCCGACTCGGCGATCTCGACGTCGGCTGTGCGCGTAAGCGCCTGCTCGTCCAGGGCGTTCGCGATCACCTCCCGGAGCGCTTCGCTGACACTCCAATGCTCGAGGACGCGCTGGATGTTGAGATCGAAGTACCGGCTAGTCATGTCTCAGCTCGCTCCGGTTCCATCGTTGGGGCCCTCGGCGCAGGGTGCCTCGCCGCGGCATCAGCTGGCCTCCACAACTACGCTTCGGTTGCCGTCCTTCTGCACGTGAAGTCCGACGCGGATGCGTTCAGCCAGGGCCGGCACGTGGCTGATCACGCCGATCAGGAGGTCGTCCTCACGAAGGCGCTCGAGCGCATCGATCACCTCCTCCAAGGTCTCAGGATCGAGCGATCCAAAGCCCTCGTCGATGAACACGGCTTCCAGACGAGCGCCAAGGCCTTCACCCGCGAGATCTGAGACATGCTTTGACAGCGCCAGGGCCAGGGCCAGGGATGCCATGAACGTCTCGCCCCCAGAGAGAGTCTTGACTGATCGCTTCTCGTCGGCGTTGACGTGGTCGACGACACTGAACTCGCCTTCATCGGAGACGAGGCTGTAGCGATCGTCGGAGATGCGGAGCAGCTCCTTTGAGGCGTGCACGGCGAGTACGTCGAGGGTCTCCTGAATCACGAAGTCGACGAAGTGATCGGCGCGTAGTTCGACGCCAAGCACATCGAGGACTGAAATCTGTCCAGCGTCCTCGGAGATGGCCGCCTCGAGCTGAGCCCGCTGTGACACGCGCTCGCCGAGGCGCCTGAGGCTTTCCTCGGAGCGTGCTCGCGCCTCGATCGCATCTTTTTCGGCTTTCTCGAGGGCGGCCAACGCAGCCACCGCATCGCCTGCTTCTAGGTCCTGCGCTGCGGCGAGTTGCACGATCTCGCGCGCCGCGACCGTCGCAGTCTCGTCGTGTTCCCTTGCTGCCGCGACGAGTGCGAGGTGCGCCGTCGAGCACCAAGTCGCGAGCTGCTCTGCGCGTTCGTCTCGCGCCTCGCTTGGCTCCGGCAAGTCCCCCAGTTCGAAACCGAGTGGCACCCCGGCGAGATCGGCGCAGGCGCCTTCGGCCCGAGTGCGAAGCTGACCGAGCCGTAGGTCCAATGTGGTCAGGCCGGCAAGCGCCTGCCGCTGGACCTCGTCGGCCGCTGCGACGGCGTCGTGCGCCGCGGCTTCCGCGCGGCTCGCCGCGTCGGCGTGCTCGTCGGCTTCCCGGAGCTCCGCGCGCGCGCGGGCGACGCGGTCTGCGGCGTCCTCGGGAACGGCGCCGCCGAAGTGCTCATGCAGCACGAGAAGGGCGGCGTCGCGGTCAGCCGTCGCGTGAGCGCGACCTTCTGCGCGCAATGCTTGCTCGCGGGTGGCGGCCTCCAACTCGGCCTGAGACTTGGTGGCGGCGAGGGCCGCTGCATGCTTGTGCTCCTGGGCCGCGGTTCGTTCCGACTCGGCATCGGCGCGCGCCGCCTCGGCTGTAGAAGCCTCGGTGCTCGCCAACGTCGCCGCCGTCTCCAGGGCTGACCTGTCTGCGAAGTCGCCAAGCACTGCGGCGAGCCGACGGGCGGCATCGCCGATGCGCGTCTTCGCGGCGGTGAGGCTTGCGGCGGCATCTGCGGCCTTGCGCTGAGCGACGTCGACTGCCTCTGCGGCGGAGTCGGCGGCTCGCTTCGCCTCGGCTAGCCGCCGCTCCACGTCGCTGTCAGTTGCAGGATGCTCGGCGAGCGGTCGTTGGCAGACGGGGCATGGGTCCCCGGCCTCAAGGCCGGCGACGAGTGCGACTACGAGATGGTCACGCCGCAAGGCCTCGCTGGCGGCCATTGCGTCGGTGTGCGTCGCACGCGCGGTCGCGACGTCGGCTGCTGGATCCCCGGCCAGCTTCTCGAGGTCGATGAGGGCTGCAGTTTCGATGTCGTGCTCGGTCGCCGCGGTCGCTGCGTCCTCGGCGCGCCGCTGGAGAAGATCGCGGTCGCCGGAGAGCCGCTGGGCCTCGGTTTGCTTCGTCATCTCGACAGCCGCGGCCGCTTCGAGCGCGGCCTGCGCCTGAACGTCGGCGGCGACGCGCGCCTCGTGTTCGCCGCGGAGCATGTCAAGCGTCTGCGTCGCCAGTTCGAGCTGCTGCTCGGCCTCATCGACGCGCTGGTCGAGGAGAGCGCGGCGCTCAAGGGCGTCTGCCACGCGTGCCACTTCCTCGGGGGTGCCATGGCGACCGACCACCTCAGCACGATTGGCGGCAGCATCGGCACGGTCCTTCTTGGCCGCCTCCAGCAGCCCACGCTCCGCCTCGCAACGCTCGCTGGCATCGCGGTGGGCCAATCCCGCTGACTTGGCGGCCTCGACCTCGCCGAGGACGTCCTGCGCGAGGGCGGCGAAACGCTCGGCGAGGCCGGCTGCCGTCGCGCCGTGAGCTACGGCGCGTGTGCGACGCCCGTCGATGTCCCGCGCGGACGACAACGTGACTCCGGCCGTTTCGGCGGCGCTTGCGGTGGCGTCGGCGGACTGATCCGCCTCCGCGAGTGCCTCAGGGGTGGCGTCCGCGTACTGCTCGGCCAGGATCGTCCGTGTCTGCTCGCCCTTGATCCGGAGCTCTTTACTTCGGTCTCGGGCCAGCGCTCCCATGCGTTCGTACGCGCCGAGGCCGAGCAGCGCGACGAGCGTCTTGCGGCGCTCAGCGGGCTCGCCCTTGAGGAAGCGCGCGAACTCGCCCTGCGGGAGCACGATCGCCTTGCAGAAGCTCTCGAAGTCGAGCTTGACCAAGTCGAGGATGGCGTCGTTTACGGGCTTAATCCCGCCGCGCTCGACGGCGTCCACCCACTGCTCGCCGGACCACCGCTCGAATCGTCCTTGCTGTGCCCCGCTTCGTGGAAGGCGACGAGCCACTCGGTACGAATCGCCGTCAACGGCGAACTCGAGAAGGATCCGTGCCTCTGCCTTTCCGTGGCTGACGAGCTGTCCGAGCCCCTGCTTGCCCATTCGCGGAACCTGTCCATACAGCGCGAGCGCCACAGCATCGAGGAGGCTCGTCTTTCCGGCGCCGGTCGGTCCGGTGATCACAAAGAGGTCGAGGTCGGTGAAGTCGATCTCCTGGGGATCACGAAAGGCCGTGAACCCGTGCAGTTCGAGCCTACGCGGGCGCACCACCGACCTCCTCAAGAAGCTCGTCGAAGAGCTTCAGTACCGACGGTTCGATCTCTGCTCCATGGCGCTCGCGGTAGTAGCGAGAGAAGAGGTCGCGTGGAGAGAGCCTGCGTAGCTCGCCTGCGCGCCCTTCGGGATCCTCGCGTGGATAGTCCAGCCGGACCTCGAGAGCGTTCGGGAGGATTTCGCGAACGTCATCAGCGAGTCCTGGCTGCGGGCCGTCGCAGACCAGTTCGACCTTGAGCCAGGCCTCGTCTTCCGTGTCGCGGTAAGCCTCGAGCTCGTCCAGCGTTCCGCGGACCTGGACCAGGCGGCGGCCTGCTGTGAGTTCGCGCTCTCGAAGGCGAGGGGGACGTCCGGGTTCTACGTCGACGACCGTCACGCTCTTCGACTGGGTGGCCTCCCCGAAGTCGAGCTGAAGCAGCGACCCGGCATATCGCGCCGGTGTCGCGGCTCCCGGAATGTCTTGAGGACGGTGGACGTGACCGAGTGCGATGTACTGGACCGTCGTCGGGAGGGCAGCGGGCGTGACGGCGAAGATCTGGCCGATCGTCAGGTCGCGTTCGCCGTCGCCAACCGCCGCCCCGGATACGAACAGGTGCCCCGCGAGTACGGTCACGGCCGTGGGGTCGAGCTCAGCGCAGAGCGCTGCGACAAGGCGGGGAAGCTCTTCGGCGTATTCCTTGTACGGCTCTTCCTGCTCACGCATGAGATCGGCCGCGGTGTAGAGCATGCGCTCGGCGACCCAGGGGAGGCAGGCCACTTGCACGCGAGCGCCGTCGCGTCCGTCGAACTCGACGACCCCACCCGCGGTCGGCCGCCGCACCTCGGGAACGACGCGCACGCCCGCCGCTCGGAAGAGGCTCTCGACGGCTCCGAAGCGCTTGGCGTTGTCGTGGTTGCCGGGGATGACGAGGACTTCTGCTCCGGTGGCGCGAAGGGCGAGGAGCGTGCTGTAGACGATCCGTTCGGCCTCGGCGGAGGGCGCGAAGTGCTCGAAGACGTCGCCACACACGAGCACAACGTCGACGTTCTCGTCGGCGGTGATGCCGACCAACTCGGCCAGAACGGCCTCGCACTCCTCAAGTCGCTGGCGGCGGTGGAGTGTGCGACCGACGTGCCAGTCGCCCGTGTGCAGGAGCTTCATCGGTCGAATCTTGCGAACGGATCTTCGGCGGTCTGCGTCCCGACCTCGCTCACTCGCGTAGCCCACGACGGGAACGGAAAGCGGATCTGCAACGGAACGGGAATCTGGGGTTGCTGAAGCAGCATCGATCCCGGCTTGAGAATGGCTGCGCGCTGCCGCGCAGGAGCCGAAAGGAAGCCGTACTCGGCTCGCTCTGCCTCTGCAGGATCTAGCCGGCCAACCACTCGAATCGCGCAGTTGGAGACGACCCGACGCTCAACCTCGGAGGCGGTCTGCTGGGCGCCGATGAGGATTACCCCGAGGCTACGCCCGCGCTCCGCGATGTCGAGCAGTACCTCCTTGATCGGACTCCATCCTTCGCGTGGGGCGTACTTGTTGAGCTCGTCGAGCACGAGGAACACGAGTGGGCGCGCTTGGCCCGAGCGCTCCTTCGCCTCGAACAGCTTCTTGATCACGACGCCGACCACGAAACGCTTCGCGCGGTCGTGCAGATTGTGGATGTCTATGACGGAGACCTGAGACGCGCGCCAGTCAATGCGATGCGCCTCTATGTCGGCGGCCTCGCGGCCTCGGATGAGGTGCCCGCAATGGAAGCGGGCTCCGTCGAGCCTCCGAAGGAACGCCTGGACAGTCCCAGCCGCGATCGGCCCGCGCCAGGATCCGGGACCGTCGTCTTCGAGGTGAGCCCGAATCAGCTCGCAGAGCGCGTCGAAATCGTGAACGACTGTTGGGTTGCCCAGCGGATCAGGGAGGCGAACCGACGCAGGGAAGTCTGGGATCGCTTCCGCATGGCGTTGCAGTTGCGCCTCGACGCGGATCACGAGATCGGCGATCTGTGACCGCTCGTCCCCCTCTTCCGCGAACATGAATCGGAGGAGTCCGTCGCGGACGACATCGAGGACCGTCCAGAAGTACGCGGTGATGCCGCGCTGCCGGCTCCCGGTATCGGGCATCGCGACGTCCGGTCCCCGCTTGACGGGCGCCCATAGCCCCACCGACTCGAAGGTTCCCGCGGGCAGCCCGAGCTGCGCGTACGTTTCGCGCTCGGCGAGCGGGAGGTGGGCGTTGACCTGGTCGAGGAAGAGAAGATCCTCGCCCTTGACATTGAAGATCAGCGCCTTGGTGTTGACGGCCTCCGCCCCGAGGACCGCCGAGTGGAAGAGCGAGTAGAGCAAGAAGCTCGCGTAGGTGGTCTTCGTAGCGATGCCGGAAACGCCCGAGATGTTCACGTGAGCGCCTCGACGGCCGTCGAGGAACGCCAGGTCGAGGTAGATGGGCTCACCATCGCGTGCGATGCCAGCAGCGAGTCGCTGCTCCATCGTGTCGAAGTAGAGGGCCTCGTCCCGCTCGGCGCCGGCGACGCGACGAACCGTGTCGCCTGGCACGGGCGGAACGTAGAGCTCTGGCTCGAAGCGCGTGCTCACAACGTGCGCGGCGCGCGCCGTCTGAACGGGTAGCAATCCCTGATCAGCAAGGAAGACGTCGGAGTCGAAGCGGCTGCCTTCATGTCGAGAGCGGACCATGTCGACGACACCGGAGATGCGCAGCGCTCCAGCCCCTGGTACATCGGTGCCGACCGCGACAACGTCATCGAGCTGCAGATAGTTCTCGTCGTCGATGGCCACCCAGAAGTCGAGGGGGGTCGCATCTTGCGTACCAAGAACCTTGCCGATCGCTCGGCTCGGGACCTGAGCGGGCGGGCTCGCGCCGTCGCTGCCTTGGGGATTGGCCGGACCGTCAGGCATAAGTCGTCTCCTGGAGCAGGTGCGCCTCGATGGCGCGGCGGACGAGATGGGCGTCGCCGAGGCGGTGCCGAAGGTGCGTCTCTAGTGCCCCGACGGGATAGAGATTCTGCGGTGCACGTGGATCGCGGCCCGGCTGGCTGGCGAACATCGGCAGCACGCCGCCAACGAGGTCGGCAAGTTCGCGCGCTGCGTCGACTCCTCCGGAAGCATCCGTTTCGAGGCGAACTACGCCGGCCATCGCGCCGTCGATCGACCGGCCATCGACGAGGCGCAGGTACCACGAGTACCGCTCAAGGCGTTGCTCGCCGAGCTTGAACAGCGGAGTGCGGTCGCCAGCTCGAAGGTTGGGAATCACTCTCGAGCGCTCCGCGTCGAGGTATGCACGGGATTGGCGCTTCACCATTCCGACAAGGCAGCCGGACATCGCGTAGCTCAGCGGGCCGTCGGCCACGACGAGCTCCGCCCTGCCCGAGTCGACGGCCGCGCTTGCCAGCTCCACCTCGGCTTCTCGCATCGCGTTCTGCAGTCCGCGCAATGGGTCGAGCGGGGCGCTCCCCGGAACTGACGACGGCGTAAAGGTCAAGGTTTGGGCTCCAACAGCCGCCGTCAGCGGCGGCGGCAATAGCCCGCCCCCAGTCACGATCTCGCGGCCGACGCGGACGTCGCCAATGGTCGGTGGCCGTGATGCCCAAGCGCAGCCGACGGCCCAGGAACCAGCGAGACCCGGCACGGAGACGTCGCCTTCCTCCGCAAAGAGGCGAACATCGATGCGGCGAACGCCGTCGATGAAGGCGCAGCAGGGGGCTGCGCCGCGCGGCGTCGCTGGTATCGGCGCCCACGTCCCAGCTACCTCGACGGTGAGATCGAGGCCCGCAGCTGGCTCGAGCTCGCCGTCCAGCTCCACGGAGGCGCCGTATTCGGGATCCCAGGGGTCGACCCTCAGTCGCATCCGAGCAAGAGTCGCGTAACGGCAGGTCGGTCTGACATGAACCAATGGATCTCAAGGCCCGCGCGCGACGCAGGTCGCGGACTCGCAAGAGTCATGCGTCACCTCGCCGGGCCCGTGCTTTTGCTAGGCGTTGCGCGAGCTTCTCGGGGCCTGCACCGGGCGCTGGCGGCTGACGTGAGTAGCGCTCGAGGATCCCAATCTCGGAGTCGCCGTCCTTCCGCTTGCGATAGATGATCGCAAGCTGCTCGTAGTACCAGGGAGCCACGCCTACACCGAGCACGCGCGCTTCCTCTTCGACGGCCTGGACAAGCTCGAGCAGGAGCTGCTCGGCTGCGTCGTCGCGGTCCTCGCGCCGGAGAAGCTTGACCTCATCCACGTAATCCGTGTAGTGGCGACCGCGGATACGCCCTGCCGCGGGCTTCCCATCCGGCGCACGAATCCCAAGGTGCAGTTCGCAGTCCTCGGGATACGCGATGCACAGCGTGATGCCAAGACTGGGCTTGTCGCGTGTACCCCCATTGAGTAGCGCCCTGCAGGTCCCACCGTCGTATCCAGCGCGCTGGAGCGCCCGCAGCGTTGGGCCGAATCTCCGGGCGTCCTCTCGTGGCAGGTAGCCGACGCGCCCGGCCTCGCTCATCACCGCTACGGCGTGCTCGTCGTAGGCGTTCCCGGGCTCGGGGACGAGCGCCACCGCAAAGCTCGGACGGCCCTCGGCTCCGGGCACGCAGCGGCCGCGCATCTGCTGAAGCGCCGGCTGGCAGTGCGACTCGCCAACAACTCGCATGAATCCGTCCTCGGGAAGCGGCGCGAAGCGCCCAACGGGTGATTTCGGTGCTGTGCGAAAGCGGTCCAAGAAGCCCATTGGGCGAAACCTAACCTGGGATCACGAACGCGACGCTGTGGTGCGCTCGGGTGACCACTGCACTGAGGCGCTCAGGCCGCTTGAGCTTGGAGCGTCTATGTCGTCGACGAACTGGCACATTCGATTTGTCGGGAAACCAGCCGCCGGAGACTGGGCCGTGCGGGCACAAGCGCGCCCCCGATCGGAGCCGTGAGGGCGTCCGGCGTCCATGCTCACGGCACTCTCGGCATGCGGTACCAACGCCTCGCCCTTGGGCGTTTTTGGTCCATCCATCGAGTCCTTCCCTCGGAGAGAGGCACGCGCTGCACCTCATTCGAGCCTCCTATCGGACCCTCCGACAGCTGGCTTTAGTACTAAGGTTCGCTCATCGAGCAGGGCATACAATCAGCACGAAGCTCGCCGTGCCATACCTCGACGATCTCTCCGGAGCCGCGCCGGGCCGACCGATGAACGCGGAGACCAGGATGCGATGACTCCAGCGATCACGCCGTGCGCAAACGCGATGGACCCCATCGGTCTTGTCGGTGGCGCCTGTGTACCGCTCGCGGGCGACGGATCAGGTCCTCGACGGACGTCGGACTGTCACCGCGAGGCGGGCTGCGCCACACTGACGCGCTGATGTCCGGTCAGCGACTTTAGGCGCACGTGCAGGTAGACGATCGCCCACAATTGGCGAAGGTCTGGCTCGTCAACGGCCCTGGGCCAGATGCCGTCTGGCCGCTGTCGCTCGGCGGCCGCTACGCCGCCAAGCGTGGCGAGTGGTACTTCCCGAGGGGGACCGCCTCGGCGGTCATTCTGCGGGCCGCCGGCGGCGCGACGTCTGACCGGTCCGACGTGGCTTCGTTCGATGCCGCCGCAGAAGCCGCGATCCTCGCCGACGAAACCAGCGGCCTGCACAGTTACGGCGCAGCGCCCCTCAAGGGCGACGACGGCGACGACGAGCTGTTCGATCCCCTGATTGAAGAACTCGACACCGATCAGGCCATCGGACAGGAGCCCGAGTCGCCGCGGCTGCGGGCGGTGACCCGCGCCGTGAAGGCATGGACCGACCAGCTTGTCGACCGCTCTGCACGTAACAATCTGTTGTTCTTCCGCGATCAGCGCGCCGGCACGCTAGACCTCACCAACGCGCCGCCCCGGCCCGTCTTCGACGTGCTCGCCGGCCGTTCGCGATCGCTCGCGCAGCTCGTCCCAGGGGACGCGGACGCCCTCACCGATGCGGTCCGGCGCGGGCGCACAATCCACACCAAGGCGCAGGCGATCTACGAGGAGCGCGGCATCCACACGCTCCATCTCGCCTGCGGCCTGGCGACATGGGAGAACCCGCACGGCAGCGCGGTCCCCGCCTCGCCAGTGCTGCTGGCGCCAGCCACTATCACCCCCCGCGGCGCCGCCCACCAGGACTTTGACCTGGCGGTCACTGGCGACCTCGAGGTCAACCCCACTCTGCTCAACGCGCTGGCGGCCGAGTTCGACTGTCACTGCGATCCCGACGAGCTCCTGGCAAGCGCCGGCATGGAAGGCGCGATCGACACGCCCGAGGAGCTCGAGCTCGCGTACGCGTGGCTGACTGAGAAAGCCAGCCGAGTCCCCGGCTTCGGCGTGCTACCGAAGACCGTGCTGGGGAACTTTTCGTACGCCAAACTTCCGATGGTCCGCGACCTGCAAGGGTCGATCGAGGCGCTTGCCGCGCATGAGCTCATCGCCGCCCTTGCCGGCGACCCAGACGCCCAGCAGGCCATCCGAGACCGTCGCGCCGACATCGACCCGTCGCTCCCCGACCAGACTCCGCCGGCCGACGAGTTCCTCGTGCTCGACGCCGACTCAAGTCAGAACTTCGCGATCAACAAGGTCCTGCGCGGCCAGGACCTCGTCGTCAAGGGACCGCCGGGCACCGGCAAGAGCCAGACCATCAGCAATCTCATCTCCGCGCTCGTCGCCCGCCAGAAGACCGTGCTCTTCGTCGCCGAGAAACGCGCAGCGATCGACGCCGTCCTGAAGCGCCTGGACCAGGTCGGGCTCGGCGATCTGGTCCTCGACCTACACGGCGGCGTGTCGAGCAAGCGCCAGGTCGCACAATCGATCGCAGGCGCGCTGCACACCAACGCCACGATCACCCAGCCTGACCTGGACCGCGACCACCGCCTGCTCGACGCGCGACGCCGTGAGCTCAATGACTGGAACGAGGCGCTACACGCCAAGCGCGACGCGTGGGACATATCGCTGTTCGACGCGCAACTGCGGCTGACAGCGCTGGGCACCGATCCCGCGACCTCGGTGCGGCTGCGCGGCGACCAGCTCCGGCGCCTCACCGCCGCGGTCCTTGAGGAAGTCCGTGAGGACCTGCGCAACTACGTCGGCCGCGGTGGCCTTCAAGCGGTGGCCTCGTCGCCGTGGGCCAGGGCGCAGATCACCACGCGCGAGCAAGTCGAACGCGCCCGCGACCTGGTCGACGACCTGTCTACGCGCACGCTCGATCCCGCCCTCGACCGCCTCGAGAAGGCCAACGCCTCAGTCGGGTTGCCGACTCCGGCCGCACTGGGCGCTTGGGCGCAGCGGCTGAGTCTCTGGGCCGGCGCGCGCGACACCCTCGAGCACTTCGACCCTGCCATCTACGGCGAGCCCCTGGAGACGGTGCCACAACAGCTCGCGCCGCTCGGCGCGGGGGCAGGCGCTCGCATGTCCGCGACGCTGGGAGACGGCGTATTTCGTGCGGCCCATAAGCGCGCCAAGGCGCTCCAGCGCGACGGGATCAAGCTCCGCAAGGGCGCATTACTTGACGCCATCGCCGGCGCGGCGGTGCAGCAGCGCACCTGGATCGAGCAAGGCGGCGACGGGACGCCGCGCCCGCCCCAGGACCTCGACGAGCTCGCGCGATCGCACGCCGCGCTCGAGGCCCAGCTCGGCGAACTCGCCGGCTTGCTCGGGGTGAACATGGTCGATGGCAGCCGCGCCGACGTCACCCAGCGACTTCGCGATTTGCGCGCCGACGCCGCGACCCTCGGCAGGCTCCCGGAGCTGCACCGGTTACGCACTGGCCTCGAGGAGGCCGGGCTTGGCGAGTTGCTTGCGGAGCTTGCCAGACGGGACGCCAACGTCGAGGCCAGCCTGGCGACCTTCGAACACGCGTGGCTGGCGTCGATCGTTGACGAGCTGCGGCTCAGCGACCCGCGGGTCGGCGGCTTCAACGGCGAGCAACAAGCCAGCACCGTCAGCGAGTTCCAGCAGGCCGACCGCCAACACATCATGACCACCGCCCACCGGGTCCGACGTCTGGCCGCCGAGCGCGCGCTGCGCACCGAGGACCAGCATCCCGAACAGGCCACGCTGATCCGCCGCGAAGCCGCTAAGAAGACCAGACACCGCGCCGTCCGCGAGACGTTCACCGAGGCCACCGAGGTCATGACGACCATCAAGCCGTGTTGGGTGATGAGTCCACTGGTCGTCAGCCAGGTCCTGCCTAACGACAAGCCTTACTTCGACGTCGTGATCTTCGACGAGGCCAGCCAGGTCCGACCCGCCGAAGCGATTCCCGCGATCGCGCGCGGCCGGCGCCTCGTGGTCGCAGGCGACGAGAGACAGCTCCCACCCACCGACTTCTTCTCAGGCCCGTCCCTCGTCGCCGACGACGAAGAAGACCCGCACCTGCTCTCCGCAAACGCCGACTTCGAGTCCGTGTTGGACGCCCTGGAGTTCCTGGTCGAGTGGAAGATGCTCACCTGGCACTATCGCAGCCAGGACGAACGGCTCATCGCGTTCTCCAACGCGCACCTCTATGGACGGTCTCTGCTCACTTTCCCCGGGGCCAGCGGCCCAGAATGCGTACGCCACGTCCTCGTCCCATGGCAGCCCAGCCAACACGGCGGTGAGGACAGCTCGAACGCCGAGGTTCTGCGCGTGGTCGAACTCATCCTCGAACACGCCGAACAGCGGCCAGAAGAGAGCCTTGGTGTGATCGCCATGGGCCTCAAACATGCCGAGCGGGTCGAAACGACCCTGCGCAACGTCCTGCGCGATCGCAGCGACCTGGACGACTTCTTCGACGAGAGCCGCCCCGAGCGGTTCTTCATCAAGAACCTCGAACGTGTCCAAGGCGACGAGCGCGACGCCATCCTCCTGACGGTCGGGTACGGCAAGAGCGCCGATGGTCGTATGCTCTACCGCTTCGGACCGCTGAATTACGAAGGCGGCGAACGCCGACTCAACGTCGCGGTGACCCGCGCTCGGCGGCGCATGACGTTGGTCTCGTCGTTCAGCATGCTGGACATGGACCCCGAGCGCACGAGCGCGCGGGGCGCAGAGCTCCTGCGGTTGTACCTGGCCTACGCAGAGAGCAGCGGCGAGAAGCTCGACCGCGAGGCCGAGGCAACGCCAGAGCTCAACCCGTTCGAGCTCGACATCCGCGACTCACTCCAGCGTGCCGGCATCCCGCTGATCTGCCAGTACGGCGCGAGCGGTTACCGCCTCGACTTCGTCGCCAAGCACCCTGACCAGCCTGGCCGCCTGGTCCTCGCCATCGAGGCTGACGGAGCCGCCTATCACTCGTCACAGACAGCTCGCGACCGCGACCGCCTCCGACAAGAGCAGCTCGAACGCCTCGGCTGGCAGTTCCACCGTATCTGGTCGCAGGACTGGTTCGACGATCGTGCCGGCGAGATCGAAAAGGCTGTCGTGGCCTACCGCGCCGCTATCGACGGGGCTACCTCGGTTGCGGCCACCGCACCGCCGTCACCCCCGACCACCGCGACACAGCCGGAGCGGGGACCGCGGCCCGATGTCTATGCCTGGGGAGAGATCGACGATTACTCCGACGCCGAACTCCAGGCGCTCGTCCGATGGATCGAGTCCGACACGCTGCTGCGCAGCCGCGAGGAACTTATCGCCGAGGTCATGTCCGAACTCGGGTTCACACGACGTGGGAGCAAGATCGTCGGTCGCATAGCCGCTGCTATCGACCGCGCACGCTCGATCTAGCCTAGGGCGAACGGCAACCCTCGGCGGAACGCTTCGGGGAGCCCCGCCCACCATGTCGCGTGTCCATGGAGCCGCGCGGCGCAGCTCAGCCGCACGGAAGCAACGCGCTGCTCATCGCGGCGAGCTCGTCGTATGCCGTTTGCTCGGCGGTGGCGTCGTCGAGACCGGCCGCAGCTTGCGTCTTCTCGATCGCGCGGCGGAGCAGGAAGGCATTCAGCGCGCGCTCGACGACCGCCGCGTCCTCCAGGTCATCGCCGCGCTCGCCGATCTGCTCGCGAGCTTGGGCGACCATCGATGCGTCCAGTGCGACGGTGATCTTCTTCTCGGACGCCATGCCAAGACGGTACCCCGCCCGGCCGTCGGCACTAACCGACTACCTCTGTCGCATCCAGGCACTCACGGCCAGGAGTGCCTGAGTCGCCGTGGAACGCCGTCAATCGGCGACAATCCGCCGAGCGAATCGCTGGGGCACAGCGCACGAAGTGCCTGCAAATCGGCTTGTTCTGTGTGGCAGCTCCCCTGGATCGCACCCAGGAGGTCGGGGGTTCGAGTCCCCCTAGCTCCACTTTCGCGAAGCCCCTGCATGTGCGGGGGTTTCGTCGTTTCGGGGACCGCCGTTGATCCGCGATGATCGCGCTCCATTTCAGGCGCTAGTTGTCCTGCCCAAGGAGGTTGTGAGCGCGACTGATGGGAGGTCGGCCGCCGAGGGCTGAGTGGGGCCTGCGCTCGTTGTAGTGCGCGAGCCAGTGTGGCAGCGCCTGGTTGCGGGCGTGATGGTCGCGGTAGCGCACGCCCTTCGCCCATTCGCGTTCCATCGTCTGGTGGAAGCGCTCAACCTTGCCGTTCCAGCGCGGCGTGTAGGGCGGCGTGACGATGTGGCGGATCTCGTGGTCGCTCAGCAGAGCGCGGAGGCCGCGGTTGCGGATGTAGCTCCAGGCGCCGTCGGTCATCACTCGCCGAGTGGTGATGCCATGCTCGGCAAACCACGCCAGCGCGCGGTCGACGAACGCGGTGACCGTCGCGGCGCGCTCGTCATCGAGCAGCTCGCCGTAGGCCAGGCGACTGTGGTCATCGACGACGGCGTGAAAGTAGTCATGACCGAGCGGCCGCGTCTTCTCCTGGTAGGTCTTGACGCGATCGCCGGTGACCGCGTGACCGGGCCGCGCGAAACGCGGATAGCGCTTGACGTCCATATGCAGCAGATCACCCGGGCACGGCCACTCATAGCGACAGACCGCGCGCTGCGCCGGCCGCGGGCGCCGCGAACAACCATGGCGGACCAGGATCGCGTGGACGGTCGAGTGTGCAACACCGGTCTCGCCAGCGAGCAACCGCGGACCCCAGCCCGTGCGCTCGCGCGCCTGGCAGACCCGCCGCTCGGTCTCGGCATCGGTGCGCCGCGGCGAGCACCGAGGACGACTCGAGCGATCCAGCGCCCAAGCCCCCGACGCGCGCTGCTCGGGGGTGGCCTCGCGCTCGCGCACCGACCACCGGTGAGCGGTGGCCGGCGCGAGCGAGAGGCAGGCGGCCGCCTGCCTCTCGCTCGAACCCTCAGCGATCAACCTGACCAGCTCGCGGCGCCCAGCCGGTCCGAGCTTGGCGTTAGCGTGAACGCCCATCCGGGCCCTCCTCGGTTGTGAGTCCCTCGCAAGACCCACAGCCTCAGGACGGGCCCGGACGTCTCTCCTCAACCGCTCACAACCTGTCCGGGCACGTCAACTAGCGCCTGAAATCGCGGCGATAGCCGCGGATTGCCGGGGATTCATGGCGATTTGCGCTCGCTGGGGCGGGTGGGCGGAGCTATGGTCGCCGGCGTCCGTATAGGTGGCCCCGGCGGCGCGGAAACGCCCCGGGGCCTGGCACCGAGGAAGCAGCCCTCGATGCAACGCCGATTGTCGCGCGCGTCGTCGTGGCGCCATCCGAATCGTCAAGACGCCCGCGCGGGCGCCGCAGGCTAACGCCATCGCCGAGCGCTTCCTCAGAACCGTCCGCGCTGAATGCCTCGACTGGCTAGCGATCCTCAACCCCCGCCACCTCCAGCGCGTCCTGCGCGTCTACGTCGAGTACCACAACACGCAAAGGCCCCACCGCGCGCTCAAGCTCCAGCCACCACAACCTCAAGATCCACCGCCGACAACCACCACCGGCGCGATCCAACGCCACGACCGCCTCGGCGCCCTCATCCACCAGTACTACCGAGACGCGGCATGACACACGACAGAAATAGTGGCGCCCTTCACCGGTCGCGGCAACCGATGCCTTCGACGACGACCGCGACGGCTAAGCGGCGGCCTCGGAGACGGGCCGTACGCGCTCGCGACCGCCGCGGATCTATCGAGTAGGTTTGAAGCGATGCTGTCAGCCCAGTCGCGCATTGGGCCGGCTGCCGATCCTCGGCGCCGCCGTCGACCATGCACTCCTGACAGCGATGATTGACCGGGGCGGCTCAGACCGGCGCGTCAGCACGGGCCTCACGACCCTTGACGAAGTGCTCGGCGGGCTGTACTGGGGCGACAATGTCGTGTGGCAGCTCGACGGGGCGTCGGCCGAGCCCTTCTACCGCGCGATCCTTCGCTTTGCGCCTGAGTTCGACGCCACGAGCTGGATCGCGGTCGGCCGCGACCCGGGGCCGATCGCGGCGGACTTCACCGGGCTCGAGGTCGTCGGCACGACGCCCGGGCGGCCGTCGATCGAGCCCGGCGACCTGCTGCGCGAGATCCGCCGGCGCTGCGACGCCGGCAAGCGCAATCTCCTGCTGTTCGAGTCGCTGGACGGGATGGTCGAGGCCTGGGGCGCAGAGCTCACGCGCGGCTTTTTCGCCCGCTGCTGCCCCCTGCTGCTCGAGGTCGGGGCGATCGCCTACTGGTCGATGGACCTGCGCCACATGCCCGCGACGATCCGCGACACCGTCGAGGCCGTGACGCAATGCGTCCTGCGCCTCGACAAGCACAGCGTACGCGTCGCCAAGGCCGAGGGGCGCGACCAGAGCGTCCGGGGCTCGCTGCTGCACTGGCACCCGGGCACGGACGGCCCGGTGCTCGCCGAGGCGGAGGTCATCGGCCGGGTGGCGGCGTCGCTGCGGGCGGTGCGTCGCGCCCGGAAGATCAGTCAGCGCCAGCTCGCGCAGCTCGCGGGCGTAACGGCGAGCGCGATCTCGCAGGCGGAGCGCACCGAGCGCGGCCTCTCGCTGTCGACGCTCGTGCGCCTGAGCGCGAAGCTCGGGCTCACCGTCGACGACCTCCTCCACGGCGAGGACCCGTCCACCTACCGGATCGGGCGCCGCGTCGGCGACCCGCGCGGCGGCCGCGAGCGGGCGATCACGCTCCTCGGCGGCATCACGAGCGACCTGCGCATCGATCTCGTGCACCTCGGCCCCCGCGACGCCGGCGCGCCGATCGAGCGACAGCAAGGCGAGGGCATCGTGGCGGTGTCGCGCGGCCTGGTCCAGGTCCACGTGGGTGACCAGACGCCGGCGATCCGCGATGGCGAGGTCCTGCTCGCCGAGTGCTCGCGCGTCGACGGTTGGCGCAACCTCGGCGATCGCGACGCAGCGTTGTTCTGGATCGTGGTCGCGCCCCGGTCGTGAGGGCCCGGTCCGCCGTTGCCGGCGTCCCGAACCCTCCCGGCACCTCACGGCCTCGGCAGTCGCCTGAGCGTCGGCGTGAGCGGCAGCACGGGCGTCCGCTTGTGCGCGGGCCGCGGCGGCAGGGACGTGACGATGTCCGGCGCGTCCCGGGTCTTCTCGGCCTGGTCGATCGCGGCGACCAGTTCCTTCGGCGCGGTCGTCGCGAGCATCGGCGTCGAGAACACGCGGCTCGCCTCACCGCCGCACTCCGGGCACGCGATCGATCCCGGCGCCGTGCCGAGCGGCCGCGCTATCTCGAACACGCCGTCGTGGTCACATCGGTAGTCGTAGAACGCCACGACGATCTCCGTCAGTTCGCGGACTTCGGGACCTTGACGCCCTGCTTGACCTGGTACGGCTTGCCACTCGACGGGGCGACGTCGAAGTCGAAGATCCGCCGCGGGATGTAGACCGTGGCGCACGAGTTCGGGATGTCCACGACGCCCGAGAACCGCCCCTCGATCGGCGCGGAGCCCAGGATCATGTACGCCTGGATGTCGCTGTAGCCGAACTTCATGAGGTAGTCGATCGCGTGGTGGCAGGCGCGCTCGTAGGACAGCTGAGCGTCGAGGTAGTGCTGCTTGCCGTCGAGATCCACGGACACGCCGGAGAAGGCGATCCACTCGGAGTACTGCGGGTCGCGCAGGCCCGGCATGAAGATCGCGTTCTCAGCGACGCCGAACGTCTCCATCCCGCCCTTGATGACGTCGACGTGCAGGTCCATGAACCCGCCCATCTCGATCGCGCCGCAGAACGTGATCTCGCCGTCGCCCTGGGAGAAGTGCAGGTCGCCGAACGAGAGGTTCGCCCCTGGAACGAAGACCGGGTAGAAGACCCGCGTCCCGGCGGTGAAGTTCTTGATGTCCTGGTTGCCGCCGTTCTCGCGGGGCGGGGCCGTGCGGGCCGCCTCGGACGCGACGCGGTCGAAGTCATCGCCTTCGAGGGTTCCGAGGATCGCGCTGTCGGGCAGCGGCGGCAGGGCCAGCGGCGGGACGCGGTCCGGGTCGGTCGCGATGAGGTCGGTCTCGCGCTTGGTCCACTTCGCCAGCAGCTCCGCCGACGGCGCGGTTCCCATGAGGCCGGGATGGTGGATACCGACGTACGAGCACTCGGGGATGTGCCGCGATGTTGCGACGTCCCCCGTGAAGTCCCAGATCACCTTGTAGGCGTCAGGGAAGCGGTCGGTGAGGAAGCCGCCGCCATTCGTCTTCGCGAACACGCCGGTGTAGCCCCACCCCATGCCGGAGAGCGGGCCCTCGTCCTCCTGATCGCACGCGTCGATCTCGAGGATGTCGACGACGAGCAGGTCGCCGGGCTCCGCGCCCTCGACCCGGAACGGCCCGCTGAGGACGTGCACGCCGGGCAGCGGCGCGTTGCGCACGTCGTCGGCCGAGTCGTCGTTCTTGATCGCCCCGTCGAACCACTCACGGCAATCCGCGCGGAAGACGTCGCCCGGCTTGACGGTCACGTTCGGCGGGATGTCCGGGTGCCACCGGTTGTGACCGACGTGCTTCTGGTCGGTGAACTTCTTGGAGTTGTCCAGCGGAAACAGATTCTTTGGCATGCGCCAGCTCCTTCACCTCAGTGGATTGCCGTTACCAATTTCCGACAGTGCTGGAAGTTCCCGTTAGTGCTGTCTGCCGTCATGTGCCCTGGGGAACCGTGTCGCGTCCGACGCCCCGCGAGCGCTCCTCGCGAGATCGCGTCAGGTGCTCCTCGGGGCTCGTGATGTCCTCGACCGCGACCGGCTGGAGCGTCGGAGCGGCGTCCTTCAGGAGCACGAACGCGAGCGTCGCGAAGACGAACGGGAGCGTGAGCGCCGGCAGGCCCCACGGCGTGAACAGCGACGCGATCGCACCGAACAGGATCGCCGCGAACACCGCGCAGGCGACGGCGAGCAGGCCCGACCTCAGCGTCAACACGAAGAACACGCCCCCGATCGCGAGCGCGGCGTCGAAGGAGTTGAAGCCCCAGAGCCCGTTGTAGATCGCGACGCCGTTCGCCCCCAGCGCGAGGCCGGTCAGCATCCCGACGGTCGAGCCGACCAGCGCGAAGATCGCTGCGATCCGCGAGCAGACGGCGATCCCGAGGACGATGATGATCCCGGAGACGATGCTGTTCGCGAAGAACAGCTGGCTGATGCCGCGCAGGATCGCGTTCACCACGCCCTCGATGTCGTTGGCGGTGGCCGCATCCGCGGCCGACCGCAGCGCGTTGCTCACCTTCCCCTCGGTGACCTGCGGGCTGCTCGGTGCCACCAGGCCACCGACGCGGCCGTTGGCGAAGTTCAGCGCGCCGATGAGGAAGATCAGCGTGATGACGTTGAACGCCAGCGTGAACGGCGGCACCTTCCAGGCGCCGATGAAGACGCCGGCCAGCGCGGCATGTAGAACCGTGGAAAAGAAGGCCGCGACCACGATCCACACCATCACCAGGACGTCCCAGTCGGGCTGGAGGAACAGCGAGAGGCCGGCCCCGACGAGCACGCCGTTGAAGCCGAACAGCCCCGCTCGGATCGCTCCGCGGTCCATCCCGATCAGCATCGCCGCCCCCGTCGACACGACCAGGCCGAGCGCGCCCGCGAAGCCCAGCCACGCCTCGCCGACGAACATCGCCACGAGGATCGCGAGACCGGTCACCGGGTTGTTCATGAAGCAGACCTGCCCCACCCCGCGAAGGCAGGAGTCCACGAACGCGAGCGCGGGGCTGCCCTCGACGCGCTCGCCCCACGCCGGCATGGTGCCGTTCACGGAGGCAAGGCCACCCGGCGAAGCGCCCGGTGAGATGCCCATTTGTGTGCACTCCCTCCTGTGGCTTTCCGGAGCCTGCAGCCGACCGCCACCGCGCGGCAGTGCCGGGCTTCGAAAATGACGTCGAACACCGACGTCCGACCAGCGTGCGCAGCGACCGCGACCGGACGACCGGGACTTAGACCGTTAGTCCGCCGTGTGTGGCGGTGGCGCCCTGAAGACCCGCTCAGGGCGAGAGCGATGCTTCCGGAACGTGATCCAAGTGCATCGGGCGCTTCCTGTATATGGGACGACAGCGCTGCTGTCAGCGACCGCGCCGCGCCGGTTCCCGGCACGACCGGCCGGCTCCGCGCGCAGCGCTACGGTCCTGACGCACCAGCGGCGTCCTGCCAAAGTCGTTCCATCGGTGCAACCGGGCGTTTCGCTCGCCACGCCCCGCACCAGCGGCGCGGACCGGATGCAGGCGGCCGGCCCGGACGAAGGAGGCGCGGCGGCCGGCCGCGACCGGCGGTCACAGCGGCGCTGCAGGGGGGTCCGCGGGTGTCATGGCGTACCTACACTGCGCCGCGTGACCGCGAACGCCGCTCGCGCCGTCGCGCGGTGATACCGCGCCCCGCCCACACGGAGGGCATCCCGGCGTTCGTCCGGCTGCTCTTCGACCGCTTCGACGTGGCCCGCCTCCGCATCGCGTCGATCCTCGCCGGCGGCGCCGCGGGTGCGCTCGTCCGCGCCGCCGTGGGTCACGCGCTACCGGTCCGCCCCGGCGACTGGCCGTGGGCGACGTTCGCCGTCAACGTCGCCGGCGCGCTGATCCTTGCGTGGCTGACGACGCGGCTGGCGGAGATGGTGGCCCCCACCCGCTACTGGCGACTGCTGCTCGGCACCGGCTTCTGCGGCGCCCTGACGACCTTTTCGACGTTCCAGGTGGAGACGATCCGCCTCGCCCGGGACGGGCACGCGGCCCTGGGGCTCGCCTATGCGACCGCGAGCATGGCGGCCGGCATGGCGGCGGCGGTCGCGGCGACCATCGTCGCCCGGAGACACCGGTACGGATGATCGGCACCCTCGCCTGGATCGGGGTGGGCGTCTTCGGCGCAGCCGGTGCGTACGCGCGCTACGCGGTGGCCGCCACCGTCACCGGGCGCCGGCCGGGCGCCTTCCCGTGGGGTACGTTCGTCATCAACCTCAGTGGCGGCTTGGTCCTCGGCGTCCTCACGGGCCTCGACGTGACCGGCGACGCGCTGTTCGTCCTCGGCACCGGCTTCCTCGGCGGCTACACGACGTTCTCGACGTGGATGGTCGAGGCCCAGCGCCTGGGCGAGGACGCCGAATTCGGGCTGATCGCGGCCTACCTCCTCGGCTCGATGGTCGCCGGCCTGGCCGCGACCGGCGCTGGCTGGGCGCTCGCGGGAGCGCTTCGGTGATCGCGCCCGCCCTAAAGCTGTCGGTCTACTTCGGCGAGTCGCTCGCCACCGGCCGCGACCTCGCGTCCGACGCGCTCATGGCAACCCTCTGCCGCCACGACCTCGCCTGCACCGCCCTGCTGCGCGGGATCGAGGGCTACGGGATCAACCGGCGCATCCACTCGGAGCGCTTTCCCGACGTCTCGACCGACCTTCCGCTGCTGGGGATCGCGGTCGGGCCGCGCGACCGCGTGCTCGCGGCGCTGGCCGACGTCGACACGGTGGTCCGGCGCGGCCTCGTGACGCTCGAGACCGCGACGCTGGCGACCAGCGCCGACGTCGCGCGGGCGACCTTCCCGGACGGCGCGGGCCGCGCCGCCAAGCTCACGATCTATTGCCGCTCGGGCGAGCGCGGCCACGGGGGTGGTCCGGCGTATCGCGAGGCCGTGGCACTGCTGCGCCGGACCGGCGCCACCGGGGCGATCGTGCTCCGCGGCGTCGACGGCTCCATCGGCGGCCGGCGCGGACGCGCGCGGCTGTTCGGCGGCAACGGCGCTTCGCCAATGGTCATCATCTCCGTCGGCCCCGCCGCGCTCCTGCGCCGCTGCCTTCCCGCGCTCGCCGGGGTGCTCGACCACCCCGTCGTGACGCTCGAGGGCATAGCCCAGGTCAAGCACGACGGTGAGTTGCTCGAGTCGCCGCGCGTACCGGTCGAGGCCGCCCGCGCGCGCGACGCGTGGCAGACGATCCGGGTCTACACGCGACGCACGGCGCACTTCCGCGGCCGCCCGCTCTATGGCGAGCTGACCCGCCGCCTGCGCATGGCGGGCGCGGCCGGCGCGACGACGATCCTCGGCGACTGGGGCTTCTCGAGCGACGAGCACCCCCACGGCGACCGGCTCGGGCGCTTTGCGAGCCACCGTCCGACGTACACCGTCTACATCGACCGTCCGGACCGCGTCGCCGAGATGTGGCCCCTGATCGACGAGGTTACGGCCGAGCACGCCATCGTCACGTCGCTCGTCGTTCCCGGCTACCGGGAGCGCGCGGACGATATCGAGCACGGCGGGCTCGCGGGCGCCTGACGGCGGGACGCCTCCGCCGCGCCTCCGCCAAGCCTGTGGGGGTGCGTAAACCCGATTAGGGCCGTACTAGACCCTACGGAGGTCGGTCCGGTCCGGCGTGAGGTGTAGATCGGTCGGCACCTCGCGCAGAGATGTGCGGGGACTGGGCGACAGGATGGGCCTGTTGCCGACACCCCAGCTCTGGGAGGTGCCGACCATGGCGCAGAGAGTTCTCGCCTAGCAGAGCCGCATCGCACCCAGGAGGTCGGGGGTTCGAGTCCCCCTAGCTCCACCCTCGCGAAGGCCCTGCACATGCGGGGCTTTCGTCGTTTCGGGGATCCGCTGCGTGGATCCATGGCGATTCGGGCTCGCTCGCGCGCGGGGCCGGAGCTATGGTCGCCGCCGTCCGTATAGGTGGCCCCGGCGGCGTTGGCGCGCCCCGGGGGCCTGGCACCGAGGGGTTGGCCTCGATGCAGCGCCGATTGTCGCGCGTGTCTGGCGTGGCTGTCGGCTGCTGCTGGACGCCTGCTGCGGTCACGTCCCTAGGGTTGGTGTAGGAGCGGTTCGGACGGATCGAAGGTAGTCCGGCCACCGCGGCGCTCATGATCGTCGGAGTTCTCAAGGCTTCGACGAAAGGAGGCCGGCGATGGCCGGTCGGGACAGGATGACGATCGAGGAGGTCGTCAGGCAGGTGCTGCGCGATGAGCATGGTGATGTGATCCGCGAGTCGGTGAGGGCGGTCGCGCAGGAGCTGATGGAGGGCGAGGTGTCGGAGTTGATCGGCGCCGAGCACGGGGAGCGCACCGAGGATCGTGCGACGTATCGCAACGGTTATCGGCCGCGGCGGTGGGACACGCGGGCTGGGGAGATCGAGTTGCAGATCCCGAAGATCCGTCAGGGCAGCTACTTCCCGTCGTTCCTGCAGCCCAGGAAGCGCTCAGAGCAGGCGCTGGTGTCGGTGGTTCAGCAGGCCTATGTTTGCGGGGTCTCGACGCGCCGCGTCGATCAGCTCGTCGAGAGCCTCGGCTTGCGCATTAGCAAGTCGGAGGTGTCGCGGATCGCGGGGCTGCTCGACGAGCAGGTGACGGCGTTTCGGGAGCGGCCGTTGGAGGGCCGATACCCCTATCTGTTCGTCGACGCGAAGATCGAGAAGGTCCGCGACTCGGGCCGTGTGGCGCGCAAGGCCGTCGTCGTCGCGCACGCCGTTCACGAGACCGGCCGGCGGGAGATCATCGGCCTGGACATCGGGGCCGCGGAAACCGAGGCGTTCTGGACGGAGTTCCTGCGGTCGCTGGTCGCGCGCGGCCTTGTCGGCGTTCAACTGGCGATCTCAGACGCCCACCCCGGCCTGAAGGCGGCGCTGGCCAAGGTCCTCGGCGCGCCGTGGCAGCGCTGCACCGTGCACTTCCTCAGAGACCTCCGTGGCCATGCCCGCAAGGACCAGCACGACGCCCTGGGCGCGGTGATCCGCTCGCTGTTCACTGCCCCGGACGGCGACGAGGCCGGCCGCCGGCTCGCCGACGCTGTTGCCCAGCTGCAGGCGCGGCTGCCGAAGGTCGCCGCGCTGCTCGAGGAGGCCGAAGACGACGTGCTGGCCTTCTACGCGTTTCCCTCAGAGCACTGGCCCAAGTTGCGCTCGACGAACCCACTTGAGCGCTTCAACCGCGAGATCGGCCGGCGCACTGACGTCGTCGGCATCTTCCCCGACGACGCCTCGGTGATCCGGCTGGTCTCGATGCTCGCGATCGAAGCCAATGACGAGTGGCTCGTCGGTCGCAGCTACATCAGCCTGAAGTCAATGGGGCTCCTCTACGCGACCCGGTCCGAGAAGACTCTCCCTCTCAAAACACCAGAGGAGGTGACAGAGCTCATCGCGGCCTGAGCCGCCGACCTCATCACCGACGAGCAGAGCCCAGTTCCTACACCACGTCCCGGGACTTGACT